>JAFGJQ010000218.1 GCA_016929015.1 Phycisphaerae bacterium | reverse complement strand
GTGCCCTGGCTGATCTCCACGAGGTCCGGCACACCGTTGTCATTGCAGTCCGCTCCGGCCGGGAACGGCCAGGACATGGCCTTCGCCTGGTATACCTCCGCCGGGCCTGCGGCAAGCGGTTCCTGCACCCAGGCCACAATCCGGATGTTGCTCTGATTGGCCCAACTGTCCGCGTCAAACGTGAAGTTACGGACCACCGTCTGGCATTCGCCCGGATTCAGCGTCAGGTCTGCGGTGGCCGCGGCCTGCTTGAAACCGTTGCGGGAGTAACTCACTTCAGTCGGCCAGTGATCGAGAACCTGGACGATGTACAGGCGCACGGTCTTGGCGGTACCTCCCGCTTCCAGGCAGACCGAGGCCCCGATGGAGAATGTCTGCCCGCCCGCGAGATCTCCGGTCAGAACGATCGCGACGTCAGTCGCCACGGCCTGGCGATCGGCGTACGCACTGTTGTATCGAGCGAACACCGCCGCCGGCGTTTCTCCGCCGCCTGCCTTTTTGATGACTCCATCAAACCACGCCCAGGGCACACCGCCGAATCCCGGATAGAAGTCCTCTCGGCGATCATTCGACCACGATGTCTGGTATCCGTCTTCGTAGTGATGTTGCACCAGCGTGAATGTCTCCGGATACGTGGACAGCATCTGACCCAGAGCCATACCCGCGTTTGGGCAGTATCCACACCACGTAGCCGTCCATTCCTCCGCCAGGACCATGCGTGGCGCCGCGCTCGCGGACGCGGAAACAGTCAACCCCGCGCAGATTGCCAGCACAATCGTCCACGGCACACGCTTCTCCCAAGTTTCGAAATGCATCGCGATCTCCTTTCTCATAAAACCGGACCCGGATTCCCGTCCAATCGGCGCAGCATCAGCCGCGTCACATCCCCATCGCCCGGCGACGAACGGCGGCACCGTCACTCCCGCCGATCCGCCCGGCGTCCACTTGTGGGCTGCGGGCGATCGCAGGATATCTCGAGTTACGGATTCTCCATGTGCTCCACGAACGCCGGAACGTCATTCGCGTCGATCAGGCCGTCGCCTGACAACTCCGCGTTCAGGCACGTGCCGGTCACCGCCTCGCCAAAGCAGTCCTGGAATCCCGCGAAATCCGCCAGGTCCACGTCGCCGTCCGCATCAAAGTCCGGCACCCGCGGCCAGGCCAACACACTTTTCAGCAGGGCGTAGGCCACGCGCTCGCCGGTCATATGCTTGCGGTCCAGCTCGTCATCCAGCGACAACAGCAGGTACGTCGAGCCGCCCGAGCCCGCCTGGCCGTGCCGCTGGACCCAGAACCCCGTGTCCGCCTGCACGCCGGCCGGCGAGGCAAGGGCCACGAACTGCGGCGCCGTCATCGGCGTCTGCAACGCATAGGGCGTGTACGGCGGCGTGCCGTGCAGGAGACCCTGAACGGTGGCCGGACCGACCCCGGCCTCAAACGGAACGCCGCCCAGGCTGGCGCCCGTGACGGCCTCGAACACAATCACGCCGATTTCTTCCGGCAGGCGGTCCAGCCCCGTGCTGCCCGTGTGCTTGCCCGTCCGCAACGCCGTGGGTGACGGCATCTCCGCTTTCCGCAGACCCTGCGTCCAGAACACCGACCAAGCGTCGTTGGCGCTCATCACCTGGCCGAGCACCACCGGGTTGTCGTAGTACCGCCCGTACCGGCGTACCTCGCCCGTCCAGTCGCCGTTGCCGTCGGTGACCGTCGACGTGTACTTCCACGCCTCCATCTTCACGCCGTTCAGCTCGCTGACCCCTTTCTCCATCACCCAGTAGCACACCACTTCCTGGCTGGAGTACGTCTGCGATGCGTTGGTGGGATCCACCAGGCGCAGGTCGAAGCTGTTTGCGGTCACATTGCTGACTCGCGGGATCATCCGCTTGCCGTTGTAGAAGTATTGCCCCGTACACACCACGACGGGGTCCGTGTAGGTGTTCTGCAGGGTCACCGTCTTTGTCGTGTGGTTGGCGGTGGTGAACCCCGCCTCGAACTTCGGGGCGATCTCGCATTCGTCCGGCACGCCGTTGCCGTCGGCGTCCGTCACGAGCCCGGCCAGTATCTCGCATACGTCGGCCGCCCCGTTGCCGTTGCAGTCCGGCTGGCATTCGTCCGGCACGATGTTCCCGTCGCAATCAGGGCTCAGCCCCTGGGCAACGTCGCACTCGTCCGGTACGTCGTTTGTGTTGCAGTCGTCGGACGCGCCAGAGGCGAGATCACACTCGTCCGGAATGTCGTTTCCGTTGCAGTCGTCGCTGGTTTCGTCGTCGATGTCGCACTCATCCGGGACGCTGTTGCCGTTGCAGTCCAGGGCAGTGCCCTGGCTGATCTCCACGAGGTCCGGCACACCGTTGTCATTGCAGTCCGCTCCGGCCGGGAACGGCCAGGACATGGAATGCGCCTGATAAACCTCGGCCGGGCCCGTACTCAGCGGTTGTTGCACCCAGGCGATGATGCGGATGTTGCTCTGACTCGCCCAGCTCGCCGCATCAAACGTGAAGCTGCGAACTACAGTCTGGCACTGGCCGGGCGTCAAGGCCAGGTCCGCCGTGGCCGCGGCCTGCTTGAAACCGTTGCGGGAGTAAGTCACCTCCGTCGGCCAGTGATCAAGAACCTGAACGACGTACAGGCGCACGGTCTTTGCCGTGCCTCCCGCTTCCAGGCACACCGCTGCGGTCACCTCGTAGGTCGTACCGCTGACCGGATCCCCGCTCAGGGCGACGGTTACGTCAGTCGGTACCTGCTGACGAGCGTTATACGCCGTGGTGAATCCGGAGGATCCCACAATGGCCGTCAGGCCGTCGAACCAGGTCCAGGGAATGTACTCCCACCCTGGATAGAAACTCCCCCCTCGCTGGTCGGACCAGGCACTTTCGTAGCCGTCACTTGCGTGGTATTGAACGAACGTGAACGTGTCGGGGTAGGTGTCGAGCATCTGGCTCAGCGCCGGACCGGCGCTTCCGCAGGCTCCTCACCACATCGCCGACCACTCCTCCGCCAGCACGGTCCGCGTGGCCGCCGACGCCGGCATCGCCGTGAGCAACAGAGCCAACACCATACAGCCGGATCCGCACCACATCCGATTCATTCGTCGGTGCTGAAGGCTCATCGTGACCTCCTCCTGCATATGTGAGAATCGAAACCGAGGCTTGGAAGAACCGAAGCGGACGGCCTCTTCCTCGTCCGTCCGGTACTCTATTGCCAATCTAGCAAGACCGACCCTCGGATTCAACGCCGGAGGGCCGCATCCCCGATCTTCCGTTCTCCGTACTTCCTGGCGCCTGTGCCGAATCCCCATCACGGACCGGTGAGCACGGTCACAAAGGCCGCCAGGTCGGCCTCATCCACGCCCGGCCCGCCCGCCACGTTCGCCGGCGCGCAAGTCCCTTCCGCAGCAAGGCCAAAACAGCTTTGGATAACCGCTGAACCTGCCGGGTCGACAGGCTGATCCTCGCCCACATCCTCGCAGTTCTCACAGATCGTGTGCGACCGCGACCGGGGCCGGACGTCGAATGAGGGAAAGCGAGAGGAAGTCGGTTCTCCGCGGCCGGCGCAACAGACTGTACAGATGGCGCGGGTTTTCAGCGGGAGAAAGGAGAAAGCAGACCGGCGTGTCAGCCCTTCTCGGCCTCGATCGCCAGCACGTCTTTGACGGCCGCCTCGTGGGACAGGCCGAGGTTGCGGAGGGCCTGGTGGGCAACGCTGCCGGACTCACGCAGCAGGGCCAGGAGCAAGTGCTCCGAGCGCACGTCCTTCGACTCCAGTTGACGGGCCTGCTCGATGGCGATGGCCACCACGTTCTTGTAATGCGGCGTGCCCGGCAGCCGACCGAAGACCCAGGTATCTTCCATGCTTTTCTGCGTCAGCCGGTCGATCTCGTTCTTGAGCTTCGAGCCGGTGATGCCGTGGCGGGTGAGAATCTGCGCGCCGACGTTCGTGCCTTCCCGCTGGATCGCCAGAAGCACGTGCTCGGTGCCCACGTACTCCATGTCGTACTCGCGGGCAATCTCCTCGGCGAGCTTGATCACACGTTCGACGTTGGCGCTGAATTTCTCATACATGGGATGGTCCGCTGTTCCAGGCCGCCACCGCCAAAGCCCGCAAGCCCTGGCACTCCGTCTCAATCCGGACGCAGGTAATCATACACCAGACAGATCAAAGCCACAAGGATCGAGAACACCAGGGTGATGCGCAGAATTCGCAGGCGGTTGGCGATCTCACGGTCACGCCACTCGGCCAGCCGTTCGTCGATCTCGTCCAGCTTGTGGTCGATCCGCTGCTCGATCTCGTCCAGTTTTTCCCGGACGTAGTCGTCGGCCACGCCGCGCAGTTTTCGCGCGATGCCGCCCACCACGCCCTGTTGCTCGATGTTCCGCTGCAGAGAGGGCGGCCCGTCCTCCGGCAGAAAGCGGTACTCCGCCGGCTCGCCCGGCTCGCTGCCCGCAAGCATCCGCGTGATCAGCCGGCCCATGACCTTGCGACGCCTGCGCCGCACCCGACCCCACAGCCCTCCCCGCCCGCACAGGCGGCGCTCGATCTGCTTCCGCGGCTCGCCCGGCCGGATCGCCAGCCCGTGCAACCGCGCAAATGCCTCCAGACCACGCTGGGAAAGGCCGTCGAAATCCGGAGGATCGCACCGGGCGATCTCCTTGGCCAGCGTCTCCTTGCCGGCGGATTGCCGCACCGGCAGCCGCAGCCACACCACGATGTCCAGGAGGACGTCGCGGTCCAGTTCCACGAGCAACTGCTGCCGCTCCCGAACGCTTCGCAGCGCCTCACCCTGCGGCGTGTCATCCGCCAGAACCAGGCCCAGGGACCGCCCGTATTCGATCAACTGATCGAGCGGAAGGTCCGACAGCGAAGCGCTCGTGGGCGGCGGTTTCGAACTCACGGAATCGCCTGCCTGTCCGACGGGCTCACCACGCCCACCGACCTCGCGGACGCGATCTCATCCCGGGCCGGCGACTGAAGCCTCACCAGATATGCGAAGACGGCCAACAGCACGGCAATCTGCACCACGTCAAACCAGAATCGCCTCAGACGCGTGCGCAACAGGGACGTCAGCAGGAAACGGCGCAACAGGGCCTCGTGACGCCCCGCCCGTTGTGTGTCGGCCTGCCAGTGCCACACGAAGTGTGCGGTCCGAACGACCGCATAGCATCCGAACACGATCGCCAGCGTCATACGGTAAACGTCGAAGATATCCGCCCCGGTCATCCCTTGCATCTCTGCCCGCGACGCGGACCCTCCCCATTGTAGCCACGATCGCACGGCCCCCCAAGCCACGGACCGCCACCGCACGCAGGTCGACAGGCCGGGAACGTCGCACCGTAGTGGAACCGGCGTCGCGCAGACACACGGCCCGCGACCGTCCGCCCACCCCGGCTTGGGGTCGCGCGTGTCGGTCGCGGGCCGATCAGGATATTCATACCCGCAGGCCGCCCGCGATCAACGGAACCGGCGTCGCCACAGCGACATCAGCACAACCCCTGCGAACGGAAGGAGAATCCCCACGCCGCAGGTTCCCGAAGTCCGGGAGCCCGACACCGGGGGCAGGACACTGTTGTCGTTGTCGTTGTCATTCCCGTTCCCGGTCGGCGACGTCTGGATGATGGTGGTCGCCTGCCTCTCCAGCGTGCTTCCGGAAGTCAGAACGGAAGATACCACAAGCGTCACGGGGAAACTCCCGACCACGGTATAATCATGTACGGCCGACGATGCCTGCACCGGGGCCGTGCCGTCTCCGAAGTACCACGTCACGATCGAACCCGCCGGGAAGCCGTTCACCTGGGCTTCGAAGTAAACCCGCAACGGGACGGGGTACGTGCTTGTGCTGTTGAGGACGGCCCCTTTGGAATCCGTCATGCGAATCGAAACGGTCGCATCTTCCGTGCTGGTGTTGTCGTTCCCGTTCGTGCTCCCGGCAGACTGGACCTGGATCTGGACCGACTTGGAACCCTCGTCGCCTTCGGAATCCGTCACCGTGAATGTGGCCGTAAACGTCTGCGACGCGCCTTCCGCAACTCGATATGTGTGCGTGGCTGTGCCGCGCGGGTCCGTCGTCCCGTCGCCGAAGTCCCACAACCGTGAGACCACGTTGGAATCCGTCCGGGCGTTGCCCCGAAACTCCACGAGCAGCGGAGAATTGCCCGCCAACGGCGTCGCGGAAATGCTCACCTCGGGCGTCGTGGGCAGCGGGATCGGCGTGATGGGCCCTTCATCGCCGCCGCCGTCATCGCCGCCCGTGTCCGAACCCGGATTCACCACGTTTCCATCCGAGTCCACCGTCACGCCCCAGGAGTAGTGAGGACGAGAATTCCGGGCGAAGATCGCGAAGAACAGCTTCCTTTCATCGGAAAAGGTGTACGACGTGACGTTGGAATTCACAACCACGCTCACGCCGTCAGCCACCTCCTGTCCGACCTCGTACGTCTCCCCGTCTTCCGGCACCCACGCGAAGACGCTGTTGGATTGCACCACGAGCGTCCCCACGGTCACGTCACCGCGGGTCTCGGTCGACCCGGTCTCCGTACGCAGATCGTCGTTCCTCTGCCAGAGCAAGGTGGTACCGCTGACGCTTACATTCCGCACGGGTTCGGGCCAGGTCTGGTGCTTGTTGCTCTTGGATTCCGTGGCCGCGGCCACCGCGCCCGCCGCGTTCACCCGGCCGAACCCGTACTTCAGGCTCTTCCGGGTAATCGCGTTATACTCCGCCTTGGTCGGCGAGACCCGCTCCGCCGTGTGTTCGAGCACCGTCCGGACCTGTGTTGCGGTCAGCTTCGGGTTCGCGGAGAGAACCAAGGCCGCCACACCGGCGGCAACCGGACAGGATGCCGACGTTCCCGAAAAGTACTTCGTGTAGTTCGGGTCCTCCAGGTCGTCGGGCTCCGTTCCCCTGTTGTACCCGGGATCCACATAGTTGGCAGCGTCCGTGTTGTCCGTGGTGACCATCCCCGCCTGGTAGTCATCGCCGCTGGGAGCCAGGATATCCAGGCTCTCGCCGTAATTGCTGTACGTGGCGCGCGTGTCGTCGGCATCCGAAGCCCCCACGCTGATCACCGTCGGCAGTGCAGAAATTTCCGTATCGTCATTCTCCAGATTCTCGTTGCCCGACGAGAAGAGCACCACCATGCCCAGCCCGTTCCGACCGCCCTGAAATGCCACACGGATGGCATCGGCCACCACGTCCGGCGTTGGAAACAGAACGAAGCCCCAACTGTTGATGTGTACGGCGACCCCCGCCTGCCGGGCATACAGGAAGACTCGCGACTCGTTCTCCCCGGTGGTCAGGTCACCCACGCCACGCGAAGCCGTGAAACGCGCCGACGGCGCCACCCCCCGCACACCCAAATCGTTCGCCGCTGCCACCGCCAGTCCCATCACCGCGGTGCCGTGCCGCTCATCCAGACCGGACGGCAGCGCCGCGGTCTCATCGGTCACGTCGGTTGAGGCGTTGTGGCTTTCACCGGTGTAGTTCTCCTCAAGATCCTCGTGCGCCAGATCACAAGCGTCATCAAACATGCCGATCGTAATCGCGGCGCCCTCGGTGGTCTTCCAGGCTTCCAGCACGTCGATGTCCGCCCCCGGCGTTCCACCCTGCTGACCGGTGTTGCTCAGATGCCACTGCTGGGAGAAATACACGTCCTGAGGTGCATCGACGCCCTGGTGCAGGCGCTTCGGATTCCGGAAATCCGGATGGGAATAAAGCGTCCGCCCGTCGCGGTATAGGTCCGCCGCGATCGCCACCTCCGCCCCCGGCGTGTTGTCCACCGGTTGAACGACGTACACGTCCGAGAGTCCCTCGATGGCATTGACCAACTGCACGCCATACTCATCAAACAGGCTCTGACGTTCGCTCGCCGTCATCCCCGCACCCAGCTTCACGACGATCTTGCCCGTCCCCAGCGACGGCAGATTGTCCTCGACGAACCGATACACCCGGTTCACGGACGCCACACCCGGCGTGGAACGTGCGGCCTGGATTACGCTCGGCGTCACCGCCGGGACCTCCAGAATCCGGAATTGACTGTCCGCGCGACCCCACGGAACCGGTCGGATCGTGCCGCCTGCACTCTCTTCCACCAGGCCGGCAACACCGCCCTGAGCCGCCGTCATGGTCGCAGCGAACTCGACGGCCAGTTCCGTCTGGGACTCCAGCAGGCCGTAGGCCCGCCCCCTGGCGTAATAGATCGGCCCGGTGTCCGCGGTCGCCGGCGCCGAACCGCAGACCAACACGCCGAAAAGAACGATCAACATGCACCGACGCGGTGCAGAACGTGGACTTCTCATCTTGATTCCCAGGCCTTTCTCACGCGGTTTCCTAGCAGTTCCCCGGAGGCGCGGGGTCTCAGACTTCCAGAACGCGGAATGGCAGCGCCGCCCATCGGCCACTACGTCTGCCCCGGACGCCCAGCCCCACACGGTACCTCGGCAACCGGGCGCAGCCCTGTCTGCGCACTCCGGAGTACGCGAGACTCACCTTCCCTACCGCCTCCCTGGCTATTGTTCGGGGCACCAGAAGCCCTGTCAAGGCGAGCGCGCCTGCCGCGTCGACCCCAACACCACCCTTACGAAACCCCGGTCCCCGCCGCCCCCCCGGCCCGCCGCAGGCCCGCCTCGTACGCTGAAAACGCCACCGAGTCAAACAGCACCCACCGCACCCGCTCCGGAAACGCCGAACCCTCCAGAAACGCCAGAATCGCCCCGATCGACACGTCCGCCGCCTCGTCCACCGGATAGCCGTAGACACCACAGCTCACCGCCGGAAACGCCACCGTCCGGCAGCCGTGCTCGGCCGCGAGCTGCAGCGACGTCCGATAGCACGAGGCCAGCTTCTCGGCCACGGCCCGGCCCCCGCCACCGTAAACCGGCCCGACGGTATGGATGACATACTTGGCCGGCAGGCGATACCCCTTCGTGATCTTCGCGGACCCGGTGGGACAGCCGTTCAACGTCCGGCATTCGGCCAAAAGCTCCGGCCCCGCCGCCCGGTGGATGGCTCCGTCCACACCGCCGCCACCCAGCAGAGACGTGTTCGCGGCGTTCACGATGGCGTCAACCTGTTGGGTCGTGATGTCGCCCCGCACGATCTCGATTCGAGAAAAAACGTCCTTGCTCACGCATCACACCTCCCTTCCGCTCGCTCCGTAACCAACACCACCTCGGCAACCAGCCAGCCGACCCGCCGTTCCAGCAGCGCCACCGGGGCCGCGACGGGCAGGTCCCGATTCCGCTTCCGGTGGCCGTCCCGAAACGCCCGCCGCAACGGCGACCCCGCAAGCGTCCACGCCACCCGCTCCCAGAGCCCTCGCGGACGGTCGATCCGACCCGCCAACCCCAGTGCCTCGAGCGATTCGGCGATCCCCGCCGCGTCGGACCCTTGCCCAACCACTTTCCGCGACCATTCGATCCATTCGGCAGGGGTACGATCTGGCTGGCTCGGCCGGGGGGCCATGTCACGCCGGCGGAAGCGGAGTGTGAACGTCCCCCGCCATCCGCCGCCGAGGGTCAACGTGTGGAAATGCGTGTTGTTACGGAAGATACGGCTGTTCCGCTTCGCGATCAGACCCCGCTGGCGATGCTGAGACAGGCGGTCCACCCGGCGAGTGAGCCGCTTGCGAATCACCAGGGCAGTCGCGGAACGCGCCTCTGACGGCCCCCATCCGTGTCGTTGGGCCAGGTACACCGACAGGAACCTCATACGCTGGCCGACCGTCGACCGGGTTCGGAACCACTGCACCAACTCCGCCAGGTTGGCCGCTGCCTGCCGCTCCCCTACCGCACGGCCCACCCGCGCCTGGCCGAGGTCGGCGTAGAAAGCCTCGACTCCATCGCCGCGATCGTCCTGTACGATCAGCACGTTGTCCGAGTAGGTGTCGCGATGCAGAAAGCCCCTGGTGTGCGCGTTTGCGACCAATCGTGCCACCGCGTCGATGACCGCCCGGGCGTGGACGGCGCGATCGGCTGGCTCGGGCAGGGCCTGGACCCGCTCCCAGAAATCCGCCAGCGTGATGGCACGCGAAACCGCGTGCGACACGAGCACCGCGCGGATCTCGCCGCCGGGTCGCACCGGCTCGATCAACGCTGCGAACCGGACGGCCGGCACCCCCAGCCGCTCCGCCCCGTCGCCCGCCCGCCACTCCCGTATCTCCGGCCTGCCGCGCAGCCACAGCCGCCATTGCTCCCAGCCGCGGAGCGTCCTGAAGACCTTGGCGTAAAAAACCTCTCCGCCTCGCTCGATGTGCCAGACCTGCCGCAGCGCGTTCGATTTGACGTGGGCGGCGTTCGGGTCCGTGGCCAACCCCGCCCACGCCACTTCGGCCAGATCAGGCCGCGTTCCACAGACCAGTCGAAAGCTGTGGCCCCGCGAAGCTTCCGCAGGGTCGGTCGCCCCGACTGACGTGGCGTCGTTCGTGGGCATAGGGCGATTCCTGCCCGGTCAGAGTTCCTCGAAGCGTGCCGTGAAATGCCGCAGCGCGGGCGGCTGCTCAACGATCCGCAATCCTCGAATCTGGTCGCGTATCTTGTGTAGCTCGATAATCGCTTCCAGCACGTAGTCAATGTGCGACTGCGTGTACACGCGCCGCGGGATGGCCAACCGCACCAACTCCATCGCGGCCGGCTTGTCGCCGCGACCGAACATTACACTGCCGATCTCCACCGCCCGAATCCCGGCATGGCGATACAGGGCGCACACCAGCGCCTGCCCGGGAAACTCCAGCGGCGGAATGTGTGGACAGAACGACGCGGCGTCCAGATACACCGCGTGCCCACCCGGCGGCTCCACAATCTGAATCCCCGCCGCCAGCAGTTTTTCGCCCAGGTACTCCACGCTTCGGATGCGATACGTCAGGTAGTCCTCGTGCAGGACCTCCTCAAAACCCTGGGCCATCGCCTCCAGGTCGCGGCCGGCCAGTCCGCCGTACGTGGGGAACCCCTCCGTCAGGATCAGCAGGTTCCGCGCACGCCGAGTCATCTCCTCATCCCGCAGCAGCAACACGCCGCCGATGTTCACCAGCCCATCCTTCTTCGCGCTGATTGTGGCACCGTCGGCCAGGTCGAACATGTCCCGCACGATGGCGGCCACGCTGCGATCGGCCTGGCCCGGCTCGCGCTTCTTGATGAAGAACGCGTTCTCGGCAAACCGGCACGCGTCCAGGAAGAACGGCTTGTTGTACGTGTGGCAGATGCGCCGGATCTCCCGCAGGTTCTCCAGGCTCACCGGCTGCCCGCCGCCGCTGTTGTTTGTGACCGTCACCATGACCAGCGGAACGCGGTCCGCCCCGACGTCGCGGAACAGCCGCTCCAGCTTCTGCGGGTCCAGGTTACCCTTGAACGGGTGCCGGCTGCGCGGGTTTCGCCCCTCGTCGATGACCAGGTCGAGGGCCTCCGCCCCGGAGTGCTCCACGTTCGCCCGCGTCGTGTCAAAGTGGTTGTTGTTCGGGACGACCTTGCCCGGCCCCCCGACGAGTTCGAACAGAATCCGCTCGCTCGCCCGGCCCTGGTGCGTCGGCAGGATGTTTTTGAACCCGGTGATCTCGCGCAGCCGGTCCTGAAACCGGTAGAAGCTGCGGGCCCCGGCGTACGACTCATCGCCCCGCATGATGCCCGCCCACTGCTCGCTGCTCATCGCGCCCGTGCCGCTGTCGGTCAACAGGTCGATCAGCACGTCGTCCGCGTGCACCAGAAACACGTTGTAGCCCGCCGCCCGAAGCGCCGCCTCCCGCTCCTCGCGGGTGGTCATGCGGATCGGCTCCACAACCTTGATCCGAAACGGCTCAATAATCGTCTTCATGAACAGGTCTCGCTCACAGCAATCGCCGCGCCGGCCGCGCCGGAGACGACAGTCCCGCGGCCGGACCATTTCAAGGGAATCACTCCGCGCAGTCAAACGACACGCGGGGCGGAACCGGGGACGGGAAGGACGGACCGAGAACTGGAAACCGAGAGGGACGGCCGGTCAGGGAAGACACGGTCGGCAGGGTCTTGCCGGCCCCGCTTGCCTCCGCACGCCGTTCTCGCGACAATCCCGCGTCTGTACGCACGCGAACCGGCCACGCTGCGGGGGTAGCAAGCATGTTTGAGAAAACCGTGACGCACAGATGGATATGGGTGGTATGCCTGTTGGCCGGGCTGCCGGCCGGCTGCGGTGGCGGGGGCGGCGGGCGGAAGGACCGCATCGTCATCACCCAGATCCCCGACTTCTACCAGGGCGACCTGACCCGCCTGGCCGTCGTTCCGTTCGGCAACCGGACTCGGGCACACGGCGTGGCCGAGCGGATCAGCGATAGGATTTCCGCAGAGCTCACCAACAACGCCACCTACGAGGTCTACACCCGTTCCCACCTGCGCGACATCCTGGCCGAGCACGACGCCATTGCCGCCGGCATCATCGACGCCGACCTGGCCCGGACGATCGGGCGGGTAAAGGCCGTGCAGGCGCTCGTCTGCGGCGTGCTGAACCGCTACGACGCCAACACCCGTCACGAGACCCGATCCATTCCGGTCCCCACCTGGGGCCGGGATGTCAACGGCAACACGGTCATCACCGGCTGGCAGCAGATTCCGTACGACTGGTATCGGCACGAGGTGACCATCGACTGTCAGGTGGTCGTGCTCGACGCCGTCACCGGCCGGCAGATCGCCGCGGTCAGCCGGCCCATCTCCCTCTCGGACGATGGCAGCCCGCCGAAGCACAGCGCCGAGCAACTGCTGCAGACCGCCGAGGCGGAACTGGTCCGACACGTCGTGGAGTCCGTAGCCGTCACCCGCAGGGAAATCAAGGTCCCCAAAGACGCGGTGAAGATCGCCTGCGATTTCTACGACCAGCAATGGGACTGGCAGGACAAGTTCACGCCGGACATGGACACGGTGCACGTGGTGGTCCGGCTGCCCGCCGAGGCCGACCGCAACAACTTCCGCATCACCATCGTGCCGAAGGAGGGCCGCGAGGTGCTGGCCGAGACGGACTTCACCTGGAGCAAAGAGCACGAACGGCAGAGCTACCGATTCTCCGTGAAAGACCTTGTTGACAAGAACGGCTATGGGGACTATCAGGCCAAGCTGTACTCCGGGCCGACTCCCATCGCCTGGCACAACTTCCGGATTGTGGAACCCAAGGAATAGACGGCCCGACGGAACACGACCGTGCCCTCAACCGGCTCCAACACAACGCACGCCCACGCAATCATCGTCGGCGCCGGGGCGGCGGGCCTGACCACCGCCATTTTTGCCGCGCGGCGCCGGTCCGAGGCGGCCGTCGTCCTGCTGGACGGGGCCCGCAAGCTCGGGGCGAAGATCCTGGCCTCCGGCGGCGGCCGCTGCAACGTCACCAACGTCCGCGTCACGCCCGCCGACTTCTGCGGCGGCAGTCCGAACACTGTCCGCCGCGTGCTGGACGCCTTCCCCGTCGACCAGACCGTGGCGTTCTTCCGCGAGATCGGCGTGACCCTGCACGAGGAGGAGGACGGCAAGCTCTTCCCCGACTCCAACGACGCCCACACGGTGCTGGACGCCCTCCTGGCCGAGGCTCGCGCGCGCGGCGTCCGCATCGTCCACCCGGCCCGCGTAACGGACATCGTCCGCGACGAGGCGGGCTTCTGCCTTCGCGTGGGAGAAGCCTTGTGGACCGCGCCGCGCGTTGTTCTCGCCACCGGCGGCCTGTCCCTGCCCCAGACCGGCAGCGACGGAAGCGGATATACGCTGGCCCGCTCCCTGGGCCACTCGCTCGTGCCCACTACGCCCGCGTTGGATCCGCTGGTGCTCGAGGGTGACTTCCATGTCCCGCTGGCCGGCATCGCCCATGACGTGGAGCTGGCCGTCGCCGCAGAGGGATCGAAGCCGCTCCGCCACGCCGGGGCCCTGCTCTGGACGCATTTCGGCGTCAGCGGCCCGGTGGTGCTGGACGTGTCACGACACTGGCACCGCGCTTCGCTGGAGAATCGCCGGACCACGCTCACCGCCAACCTGCTCCCCGGCCACGACTTTGCCTCGGTGGAGCGCGCCCTCCTCGCCCGGACCGAGAGCCAGCCGCGGACGTTTCTGCACAACGCACTGGCGTCGCTGATCCCCGCCCGGCTGGCGGACGCCATCCTCGCTCACATCCATCTCGACGGCCAAATCCCCATGGCCCACCTGACCAAGCCGGACCGACGGCGCCTGACCCGTGCCCTGCACGACTGGCCGCTGCCCGTCATTGGCGGCCGCGGCTACGACCACGCCGAAGTCACCGCCGGCGGCGTTCCGCTCGACGAAGTCGACCCGGCCACGCTCGCGTCTCGTCCCTGCCCGGGCCTGTACCTCGCCGGCGAAATTCTCGACGTGGACGGCCGCATCGGCGGCTTCAACTTCCAATGGGCCTGGTCCAGCGCCCACGTCGCCGCCCAAGCCCTGTAGAAGCCGCCTGGCGTTCGTTCCGCTCGACTCTCGCCTCCAGGATCACAAATCAGGTGTGCCGTTCGGTGTCGCCTGGACCCCGTTGGTCGCCGGGTCCGCCAACATGGACCAACGCATGATGTGGAGCGGCTGATTCATCCATCGGTTCTCGTGCGGCGCTTCCAGGATGACGACTCCGCTGGCGCCCGGGTCGGCCTGAATCCACTCCCGGTTGCCGACGTACGCCAGGACGTGAACGCCGTCGGCGGTGACGCCGATGTCACCGGCCAGCAATTCAACCTCGCCGGCGGCGTTGGCGGACGGTACATGGAATCGCTCGGTCGTGTAGCCTCGGTACTGCTCGCCCAGGGCGCGGGCCGTACAGTCGTGCCACCACAGGTCGAGCGCGCAACGCAGCGCCGTCGGGTTGAGAGTGGACACCGCCAGCCGCAGGTGCGCATGGATCAGGGCCCGACGGACCAGACCCGAACAATCGATCCCGAATCCATTCTCCCCTCCCCACACATAGCGAACCCCTTCGTATCGCCGAAGCTCGTCGACGTACACGCTTCGAAGCCGGTCGCGGCCCACCGTTCGCCCGGGCAGCACGGCGAAGCCGCCGACGAGCACGCCGGCCGCGGCAATCCCGACGGCCAGGGCTCGCCGCCGCCGGGTGAGAGCGATGGCCCCACACCACAGCAGGGGCACGGCCACGGCAAGGAAGACACGCAGAATGCCCAGACCCACAGGATAGGCCAGCGCAATGAGCACGGTCACGAGAAGCACGACCCACAGACCCGCTGCGACGCGCTGCCGTTTCCATCGGGAAGTGCTCTGACTTGGCTGTTCCGTCATGGTCCCTTCTACCCGCATGTGCCCGGAAGGTTTCCGCAGAAACTCAATCGGGGTTTCTGCTTCCCGCTGCCGCGGGACCGCCGGGCGTCGGCAGGGCATGCTATCATTACCTGGCTTCGTGTGGGAAGGGATTCCCACTGAACCAGGACCGAGATGGGAATCTCGGTCGAGCAGAAGGCGGAACATGCCCGAGGCTGAAGCCTACGGGCATGGCCCCCGGCGTATTCTCAGAGCCGCAAGGCACTATTCCAGAACAGTCTCACGCGTCTACGAGGCGGCGTGTATGACCGGCTGGAGCGTGAGTTCCAGGACCACCTCGTCGTGGATGGGGATGCCGCCTTCGCCGACCTCGGGAATCTCGGGCTTGATCATCCGGGCCTTGTCCACGGCGCCGATGTGAATTTGGGTCATGCGAAAACCCAATCGCTGGTAGAAGCCGATCGCCCGCAGGTTGTCATTGGTCGTGATCAACCAGATGCGACGGAGGTTGTTCGCGCGGGCCCAGTCGACGGCCATCAGCGTCATGGCCGTGCCGATCCCGTGGCCGGAGGGCACGGCGTTGAGCGTGAGCAACTCCATCGAGTCGCCGTGCACGACGAAGGTGAGCAGGCCGGCGATCCGCCCGTCGCGCCACTCGATGAAGCCGCGTTCTTCGTGCGGATAATAGGCCGTGCCGCGGGTCACGATCTTGCGGCTGTGCCAGTGCCGCTCGATGAACTCGGCAATGGCCGGTCGGTCTTCGTCCTGGACGGCCCGTCGCTCCATGGGCATTCTTGTAACGGGTGCCGCCCGACTTGACCAGGGGGGCGGGGCACCTCTATAGTCGCCGGTGGTACCGGGCCGGATGGGAATGTCCCGTAGGGGTTGGGCATGAGTGACAACATGCTGGACATCGTATTCACCGCGCCGCATCCGGACGACCTGGAAATCGGCATGGGCGGGGCCATCGCCAAGCTCGTCAAGCTGGGCTACCGCGTGGGCATGGTCCACATGACCAACGGCGAGCCGACGCCGCGCGGCACCCCGGAAACACGGCTGAAGGAAGCGGCCGCCGCGGCCGAGATCCTGGGGGCCACGGCCTGGGAGATGCTGGATCTGCCCAATCGTGAGCTGATGGACGGGCCCGCCGCCCGCTACGCGCTGGCCACCGCCCTGCGCAAGTATCGGCCGAAGATTCTGGTGGGCATGGCGGGGCGCACGCCGGCCGGCTCGCCGGACCATTACCAGGCCCAGCTCATCACGGAGGGCGCGCGCTTCTACTCCCAGCTTACGAAGTGGAACGACCGATTCGCGGGCACGGAGCCGCACCGGGTGGATCATCTGGTGTATCGACCGGTGCCCGGCTCGGCCGAGGTCACCCATTGGCCGGGCTGTTTTGTCGTGGACATCAGCGACGTGATCGAGCAGAAGATCGCGGCGATTTCGTGCTATCAATCGCAATTCGACCGGGCCCGACTGGACGGCCTGTTGCATTACGTGCGTGCGATCAGCGGCTCGGAAGGCGCCCGCTGCGGGTTCCGGTACGGGGAGATGTATTCGCTGCCGCGCCCGCCGGGCGTGTCTGACATGGTGGCCATGCTGGGCGATTGGCGTATTCCGCCGCCGTTCGGGGAGAACGGCCGCTCGGCGTCCGACGCGGTGCGATAGGATGAGGCTGGACGCGGAGAGCGGCAAAGAGGATACTGAGGCGCAAACGACGCCGGGGTCCGTGCGGGCGGACACCCGCATCCGGGCAACACACGTCACGCGGGGAGGTGCAAGGTGGAAGTGTTTGTCGACGATCGCCCCTACCAGGCCGCGTTGAATGACAAAGAGCCGCTGTCCGCCCTGATCAACGAGGTGCGGGATCGAGTCTGCGTTGAGGACCGGATCGTGGTGCACATCCGCTGTGACGGGGCGGACATCACCGGATCGAGCTTTGAAGAGCGGATGACGCAGCCCTGCGGGACGTACCAGCGGGTGGACCTGTTCACGGGCAGCCCCAAGGACCTGGTCGACGACGCCCTGGATCAGGCCGACGACCTGCTGGGTCAGAGCGAGGCGGACCGGGTGAAAATCGTGGACGCCCTGGCCGCCGGGCGCACGCCGGAGGCCATCGACCTGCTGGCCCGCTGCATGCACGCCTGGCACCAGGTTCACCAGGGCATTGCCAACTCCGTATCCATCCTGAAGCTGGACGTGAACGGTATCCAGATCGACGGGAAGTCGGCCGCCGATCTTCTCGAGACGACCCGCGATCGGCTGTTGCAGGTGCGCGACGCCATCGAGGGGCACGATTTTGTGCTTCTGTCCGATACGCTGCAGTATGAGTTCGAGGAAGTGATCAACACCTGGAAGGGTGTGGTCGCCGCCCTGCGCGAACGGCTGTAGCCGCGGCGCAAGTCCGCGGGTGCGGGCCGAGCCCGGGTCGCCGTTTCGATGGGGGCGCCGTTTCGATTCACGCAGAACGTGTCGGCGAATCAGTGGTGTGTCACGGACTGTCGCCGGCGTGCGCGTGGAGCGTGCCGGCCCCGAACGGGCACACGATCGGAAACCCAGTTCCCTTCAAGGACGCACAAGAGCATGGCCACACCGACGTTTGAGTTGGCGACAAAGTACGCCCCGCGCGACCACGACTGCCTGCTGCTGCCCTACCTCAACGAGAAGAAAGCGGCGTTTCCCGCCCGGCTGCTGCCCCGTGAAATCGTCGCCGCCGCCCGGCCCGCCAAGGAACGCGGCGCCACGCGGACGGCGTTTCGCGGTTCGGTGGGCAAGGCCGGGCTGCTGGTCTGCACGGTCCGGCTTGATTCCGAGTATTCGTCGGCCCCGCTGGAACTCAAGAAGGCGGTGGCCGCGGCGCTGGGGGCCGCCAGGAAGGAGGAGTGCAGCCGCCTGGTCGTGCTTCTGGAGGGCCGGCGGGCGGAACTCCTGGCCGCCGCGCAAGAGGGCGCCCTGCTGGGCGGGTATGCGTTTGACACATACCTTAGCAAGAAGACCCCGCCGCTGCCGGTGCTGCTGGTCTCCGACGTCCGCAACGCGGCGGCGGTTCGGAAGCAGCTTGGCCGGCGGGCCGTCGTGCATGAATGCGTGAATTTCGCCCGTGACGTATTGAACGAGCCGCCGAACGTGATTCAGCCGCCCAGCCTGGCCCACGCATTTGCGACCCTGGGCCGGCGCTGCGGGCTGAAGGTCACCGTCTGGGACGAGAAACGCCTCGCCCGCGAGAAGTGCGGCGGCGTGCTGGGCGTCGGCCAGGGCGCCAAGGCCAAGCCGCGCCTGGTCATCGGCGAATACGCCCCCCGGGGCGCGCGCCGGCACTTGTGCCTGGTCGGCAAGGGAATCACGTTTGACACCGGCGGATACTGCCTCAAGCCGACCGATGCGCAGGTCGGCATGAAGTACGACATGGGCGGGGCGGCCATGGTCTTTCCGGCCGCCTGTGCCATCGCCCGACTGAAGCTGCCGATCCGGCTGACGGTCATCACCCCGCTGGCGGAAAACGCGATCTCCGGGGAGGCCTTCTATACGACCTCGATTCTCACCACCCGGTCCGGGCGCACGGTGGAGGTGCATAACACGGACGCGGAGGGACGGCTGATTCTGGTCGATGCCCTGACCCTGGCCGCGGAGCGCAAGCCGGACTGGATCATCGACGCCGCCACGCTGACCGGGGCCTGTGTGATCGCGCTGGGCAACGACATCGCGGGCGCATACGGCACCGACGCCGCGTTCACGAAGTCGCTGATCCAGGCCGGTGCGGACGAGGATGAGCTGTACTGGGAGCTGCCGTTGCACATGCCGTACGCCGAGCAGCTCAAAACGACCATTGCCGACTGCAAGAACGTGACCGCCCGCTGGGGCGGCTCCATCACCGCAGCGCTCTTCTTGAGGCAGTGGGTCCCCAACGGGACGAAGTGGATTCACTGCGACATTGCGGGGCCGGGCATCAAGGAAGAGCCGTTGGCGCACCTGGGCAAGGGGGCCAACGGCTTCGGTGTCAAAACCTTGGTTACGCTCGCCGAGCGCCTGGGCAAAAAGTAGCGGCGGTGCCGCCCGGGCGCCAGTTCGTCTAGCGCAACCGCTTGGGGCCGGCCGCCTTCACTTCGTCGGTGCAGCCGGCGGAAAAGAGCTTGAAGTTTTCGACGAACCGGGCGGCCAGCGCGTCGTACTTCTTCCAGTATTCGTCCTTGTTGCCCCAGCCGTCGGACGGATCGAGCACGTTCTGCGGCACGTCCGGACAACTCGTGGGCACCTCGAAGCCGAACAGCTTGTCCTTGCGGTACTTCACATCCTGCAACCGGCCGTCGAGAGCGGCCGCCAGCAGCGCCCGCGTGTGGTGGATGCTGAATCGCTTGCCCACGCCGAACGGCCCGCCCGTCCAGCCGGTGTTGACCAGCCAGCACTGGGCCTTGTGCTGGATCAGCTTCTTCTTCAGCAGGTTCGCGTAGACGTACGGATGATGCACCATGAACGGTCCGCCGAAGCACGTGCTGAAGGTGATCTGCGGCTCGATACCCAGGCCGATCTCCGTGCCCGCGATTTTCGACGTGTATCCGCTGATGAAATGGTACATCGCTTCATCCGGGGTGAGTCGGGCGATGGGCGGCATCACGCCGGAAGCGTCGCAGGTGAGGAAGATGACGTTCTTCGGATGCCGGCGCACCATGCGATCCGGGACGACGTTCGGGATGTAGTCCAGGGGGTACGACGCCCGCGTATTCTCCGTGACCTTGTCATCGTCCAGGTCGATCCGTCGTGACGGCGCGTCGTACGGCACGTTCTCCAGGATCGTGCCGAACCGCGACGTGCATCCGTAGATTTGCGGCTCGTGCTCGGGCGACAGCCGGATGACCTTTGCGTAGCAGCCGCCCTCAAAATTGAAGACGCCCGTGTCGCTCCAGCCGTGCTCGTCGTCTCCGATC
>JAFGJQ010000217.1 GCA_016929015.1 Phycisphaerae bacterium | reverse complement strand
GGTCCAGGCGTCCTCGATGCCCACTTCGCAGCCCCATTCGCCCCGGTCAAAAAGCTGATCCGTGCCGAACAGGAAATCCTTGGTGGACATGGCCGGCGGCGACCACCAACGATGCGGGGAGATGGTGGTCATCAGCGGCCCGCCCTTGGTGGCGCCGCGGGAGGTGATGTCATAGCCGCCGAACGGCTCGTGATCGTACGCGTGGAACCCGATGAAGTTGGCCTTCTGCCGGGCCATCTGCTGGAAGAAGAACCGGTAGTCCTGCGGGTTCCACGTCGTGGGTGAGTTCAGGAAGTTGAACCACGGCAGGTTCCCGCGGACGGCCAGGGCGGGAACGAACGTTCGGTTTGCCAACGGAGCGGGGAACTCCGCGTCTCGCACCGGCTCCGTGGTCTCCCCCAGGTAGAACCCGAATCCCCACGACTCGATCAGGGAATACGCCGCCCATAGGGTGGCAGTGGGGCTTGCCCCATGGACGACCTGACAGGCCGGGGTGCCGCTCTCCACGTACAGGGCGTGGTTCTGAAGCGGGCCCGGACCGCCGGTCGGAACGTGTTCCGACGGCCCGGTCCGCAGCACGATGGCCGGACCGGTTGCCGGTGCGGAATTCACAACCGGCGGCAGCACACCGGTGCGACGGTATGCGAACTGCCGCAGCTCATCCGCCGCCAGCCGAAGCATCGGGTCGGCATCCGCCGGCACCACGATGGAAACGGTCTTCAGCGGATACCCGTCCGCCTGAGCGGCCGGCTCGACTGCACGTCCCTGCGTAGCCCCTGCAAACGCGACTGCCGCCGCAGCCACACACCACCGACCTGCTCTCATCACGCGTACTCCTTTCGAGCAACAGTGCCGAGCATAGCGTGATCCGCCACATGTTCCAGGTTGGCAATCCCCAATCCCCCAGCCCCTCAATCCCTGGGACCCTCCAATTGCGTTCCGACTGTCTCTCTGCATAATGGGCGGGCTTGGCCGTCGTCGGGACCGTCTCAGCGGAGTAACAGTGCATGCCTACCACGCAGGCGAAGTACGAGCGCGTCGAAGCCGCTCTGCGGTCGGACGATCCGGCTGCGCTTTCGTCCGTGTTGGCCGACATCCGCGCCGCCGACCTTGCGGAGATTTATGAAACGCTTGGTGACGACGAACGGTCGAAGCTCATCTTCGCGCTGCCGCCGGAAATGGTGGCGGAAGTCGTCGTTTTGCTCGATGAAGCCGAGCGGGGCGAGGTCGTCGAGGAGATGGCCCCGGAGGAGCTCTCCGAAATTGTTGCCCAGATGGAGCCGGACGACGCGGCCGACGTGCTGGGCGAGCTGACCGAAGAGCAACGCGAGGGCATCCTCGATACCATCGCCGACGAGCACGCCGACAAGATCGAGGAGCTGCTGGGGTATCCGGAGGACACCGCCGGCGGCATCATGACCAAGGACCTGGTGGCCCTGCACTCCAGCGCCACCGTCCGTGAGGCCGTTCGGGAGATCCGCACGAACTTCCCGGACGAAGACCTGCATTACGTCTACGTGGTGGACGAGTCGGAGAAGCTGGTCGGCATCATTCCGCTGCGCCGCCTGGTGCTCAGTGACGGGCTCGTTCACCTGGGCGACATCTGCGAGCGCGACCCGGTCACCATTCCCGTGGCCGCCGACCAGGAAGAGGTCGTGCACGTCTTCTCCAAGTACGACCTGGCCGCCATCCCCGTTGTGGACACCGACGACCGCCTCCTCGGCCGGATCACCCACGACGACGTGATGGACGTTGCGGAGGAGGAGGCCGACGAAGACATTTACCGCATGGCCGGCCTGGACGTGGCGGAGTTCGAACGCGCGTCCATCGTACGGGCCGCCGGCCTTCGCCTCTCGTGGCTGGTTCCGTGTATGGCCAGCATGAGCATCAGCGCAGCCGTTATGTCGATGGCTCAGAAGTGGTTTGCCACGCCGATTTACAACGCCCTGATCGTTTTCGTCCCGATGATCGGGGCCATCGGCGGAAACTGCGGCATTCAGATCTCCACGGTCATCGTCCGCGGGCTGGCCACGGGCGAACTGGCCTCATCGCGGTTTCGAAATGCATTTGTACGCGAGGGCCGGATTGCGTTGCTGATGGCGCCCGCCTGCGGGCTGGCCGCCCTGATCATCGCCCGCTTTGGTGTTCCGCTCCTGGAGTCCCTGCTCCAGTACCACGCCGGCGGCAGCCTGAATCGCACCGCGCTGGCCGTCGGGCTGGGCATGACCTCCGCAATCCTGGTGGCGGCGTCACTGGGAATGGCGCTGCCCTTCCTTTTCCGTGCGATCCGCGTTGATCCGGCCATCGCGTCCGGCCCGATCGTCACAACGGTCAACGATCTCATCAGCGTGACCGTGTTCCTTTGCCTGGCCCTTCTCATCATGCACCCGTAGCCGCCGGCCCGCACGACGGCCCGCGCGCAGACAAACCGGCTGCACGTGTGGAACCGTTCATCAGATATGAAGCTGGTCGCGCAGGTACTCCAGGCAGCGACTCCTGTCGATGCGAATCTGGCTCGCGTCGTCGCGGTTGCGAACGGTCACCGTGCCGTCTTCCTTCGTCTGGCCGTCAATGGTGAAGCAGAACGGCGTGCCGGCCTCGTCCATCCGGGCGTAGCGCTTGCCAATCGACTGCTTCGCGTCGTACTGGCAGGGATAGTGCTTCTGCAACGCCTGGACGATCGGCTCTGCGATCTCCGGCAACCCGTCCTTGGCCACCAGGGGGAACACCGCGGCCTTGATCGGCGCCAGCCGCGGGTGGAACTTCATGTACTCCGGGCTGGCCCGGTTCTCATCCACCGTGTACGCCTCCGTGATGAACGCCAGCACGCTGCGGTCAATGCCGCCCGACGGCTCGATCACGTACGGCACAAACCGTTCCTTCCGCTGGTCGTCGAACCACGTCAGGTCCTTGCCGCTGTGCTCCATGTGAGCCTTCAGATCGAAATCCGTCCGGTTGGCGATGCCCTCCAGCTCGCTGAGGCCGAACGGGAAGTCATACTCCACGTCGGCGCAGCTCGCCGCGTAGTGGGCCAGCTCTTCCTTGTCGTGCTCGCGCAATCGCAGCTTCTCACTTCGCAGGCCGAGCCCTACGTACCAGCGGTGACGCACGTCGCGCCAGAACTCGTACCACATCGGCGCTTCCGACGGGTGGCAGAAGAACTCGATCTCGTACTGCTCGAACTCGCGCGAGCGGAACGTGTAGTTCCGCGGGTTGATCTCGTTGCGAAAACTCTTGCCCTGCTGGCAGATGCCCAGCGGCAGCTTCACTCGCGTGGAGTCCGTCACGTTGCGGAAGTTGACGAAAATCCCCTGCGCCGTCTCCGGCCGGAGATACACCTTCGCCGCGTCGTCCCGAACGGCGCCCGCGTGGCTTTCGAACATCAGGTTGAACGCCCGCGGCTCGGTCAACTGGCACTCGCTGTGCTGGCCGGCCATCTTGCTGGGCTTCTTTGGGCACGGCGTCTCATTGAGTTGGTCCGCCCGGAACCGCCCCTTGCAGCACTTGCAGTCCACCATCGGGTCGTTGAACCCGCCCACGTGCCCGGATGCCACCCACACCTTCGGGTTCATGATGATGGCGCAATCGATTCCGACCATCTGGAACTCCCGTCCCTCCGGACCGGCGGGCGGATTGCGCACCATGTCGTTCCACCAGGCATCCTTCACGTTGCGCTTCAGCTCTGTGCCCAGCGGGCCATAGTCCCAGAACCCGCCGATCCCGCCGTAGATCTCGCTCGACTGGAAGATGAAGCCGCGGCGCTTGCACAACGCCACAATCCTGTCCATTACGTCCGCTTTGGATGCCATGCTGTTTCGCTTCCTCGGACCGACCGCTTAAGGTGACAACAACGCTTTGCCGGACGATTGGCCGGCCCCATAACCGGCCACTCGCGCGCGAATCGGACATTTTTACCAGAACCGCTGCCGGGCAACAAATCGACACGTCGATCCGCCGCATCGCACGGCCAACCTTTTTTCTGTCGGGCACTTAGCTGCGGTGCCCCCCGACCACGCGCCCGACGGCGCTGCCGGGCGTACGCTCCCCCCTTCCATCGTCACAGCCCGCACAGGCGGAACACCGGCGACAAATCGTCATAAGCGCAGCCCTGACAACGGTTTGCAAGGTCCGATACGCCCGCTCGCCGCTGGCCGGCACGGGTCGCCCCTTTGCTGGTATACCCGGCGGAAGAAGCGACTTGGCCGCCGCGGTGACACGCGGCTGGCGGCTTTCCGGAGGAGGAGGCAAGAAGCATGTATACGGCCCACGTGGTGTATTGGTTTTTCCGGCGTAAGGCTCGCATGATGTTCCTGACCGCCTGCTGCTACGCCGCGTTGTGTTGAGCCGTAGGAGGTGAATCCTTTCTTTCTCTTGGCGGGTGGGGAGAGAAGCCAGGGGTAGGGAAGCACTGGGCCGTTCCGAAGAGAGCCGGGGCGGCCCTCTTCCTTGCGCGCAGAAACCATGTCGGTCCGGCCGCCCGCGTCCTATACTAGCCAAAGCCCCTCGCCGTGAAGTGGGTGAACGCAAGCAGGCGGCCGTGCCGGAGTTCTCCGGCCTGGTCGCTGCGGAGACGGACGTTCTGATATGACTGCGGACGGTCCCCATTCCAGCCGCCGACGATTCTTCCGCGAAGGGCTGGTCCGCATGGTCGGACCGCTTGCGGATTACCTGGGCGATCATCTGCATCTGCCCACACCACGCATCCACCTCCGACCGCCTGGTGCGATTCCGGAAGACGCCTTCAACGACACCTGCTATCGCTGTGGCACGTGCGTCGGCGTGTGTCCGGCCAAGGCCATCGTGGCCCTGCACGATCCATCTGACGCCGCGCACGGCACGCCCATCATCGACCCCGACCTGGCCGCCTGCACTCTGTGCGAGACGCTAATCTGCGCCGCCAACTGCCCCAGCGGTGCTCTGCTCCCCGTCCTCGACCGCTACTCCGTGCGAATGGGAACGGCCATCGTCTACCCGGCCGTCTGCCTTCGTGCCCGGGGTGAGAACTGCACGCACTGCACGGACGCCTGCCCCATCGGTGTGACGGCCATCCAGACCCCCGACTCCGGCCCCCCGCGCATCCTGGCCAACGGCTGCACCGGCTGCGGCCAATGCCAACTCCACTGCCCCACAACGCCCAAAGCCATCACCATCAAACCCCGCTGAGCCTGCGCCCGCTGCTCTGAAAACACGCGGGCTGCCATGCCCGTAGGCTTCAGCATCGAGTATGCCAGCCGGCCGAGCAGTTCTCGGCCAAGCGACAGAAGTCGCGCCGGGGGCTGGACAATCCGGGCAATCGGCAGCACGCTTCCGGCCGGGATACGTGCCGGCCGGATGCCGGCACCGCTCCGGCACAGTCGACGCCCTCGCTGACGCGGGACACGCGTGGTGACGCATCCGGGAAGCATGATGGATAACTCCGGCCGACATCCGCTGGTTCTGCCCGCCCTGGTCGTCGGCGTGCTGGCCATTTCCACGGCGGCCATCCTCATCAAGCTCTGCGCGGACGCGCCGGCCGTCGTCATTGCGGCCGCCCGACTGGGGCTGGCCACGCTCATTCTGGTCCCGACGGCCACGGCCATTCAGGGCCGGAAGCTGTGGGACATACCCCGTCGACACGTCAAACACCTGATTCTCGCGGGCGTGTTCATGGCCGCCCATTTCCTGTTCTGGATCACGTCGCTGAAACACACGTCCGTACTGAGTTCCGTGGTGATCGTGACGACGAACCCGATTTTCGTCGGCATCGCCTCGTTCCTGCTGTTTCGGGAGCGCGTCGGCCGGCGTCTGGTCGCGGCCATCCTGGTTGCGGGGGCGGGCGGGGCCCTGATCGCCCTTTCCGACGCGGGGCACGAGAGCGGCTCGCTCTATGGCGATGTTCTGGCCCTCGGCGGCGCGGTCATGGCATCGAGCTACTTTCTCGTGGGCCGGCGGGTGCGAGGGGAAGTACACTTCCTCTCGTACATCACGCCGGTGTACGCGGTGAGCGCGGTCATTCTGGTATCCGTCGCCCTGCTGTGCGGGCACTCGTTCACCGGCTATGCGCCGGCCACGTACCTGTACTTCGTGCTGCTGGCCGTCGGGCCGCAACTGGTGGGCCATAGTGCGCTGAACTTCTCGCTGCGGTACGTCAGTGCGACGCTCGTGGCGATCGTCGTGCTGGGCGAGCCGATCGGATCAACCATTCTGGCCTGCCTCCTGCTGGGCGAATCGGTCACGCCATGGCAGGTGGCCGGCGGTGGGCTGATCCTGGCCGGCATCTTCCTGGCCGTCCGGAACCGGCCACCCGTACTCCCTCCCGAGCCCGGCGCGCCCGATTAGCCGGGCGCCCCGGGGTCCGTGGCAGTACAGAAACGTCGGTCTTTGGTCCGGCTCCGCGGCGCGGCCTATAATCGGCCGTTGGCGGGTTTTGGGGCGGATGAGCCATCCGCACGGCGGTCGGGGGACCGCGTGTCGAACCCCCGCAGGGCAAACAATGGCATCGAAACCAATCACACTGAAGGAGCTTCGCGACAGCGGCTGGGAATCCCGGACCGTCAAGCGAGAGATGCACGACAACTTCCTGCGAATGCTGCGCAGCGGAGACGAATTGTTCCCCGGCATCGTAGGCTATGACGACACGGTCATTCCGGAGATCAACATCGGCCTGCTCGCCCAGCACGACCTGCTGTTTCTGGGCGAGAAGGGTCAGGCCAAAAGCCGGCTCATGCGGCTGCTGGTGCGGTTCCTGGATCCGGAGATTCCGTGCCTGAACATCCCGGAGTGTCCGGTCCACGAAGACCCGTACCACCCGATCACGACCATAGGCAGGCGCTTCGTAGCGGAGCACGCGGAGAGCAAGGTGCCCATCGCGTGGTGGCCGCGGGAGCAACGGTACGCGGAGCGTTTGTCGCCGGGCACGAAGTTCGCGGACATCATCGGCGAGATCGACCCGGCCAAACTCGCGGCGGGCACCAGCCTGTCGGCGGAGGAGGCCCTGCACTTCGGGCTGATTCCGCGCATGCACCGCGGCATCTTCGCGATGAACGAATTGCCGGAATTGGACGAACTGGTCCAGGTGGGCCTGTTCAACATCCTGGAAGAGCGCGACGTGCAGATTCGCGGCTTTCCCATCCGGTTCGACATCGACGTTTTGATCCTCTTCTCCGCCAACCCGGCCACCTACAACCGCAGCGGCAAGGTGATTCCGCAGCTCAAGGACCGGATCGGCACGGTCATCCACACCCACTACCCGCGTCGGCGCGAGCTGGGCATCCAGATCATGGAGCAGGAAGCGGACATCCGCCTGGACGGCGAGTTCCCCGTCCAGGTGCCGCCGTTCATGAAGGAGATCGTCGAGCAGATGAGCATCTGCGCGAGGCGATCGAAATACGTGGACCAGCAGTCCGGCGTCAGCGCCCGGCTCAGCATCGCGAACTACCGCACCATGGTGGCCAGCGCCCGGCAGCGAGCGGTGCGGCTGGGCGAGCGGCCGGCGGTGCCGCGGATCTCCGACCTGGCCCACCTGCAGGCGTCGTCGCTGGGCAAGCTGGAGCTGGACATGATGGGCTCGCACCAGATGACGGAGCGGCAGGTGCTGGACGCCATTCTGGCGGAGGCGATCTGCACGGTGTTCGACGAGTACGTCGACAAGCACGGACTGGAAGAGGTCACGGAGGTGTTCGGCAAGGGCGTGAAGATCGAGGTGGGCGACATGCTGCCCTCTTCCCACTACGCCGAGCGGGTGCAGCGCGTTCCGAAGATCTGGGAGAAGGCTTTTGAGGTGAACCCGGCGGAGAACGACGCGGTGCGGGCGTCGTGCGTCGAGTTCGTGCTGGCCGGCCTGTATGCCAAGGACCAGATTTCGCGCAGCCAGCAGCACGGCAGGATCACGTATGAACTCTGAGCAGGCCCCACGGCTGGGCGGCATCATCCACACGTACCAGAAGTTCGATCCGAAGAACTTCCCCAGCCCCACCGCCCCGCCGCCGGACCTGGTGTCGCCCGCGTTCCAGCACATGCTGTATTATGGCAGCCTGCGCGACCTCACCGAAGAGGAGCTGGCCCGGGCCGTCCACATCGATCCCAGCCAGATCGCCTCGCTGGGCCCCAGCCTCGAGGGCCTCTTGGCCATGCTGCTGGAGCGCAAGCGCAAGATTCTCTCCACGTACGAGAGTGACACGGTGCAGCAGCAGGCCCGCGACCGGTGGCAGCGGGCGTTTCGCCGCGTTCGCGTGCCCAAGCCCTTCGCGCCGCCGTTCCACTCGGCCGCCCGTGGCGAGCAACTGGCCGACCTGGAGCGGCTGTGGTACCGGGCGGAGCGCAAGACGCCCGAGTTCGCCGCCAGGCTGCTGACGCTCATGGAAATCCTGGGCGAGAAGTACCAGGTCGATGAGCTGGCCGCCAGGTACGAGTTTACCGGCCAGACGCCCATGGACATTTCGAAGGCACTGGCCGTCAAGGAGGAGCTGGAGGCGATCGACCGGCTGCTGGAGCAGCTCGAGGAGGCGGCGAAAACGGGCCAGATTGGCGTAATCGACATGGACGTCCTGTCGCAGTTCGCCGAGCCGGGCGACATGGAGCAGCTTTCGGCGTTACAGCAGTACATCCAGGACTACCTGCGTGAGCTGGCGGAGCGTCAGGGGCTGGAAAAGACCGAGGGCGGCTATCGGCTGACGCCCAGGGCGTTTCGGCTGTTCCAGGGCCGGCTCTTGCAGGAGATTTTCAGCGACCTGCAGGCGGCGCGATCCGGCCGGCACAGCGGGCCGATCATCGGCGAGGGCGCCATCGAGATGCAGCAGGTCAAGCCGTATGAGTTCGGCGACTCGCTGACGCACATGGACATACCGGCCTCGATGGTCAACGCCATGCTTCGCGACGGTGCGGGTCTGCCCGTGCGGATGCGGCCGGACGACATCGAGATTCATCGCACGCGGAATAACCCCAAGTGCGCGACGGCCGTGCTGATCGACATGAGCGGCTCCATGCGCTACAACGGGCAGTACATCAACGCCAAGCGAATGGGCCTGGCCCTGCACGGGCTGATTCGGACGGAGTACCCCGGCGATTTCCTGCAGTTCATCGAGCTATACACGTTCGCCAAGCCGCGGCACATTTCCGAGCTGCCCGCCCTGATGCCCAAGCCGGTGACGGTGACCAGCCCGACCGTGGCCCTCAAGGCCGACATGAGCCGGACGGACCTGACGGAGTTCGACATCCCGCCCCACTTCACGAACATTCAGCACGGGCTGCAGCTTGCCCGGCAATACCTCAGCGTGCAGGACACCCCGAACCGGCAAATCATCCTGCTGACCGACGGCCTGCCCACCGCGCACTATGAAGGCCAATTCCTGTACCTGCTCTACCCGCCGCACCCGCTGACGGAGAAGGCCACGCTTCGCGAGGCCCAGCTTTGCGCGCAACAGGGCATCACCATCAACATTTTCTTGTTGCCCAACTGGGCCCAGACCAGCGAGGACGTGCAGTTCGCCCACCGCGTGGCCGAGGCCACTCGCGGCCGGGTCTTCTTCTCCGGCGGCCACGATTTGGACCGTTATGTCGTCTGGGACTACGTCCGCCGCCGACGATTGCTGATTGTGTAGCAAGGTGTGCCACTGTTTCTTGAACAGTGGCGGTGCTCAGGGGGTTGGGTCGTCCATTCGCATCTGCACGTTCGACCAACCTGCCCAACATCGTGCACTGGACCACTCGGCATCCGACTCAAAGAGGCGAGAGGGTGCAGCCAGGATCGTGAGCGGCCGAAAACCCCTCCCCCCCCAACGATACAAGCCCCGCCGGAGCGACATTCGATGGCGGGCAGAAACGGCGGCGGCAAGCTGCTCCCGACACGTCCGTCCTGGACGATCTGACTGCCGGAGACAGTGGCAAGCCGACGGGCTGCGCGCTATGCTGGCCTCGTATGGCCGGTCCAAAAAGAAACAGGGGGCGAAGCAGCCCGCGCAGCACGCTGCGAGATGTGTCGCGTATCACTCATGGTGCCCGGATGCCAGTCCATATCGGAAGAGAGATGACATGCGAGAACGTGTGTGGTCTGCCGTTGTAGTCCTTCTTGTCTTCTGCGGCTGCTCACTGTGCGCTCGTGATGCTGCGCGGGGATTCTATGATGAATACTGGCCCGGTGTGCCGGACCAATTTCGAGCGGAAACCGCGCTTCTTCCCTGGCTCTCGTTTCGATACTACGAGTACTTCTTCTGGGAAGATGGTCGGCAGGCGCTTATTTTCCTCTCCGCCTGCTGCGTGTTTGTGATCCCACCACTCGCCGCAATGCCGCTCGCACGCGGGAAGCATGCCGTGATGTTGGTGGTGGCTGCCACGTGCTTGATCGCGTTTCTGGCCCTTTACGACCTGTGCCGGCGATGGGGCTCCTACATGGAGTTATTCGGCGATCCGACGCGGACCAGTGTTTTCGACCTTCTCCGCGCGACGTGGCGCAGTTCAGCTTGGGTGTTGGGACTGTCTGTCGGAGGTTTGGCGGGCGGTTTCGTGTTCCGGTGGATGAGCCGCCGGCGACGTTTCCCGGAGGGTTGTTGTAGGGCCTGCGGCTACGATTTGCGAACACAGGTTGCGCTGCAATTGAACCGGTGCCCGGAATGTGGACGACGGTTTGAGCGAGGATCGTGAGTCGTTGGTGTCCGAACAATGCGTGACGCAAACAGGCGAAATCCAGAGCATCAGGTCTGTTCTCCGCGTCGTACCCTCGCGGCTCCGCGCGTCCGCCGTTGCTGGGGCGGGCCCGGACTCCGGGGAACGAGACACCATGCGGCCCGAGCCGTCCGCGAACCCTTTCCCACAGCCGGCCTACCTGGCCGACCCCCTCGCCGCCTCGGAGGGTTGGCGTTGCTCCCCGGATGCTCTCCAGCAAGAGGGTGAAGACGCGTAACTCATTACTCAGAAAGTAGTTGCAGCCGCAACACAGGCTTGGGCCGGAGTCGGCGGCGACGGACGATCTGGCATCACAAGCGGGGCGGGCTGGACTCGGTAGTCGGCTGCTCACTAAAATAGGCATGTTTAATGAGCAGTCAACTTCCCGAATATAGTAAACATGATTGCCACCGAGGACATCGTGGCCCGACTCCCCGGCTTGCTGGCTGATCTGGCCGGGTTTCCGCTGAGGCGCGTCCGACGGCACGAGAACGTCGACCTGCTCGTGCACCTCGGTCCGCACCTGCTGGTCGTGATGGTGAAGGCCAACTCCCGAGCCGGTGCGATCGCCCAAGCCGCTGAGGACGCACGCGATGCGGCCCGAAGACTCAAGGCCGCGGCGATCCCATTGGTCGCGGTCCCGTTCATGGGCGGGGTTGGGCGTGGAATCTGCCGGGAGCGCGGCGTGAGCTTTGTCGACCTGTCCGGCAACGCGGACATCGTCGCGCCAGGTTTGCGCGTTCAGGTGGCCGGCAAGCCGAACTTGTTTGTGCAGCGGGGTCGGCCGTCTTCGGTATTCGCAGCGAAGAGCTCCCGCGTTGCCCGCATTCTGCTGGCCGAACCGGGGCGATGGTGGCGCCAGGCGGAACTTGCCTCTGAGGGGCAGCTTGGGACCGGTTATGTCAGTCGCATCTGCAGCCGCCTGGAGGAAGACCGGTTGATCGAGCGGAACCGTGTGGGTTGCGTGCGGCCTCGCGATCCAAACCTGCTGCTGGAGGCATGGCAGGCGCAGTATGACGCCCGCCGCCACAACATCCGCCGGGGGCATGTCGCCGCTCGGTCGGGAGAGGAACTCGCACGACGGGTTGCCGAGGCATGCAGGGGGTTCGGTCTCGATTACGCGTTCACCGGTCCGGCCGCAGCATGGCTGATGGCGCCATTCGCGGGATACCGGCTGGTCACGGTCTATCTTCACCGGCGGGCGAACGACAAGCTGCTCCAACAACTCAAGTGGCACGAAGAAGAGCGCGGCGCGAACCTTTGGCTGATCCGGCCCGATGATGAAGGCGTGTTCCACGGTGCACAGGCCATCCGGAATGTGGTATGTGTCAGCGCCGTTCAGGCCTACCTGGATCTGCGTAACATGCCGGAACGAGCCCGGGAAGCGGCAGAGCACTTGCGGAAGGAACGGCTGAAATGGCAATGAACGGCAGACCGCGGGTGGCCGCCGAATATGCCCCCGGATGCAGCAACCGGGTTCGTCGCACATGCCTTGAAGTGGCCACACGGCTCGGCGACTTCCGAGAGCAGATGTGCGTAGTGGGCGGCCTGGTTCCATCGTTAATTGTCGACCAGATGCGCCGCGCGGCCGGTGTGGAGGAACACATCGGTACGATCGACCTCGATCTCGGTCTGTCCATCGTCGTGCTGGACGAACGGTTGTATGAACAGATTGCGAGGCGGCTGCGCGATGCGGATTTCAGTCCGGACAGGAACCCGGCCGGGCATCCGACCAGTCAGCGGTGGGTGTCCAAACAAGGCGTCACCGTCGATTTTCTCATCCCGCCGACCTCCGACGCGGACCGTGGTGGGTGTTTACGCAACCTGGAGGAGGACTTCGCGGCCATCATCACGCCCGGGCTTGACCTGGCTTTCCACGACGCCCAGGACGTCGAGCTTCGCGACACGTTACCGGGTGGCGGCACGGCGGTGCGTTCGATTCAGGTCTGCGGACCGGGGGCGTTCATCGTGCTGAAGGCCCTGGCGTTCGACAAGCGCGGCAG
>JAFGJQ010000216.1 GCA_016929015.1 Phycisphaerae bacterium | reverse complement strand
TACGGGTCGTACGTGTACCGCTCCACCAGCGCACCGGCCGCGTTCGTCAGGCCGACCACGCTGCCCAACGCATCGTGGATGTAGTGCGAAGTCGGAACGGGGACGCAGCCAGTTACTTCCCCCCCACTGCACCGCCTCGCCCGCCCAGCAATCGTCGCCGGCCACACTGCCGGCGCCCTTCCCGAAGCCTGCCCGCCGCGGCGGGTGCCTTCCTCTGCGTTTCTGCGTTTCCCCGCGCCACCCCGTTCGCTTCCCCCACTCCCGGAAGCAAGCGTTACGAACGCCCTCACCCCTTCCCACGACCCACACCCCCCAGCCTTCCTTCGTGCCTTCGTGCCTACGTGCCTTCGTGCCTGCTTTCCTTCCTTCTTTTGACCTTTCGCCCGAGCATCTGCCCTCCAAACCCCGACATTTCACCTTTTGGTCAACAAATTTCGGGCAAGACCGGCCACCCAGGCAAACTGGGCAACCTGTTTTTTGCCGCATGAAGAGGCATAATCATGGGGGATCATGCACCGCAGGCTGCCAAGCGAACACGTGGTTACAGCGTGCAGACGTGATGCCGGGGTTCCGCGCGTCGTGGACGACGAGCCGCCGCCCGGGCACCAGCCCTCCGTCGCGGAGCCTGTCCCGGCCGCGCCGGGATCGCAAAGCCTGCCTGCCGCAGCGGGATCGCTCAGTCGCTTCCGCCTCCAAGCGAACGCCCGGCCAGTCATAGAGGTGATGGAGAAAGATCGAACGACAAACCCGACACCCGACGCGCAGACATCGCCGGCCGGTCTTCGATGGCCGTGCGGAGCGGCAATACCCCGATCGGCACAACACCCCGTTCTTCACGTCTCGGGCTCAGGACGAGCCCTCCGAATCCCGGCGGGCTGCGCCCATGATGCGATCAACGATCGCCGTCGTGCTTTGGCCGGGGACCAGCGGCAGCAGCACCACCTTGCCGCCGCGGGCCTCCACGAACTCGCGGCCGACCACGCCCTTCTGCGACCAGTCCTCGCCCTTGACCAGCACGTCCGGCTTGACCTGCCGGACGATCCAGTCCGGGTCCGGCTGATCGAACAGCACAACGTAGTCCACGCACTCCAGCGCCCCGATCACGCGGGCCCGGTCCGTCTCGCTGCAAATGGGCCGGCCCGCCGCCTTGTTCAACGCCCGAACGGAGGCGTCGCTGTTGAGCCCCACCACCAGCACCGAACCCAATTCGCGTGCGCGCGTCAGAAAGTCCACGTGCCCGGCGTGCAGAAGGTCGTAACAGCCGTTCGTGAACACCACGGTCTCGCCCCGGCTGCGGCGCAGCTCGAGTTCCGCGGTCAGCTCGTCCACGCCACGGAGCTTGCCGTTGCGGCGCGTCTCCTCCAATCGCAGTTCGGCCAGGACCTCCTCGCGGCGGATCGGAACGCAGCCGAATTTCTCCACCTCCAGACCGCCCGCGATGTTGGCCAGTTTCACCGCCTGCCGCAGTTCGGCGCCCGCGGCGACGGCCGCGGCCAGCATGGCCAGCACGGCGTCGCCGGCGCCGGTGTTGTCGTACACGCTGCGCGGGCGCGTCGCGATGTGCTCCGCAGCGCCCTCGCGGGGCACCAAGACCGCCCCGTCCCGATCCAGCGTCACAACGATGGCATTGCAGTCCAGCCGGCGGCACAGGTCGCGTGCCGCGTCCGTCGCCTGTTCCACCGTCTCGCAGCGCCGCCCGACGGCCGCCGACAGCTCGTTGCGGTTCGGCGTCAGAACGCTGACCCCGCGATAGTCACCGTAATCCGGGATCAAGGCCGGATCGAGCAGCACGGGCACCGCCCGCCGCTTCGCCGCCTTCACCACGGAGGCAATCAGGTCAGGGGTGATGATGCCCTTGCGATAGTCTTCGATGCAGACCACGTCCGCCGCGTCCACCGCCCGCAACGCCGACTCACAAAGCCGGGCCGCGTCCGCCGGGCAAAGGGCCTCGCGCGACTCCTCGTCCAGGCGCATCAACTGCTGCCGGTGCCGATGCTGCGCCAGGCCCACCAGGCGGGTCTTGGTCGTGGTCGGCCGGTCCGACACCGCAATGATCCCGTCGTCCCGCACGCCGAGGTTCCGCAGCAGGCTGTTCAGCCTCGCCCCGGCCGCGTCGGACCCGATGACGCCGCAGCAGATCACGTCCAGGCCCAGGGCCCGCAGGCAGGCGGCCACGTTCGCGCTGCCGCCGGCCGCGTCGCTCCGCTCCACCGCCCGCAGCACCGGCACCGGGGCCTCCGGGCTGATGCGCTCCGCGTCGCCGTACACGTATTGATCGAGGATCAGGTCGCCGATAAGCGACACGCGATGCCCAGGGAATGCCTGGACCAGGGCCGTGAGGTCGTGCGTCATGTTCAGGTTCCGCGTCCGCCGGACATGGGCGCCCATGCTAGGCTCGGCGGGCGGAGGCTGTCAAACACCCCTCTCCATCGCCACCCGCCTCACCGGCAGCACGCGGAACGATCAGCAGGTTCTCCTGCAAGAACGAGCGGAAATCCGGTCGTCGAATGCCGCCACGCTCACGCGTCCCGAACGCGCAAACGCGGGGCCCCTTCCCACAAACGAGCCCTCCGCGTCCGACTCGTCATCCGACAGCGGTCGCGGAACGTAGCCGGGCCTTGCCGCCACGCGCATCTCCTCCTCGTACGCCCGGAGGATGCGCTGCTCGATCTGGTTGCGGCAGGCCGCGTGCGTCGGGTGGGCGATGTCCGCGTACAGCTTCTCCCGGCCGCTGGCGTCCGTCCGAACGGGCCGGTCGGGAAGCGACGTGCCGCACTCGTTGCAGAACCGGGCCCGCAGGTGGTTCTTCTGACCGCACCGCGTACAGCTCGCAACCAGCCTTCGCGACGGCATCGCGACAAACGGACCGTGCGGACCGTCGATGACTCTCAAATCCCGGATGACGAACTCGTTGTCGAGGGTGATGCTGCAATAGGCCCGCAGCCGGTCCCCCGTACGGTCGTTAAGCCTGATCTGAACCTCGGAGATTTGCATGTGTCCCTCTGCAAAAAGCCTATGCCTGCGGCACCGGCGCTCGGACTGCCGTTGCCCCCGTACCCAATTGCCGTGTCCGCATCGTCTCCACCCAGGCCGTCGCCTCCCGCGCCTCGTCAAAGAGCGAGTAGACCACGGAACCCGCCCCGCTGATCCGCGCGGGCCGACCGCCCGCGTCCTGCACCCGGCCCAGCAGCCGCTCCATCGCAGGACACACGCGGAATACCCCGCGCTCCAGATCGTTCACCAGATGCGGGCCGATCGCTTCCGCCGTCGTGCAGCGTGCGATCGCCTGAACGCCCCCGTCCTCCGCCACCCGCACACCGGGCGAACACGCCAGCGCCGCATACACGGCGGGCGTGGACACGACCTCCCCGCTGAATACCAGCCCCACCCAGCCCGACCAACCCAGCGCAACACGCTCCACCCGCTCACCCCGCCCACGAATGACCGCGGCCGGCAGATGAAAGAACAGCGGAACGTCCGACCCGATCTCGGCGCCCATCTCGGCCAGCGCCGCATCACTCACATCCGCCCGCCAGAGACGCCGAAGCCCCTTCAAAGCGGCCGCCGCATCACTGCTGCCGCCGCCCAGACCCGCCGCCACGGGAATCGCCTTCTCCAGGCGTATCTGCGCTCCCCCCTCTGCGCCCAACCGACCGGCCAGCAGCCGAGCGGCGCGCACGACAAGGTTCTCATCACCGACAGGCAGACCCGGTGGATCACATTCCAGCCGAATCTCCCCCGGCGAGCCCGGGGCCAGCCGCAGCATATCGCACAGGTCAATCGCCACGACCAACGATGTCAGTTCGTGAAACCCGTCGGATCGACGGCCATGCACGCGCAGAGACAGATTCACCTTGGCCGGAGCCGTCAGTGTTTCTGTGTAGGCAATCTGCCCGGAGCCAGACATTCACCGGTCCCCTTGGCGTTGGCCACCACGGCTCGCCAGAATCCCACCGGCGCGATTCTCCCCCTCATGACCATTTATCGCCATTTCAAACCGATCGCTCCACTCTTGACCGCATGGGGCAGCCGCCATGCGCCAGCCCACTGCCTCCCGCCATACTCGAAACCCCGGGCCAAAGACCCACATCATCAATCCGGAGAACGCCATAAAATTCTTTCTATCCATAGGTTACCAAGATATCCGGCACCTCCGCCCGATAGTATCGACCAAGCTGGGACCAAGCCCTCCCAACCCTCCCCATCCCTATAGACCGAACCCCAATCGTAACCCCTTGCGGCCACTGTGGTAAGCCCCCTCTCTGCCCGGTCCTTCCGCACCGCGTGGCCGTTTGCATCGCTGGCTGGTCAGCGTTGTGTCTGGAGTGACCTCGTATCGGAGGGAGGAGAGGCGTGGATCCGATTCAGCCTGTTTCGATTTCCAACGTCGGATTGAGCCGTCCGACCGGCAGCTCGACGGTCGAGACAGCGGCCGGGGCGAGCGGCGTCGGGCAGTCCACGGGGCTGCAGAGCGAGTCGGCGTCGTCCATCACGATGAGCACCTCGAACGTCACGATGGTGTACTCGCAGGTGGATTCGCTGATGAACTCGGTGGGGCTCGATCTGCAGAACAACCAACTGCTGCGGATGATCATCGCGTTCATGATCATGCAGGCCCTGCTCGGGCAGGAAGACGGCAACCAGCAGACGCGTGGGGCCGATATTCTGAGTGCCGGGCTCGGCCAAGCAACGTCGAACGCGAGCTTCCTGTCCATGCAGTCCGAGACGAACATCGTGCAGATCCAGCACCAGTCCAGCACGCTGTCGACGGCCCAGGCCGTCCAGTCGCTGGGCACCGCCGCCCAGGACACCAACCAGGGCGGGCAGGTGGACACAGTGGCGTAGGCGCGGGGTTCGTCCGAGGCTGGGCTGGGTGTTTTTTGGCAACGGCGGATGGGCCGCGGAGGGTTGACTCTGCGCGGACCCGTCCATAAGCTTGGTGCATCCTGGGACGGGTTGGCTGGGGAAGGCCAACCCGGTTTTTCCGGCGGCCCCCATCGTCTAGCGGCCTAGGATATCAGGTTCTCATCCTGAAGACAGGGGTTCGAGTCCCCTTGGGGGTGCCATTTTGATCAGCCCTGTCGCCCACGCAAGACGCGGGCGGCGGGGCTGATTGCTTTCCGCCGGACCGCCCGGGATCATGGATGGCCGCATGGAGCCTGACACGCACAGCGAGCCCCCAGCCCAAGCCCCTGTCCGGGACGAAGGCCTGCGCTGCCTGAAGTGCGATTACAACCTGACCGGCCTGCCCTCCGGCCTGTGCCCCGAATGCGGGCGTGCGTTCGATGTGGACGAGTTGCGGAGGGAACTCGCAGGTGACGCGCCGCGACCGGTCCCCATCTGGGATGAGCCGCAACGCTTCGGCAGACCGGAAGCGTTTGTGCGAACGGTGCTGGAGGTCTGGCTCAGACCGGACCGTTTCGCGTCCACCTTCCCCCGCACCTGCTCGGCTGAGACGCCCGTGGCGTTCAGCCTCACCTGCCACGTGCTGGCCTACCTCACGAGCCTCGCGGTGGCCTGCCTGCCGGCTCTCGATGGGTCCATACGCGATCCAAGTG
>JAFGJQ010000215.1 GCA_016929015.1 Phycisphaerae bacterium | reverse complement strand
TCATGACATCGCGAACGAGGGGGGCCGTGCTTGGCGGAATCGTGATGCTGGGTGTCGCGATGCTTGTCATGGCCGGGTTGCGCGTAGAAATCGCGGTGAGCGACAGGCACATGAGGGATGCCGGCCGTGCGACGAGCACGCGTGCTTTCGCGTTGGAGGTGGTCCTTCAGAGGCCCTGGCACTCGTCTGAACGGCGGGAGGCCGGCGTGAGATGACGGACCGATTCGGACAAGGAGTGAGAGTACCGGATCCGCCGCGAGCGATTCCGCGATGGTTCTTCCTTCGGCGGATGCGGGCGATGTTCTTCTGTGGCGTGGTCTTCACGGGCCTGGGTCTGGGCTTGGGCGGGGTATTGACTGTGGCTTTGGTCCTGCTGAGTGGCGGCGTATGGCCCGGTACGGACTTGGCCCTGGATCGCCATCATGAGGTGAGCACCGCCACGCTGCTGGCGAAGGAAGTCGTTTGGCATGTGCATGTGAATTCGAAACACCCCTGGAAGCTGCGTTTTCGATTCACGAGCGGCTCAGGCCGGGAGGTGGAGGCTGTCGGCTTCACGTACGACTCTTCCTTCGCGAACAAGGAGCCCGGGGAAACGCTGGATGTGGAGTTCGATCCGGCCGAACCGGGTGTGGCGCGGCCCGTCGGAGGAAGCGTGACGGTGGTGCACCTTTGGGTGTATGTGCTCATCCTCGGCCTGTTGGGGCCCGAGTTGCTGATCGGGGTGACGCTTCTGATTGTGGTGTGGAGACGTGCCCGCGCCGAAGGAGTACTTCTGGCGTACGGTTCCGGGGCGGAGGCTGAGGTCACCCGCGTCGAGCGGCTGAGTCACATCCGTTTCAGCCGGCAGAATCCGTATGACGTGTATTACCAGTTCACGGATCATCACGGGCGGCGCGTGGCCGGCTGTGACCGAACATATCATTACGCCTGGGCCGAGGAGTTGAAGGCCGGCGACCGCGTCGGTGTGGTGTACAACCCGCACGTGTCGGCGGCAAACGTCCTGTGGCTTCACGGTGGTGCGAGCGAAGGGCAACCGGATGCGGAACAGGAGCATGCGAATCGCATGCCAACATGAGGAGAAACAGAGATGGTCGCCATGAACATGGGTCTGCCGAAATTCTCGCCGGAGTTTTTCTCGACGACGGCGCGAGCGGACTACCGGTTCGGGCCGTTCAACGCGTTCCTGCTGATCGGCCTGATGCTGATTGGGCTGATCGTGCACGTTGTTCTGTACGAGTTCAGCGTGGTGGCCGTCGTCTTTGTGATTGCCGCGGCCCTCGTGCTGGCCGGTCTGTTCCGGGCGGCGCAGGTGTGGGAATGCGTGCTCGTCGTGGGCACGGCCACGGCGCTCGTTGGATACCTGATCCTGCGGGAGATGGGCATTCCGCCGAGGGTGCTGGTGGCGACCACGGCGTCGGCATCCTTACTCGCGCCGTGCATCCAGATTGCGTACCAGTGGGAGCGGGGCGTGCTGCTTCGGTTCGGCAAGTTCGTCGGCATTCGGGGATCCGGGGTGTTCTTGATCCTGCCGGTGATCGACAAGGTGGCGCAGTACGTGGACCAGCGCATCCGGGTCAACGACTTCCGGGCGGAGACCACGCTGACCAAGGACACCGTACCGGTGAACGTGGATGCGATCGCATTCTGGATGGTCTGGGACGCAGAGAAGGCCGTTCTGGAGGTGGCGAACTTTGATGCGGCGGTCATCCTGTCGGCGCAGACGGCTTTGCGAGATGCGATCGGCCGGAGCGAGCTGGCCGACCTGCTGTCACACCGCGACCAGTTGGGGCATGAGATTCAGCAGGTGCTGGACCACAAGACGAACCCGTGGGGCATCACCGCGCAGTCGGTGGAGATTCGCGACATCATCATCCCGAAGGGCCTGGAGGACGCCATGAGCAAGCAGGCCCAGGCCGAACGGGAGCGGCAGTCGCGAATCATCCTGGGCACGGCGGAGACCGAGATCGCGGAGAAGTTCGCGATGGCGTCGAAGGCTTACCAGCAGAACCCGGTGGCCCTGCACCTGCGGGCGATGAACATGGTCTTTGAAGGCCTCAAGCAGAAGGGGTCGATGGTGATCGTGCCCTCGACCGCGGTGGAGACGATGGGCCTGGGCGCCCTGGGCGGCCTGACCGCCTTCGGCCAGCAACCCAGCACGCGCGGGTCGAAGGCTGCGGAATCGGATGTGCCCGAACCGGCCAAGGGGCCCGAAGAGTAGAATTCACCCTGCCTGAGTCTGCAGCGTATGCATCACATACGGCTGAAGCCAGCGGGCGACCACGGTGGCTCCGTGCGGTGAGAGGTGAATGCCATCCAGCGTTATGGGTTGTGGCATCCACCCGGGCGCGAGCATCTCCGGGGCGAGCCAGAGCCAGCGGTACGGAGCGAGAAGAAACGGAAGAAGGGCGATGGACCACAGGATAGATCGGGAGCCCGAGGGCTTGCGATTTGCCGGCCCCGCGTCTGGCGAAGCGTTCATCCCTTCGCCGCGTCCTCTGCCGTGTCGTCCTCGCCGACCGCCACACGCCGGATCGACGTGGCTTTTCCGGTGATGGAATCCACACTGACGACGATGCCGTTCAGTCGCAGGTCGCCGGTGGCCACGTCAAAGGGGGAGGGCACGTTGGTCGTCATGGACCGGATGACGGGTTCCTTGTTTCGGCCGAGCACGGAATCGTGGGGGCCGGTCATGCCGACGTCCGTGATGTACGCGGTGCCGCGGGGCAGGACTCGTTCATCGGCGGTGGGGACGTGCGTGTGCGAGCCAAACAGCACGCTGACCCGGCCGTCGAGATACCAGCCCATGGCGACTTTCTCGCTGGTGGCCTCGCCGTGCAGATCCACGACCACGATCTTCACGTCCTTCGGCAGGGCGCTCAGCACACGATCAGCGGCCCGGAAGGGGCAATCGCTGGGCAGCCGCATGTACATCCGTCCCAGCAGCGACAGGAGGGCGACCTGCGGTCCGCCGGCCGTCTGGAAGACGACGTATTCGCGCCCGGGCGCCGCGGGCGACAGGTTGGCCGGCCGCACGATCCGCTCGGACGATTCCATGGTCGCGATGATGGCCGTTCGGCGAAAGACGTGATCTCCCATGGTCATCAGGTCGACGCCCGATTCGATGAGTTTCTGATAGAGGGAGGGCGTAAGACCGGAGCCGGAGGCCACGTTTTCCGCATTGACGATGGTGCAGTGGACGTCGTGCTCGCGCACGAGCTGCGGCAGCGCGCGGGCCAGAATCGTCCGTCCCGGGCTGCCCACGACGTCGCCCACGCAAAGCAGATTGATGATCAACGTCAGCCGACCTTTCCAGGGCGGCTCAATGGCCGCCGTCAGACCCGGCACGGGGGAACTCTCCCGCCGGACGGGTGGGCTTCCACCGGGCTGTTGTGGATGGAAGCCGGCTTTGGGGACCGGATGTCACCGTTACTAGCGGGCGTATTCGGTGGCCCGCACCTCGCGGAGTACGGTCACCTTCACTTCGCCCGGATACGTCATTTCCTGCTCCACCTGCTTGGCGATGTCGCGGGCGATCTTCAGGGCGATCGCGTCGTCCACCTTGTTCGCGTCCACGATGACGCGGACCTCCCGCCCCGCCTGAATCGCGTACGCCTGCTGCACGCCGAAGTGGGAGGAGGCCATCTCCTCCAACTGCTCCAGCCGCTTGATGTACCGCTCGAGCGACTCGCGCCGGCTGCCCGGACGCGACGCACTGATCGCGTCGGCCGCCATGACCAGCGGGGTGTACGGGCTGATCGGGTCGATGTCGCCGTGGTGGCCGGCGATCGCGTTCAGCACTTCCGGCCGCTCGTTGAACTTCTTGCAGAAGTCGGCCCCGATCTGCGGGTGTCCGCCCTCCACCTCGTGGTCCACCGCCTTGCCGATGTCGTGCAGCAGGCCGCAGCGGCGGGCAAGCCGGCCGTCCAGGTGGAGCTCTTCGGCCATGATCTGGCAGAGGTAGGCCACCTCGATGCTGTGACGCAGGACGTTCTGGCCGTAGCTGGTCCGGTATTTCAGCCGACCGAGCAGTTCGATCTGCTTACGGTGCAGCCCGCCGACGTTGGACTCGACGGACGCCTTCTTGCCAGCCTCCAGAATGTCCTTTTCGATGGCCTTCTTGGTGTCCTCGACGATCTCCTCGATCCGTCCGGGGTGAATTCGTCCGTCCTGAATGAGTCGTTCGAGGGACACCCGGGCGATTTCCTTCCGCACGGGGTCGAACGCGCTGACCACCACAACGCCGGGTGTGTCGTCCACGATCACGTCCACGCCCGTGGCCTTCTCAAAGGCTCGGATGTTCCGGCCTTCCCGGCCGATCACCCGGCCCTTCATGTCGTCGGATGGGATGTCTACGGTGGAGACGGTGGACTCGCACGTATGGTCCGCCGCGTATCGCTGGATGGCGGTGAGGACGATTTCTCTGGACTTGTTCTGTGCGTCTTCCTTCGCCTCGGTGAGGATATTGGAGACGAGAACGGCGGCCTCCTGCTCAACCTCGGTTTCGATAGTCCGCAGGAGCATCTGCTTGGCTTCTTCCACGGACAGGCCGCTGATTCGCAGAAGGTGCTGCCGCTGGTCGCGGATGATGTCGTCCAGGCGCTCGTTCTTGGCCCGCAATTCCTGTTCACGCTCGCCGATCTGTCTGTCTCGCTGGTCCAGCGCCCGCTCCTTGGTGTTGAGGGTATCGAGCTTTCTCTCGATGTTGTCCTCACGCTTGGCCAGTCGTTTTTCCGTCTCCCGGTGCTCGGTCCGAATCTCGGCCGTCTCCTGTTCGAACTGCTCCTGTCGCTTGATGAACTCGGCTTTGGCCTCGACCTGGGCGGCCTTGATGACGTCGTCCGCGTCCTTTCGTGCCTCCAGGAGAACCTGGTCGGCCTGCTGCCGACGGTGCCCGGCCCTGATCCTGTCGAAGACAAAGACGGCCAGTGCGACCGCGGCCGCGCCGATCAGCAGACCCACGACCATTCCGGTCAGGGTGATCGTTGCCACGCCGGGCAGTGGGAGTAGTAACATGTTTATGTCATCCACCTGATGGTCCGCAACCCGTGTTTGTCAGGGTCTCGGCACGCGTCGGTGTGCGTAAGGCTTTCCATGGGATAGCGTGCACTCCGGCTTCTACGCGCCGGTCTCGGCTTGCGGATCGCTCGAGATGCACGCCCGAGGGGGGGCCGTGCGCCGCGGGTCGGCAGGTCAGTACGTGCGCATTGAGACTCCGGCCGTCACCACGCGTTCTGTGGGTGTGGCTTCCGGTCCGATCATGGCCGTTGCTCTCTGGTAACGCTTGTACCGCTCATACTCACCGTAACCCGTTGCACAAAACAGCAACCTGAACCGATGTTGTTCCAGCTATCCGGCGAATGGCATCTTCGACGGTCCCTCCGCGCAACCCATGATCATCCCAGCGCGGGTCGCCGGCTGCATTACATCCTTCTCTGATGCATTCGCCTGAATCCCGCTCAATCGGGTGGCGTTAAAGCGATTCGCTCTCCAACAAACACTGTGCCATACGAACCCGAGAACCCGTCTCCGCGTGACAAACCTTGAAGGCGAATGATCGGCTTCGTAGGCTATTACACAACAACAACTTAACCGATGGGCCACATTCTGGCCCGCTGGAGAGTATATCGGCCCTGAGGCACTGTCAAGCGGAATCAAACAGCACCGGGACGGTTTTACTGAGACTGCATTGCCGACATGCTGTAATTTCATCAGTTTCACGGAATGATGTCGGGACTTGTGCAGCCGAGCGATCGAAATACACTCGCGGCCGTACAATACCCGTCCGTTGGGCGTGGGAGACGCGATCGTTCTGAAGGCATCCGGGAAGTGGAGGCGCACGCAGGCATGACCAGAAACCGCATCTCGTGTTACATCGCCTTGTCGGTGGCCGGTGTGGGCTGCGCGGCGAACCCCGGATTGGCCGGTGAGGCAAAGGGCACGGTGAAGCTCCTGGCCGCCCGATCCGGGGTGGTACCGGGCGAGCCGTTGGATCTGGCCCTGGCCTTCGAGTTGGCCGAGGGCTGGCACATATACTGGAGGGACCCGGGTGACAGCGGTGGACCGCCTACGGTGACCTGGAAGCTGCCGGACGGGTTTTCGGCCGGACCGCTTGGTTTCCCGGGGCCGAAGCGGCAGGTGGATGACGTTGGGGGCATGCGCCTGTCGACAAACATCCTCGAAGGTTCCCCGATCCTCACGACACAGGTTTCAACGCCGGCTCGGGTTGACGCGAAGGAGGTCACGCTGGAAGCCGAGGTCGCGTGGTTGATCTGCCGGGAGCTGTGCGTCCGCGAGAAGGCCACAGTAAGCCTGACGCTGCCGGTGATGCAGGAGGCGCAGCCCGCCAACGAAGCGGTGTTCGCGCGGGCCACGAGGTCGCATCCACGGCCCGACGGGAAGGGCACCTACGTGACGGTATCAGCGAACGTTCAGCCCGCGGCCGTTCGAGCGGACACGCCTGCGGACCTCCTGGTCCTGCTGCGGATGGATGATGCGGTTCACATTCAGTCGAACCGTCCGAAGGTGCCGGGTTTGATTGCGACGGACGTTTTTGTGGACGCCCCGGACGAGGTGAAGGTGGGTGCCCCGGCGTACCCCGAGCCGCTGGAGCGACAGGACAAGCTTCTCGGCACGCTGAGCGAGTTTGCCGGCGACGTGACGGTGCGAATTCCGATCGCGATCCAGAGTGGCTATTCCGGCGACGAGGTGAAACTGACGGGCGTGGTTCTCTACCAAGCGTGCAACAGCCGCACCAACCAGTGCTTCCCGCCGGAATACGTGGCATGGGAGGCCCGGGCCCGCGTGGGGGGCGCAGGGGCCGCGCCGGCTGAGGCGGATGCTGCCGGGGGAGTTTCCCCGGCGCGCGACGAGCCGGCGGCGGCGGATGCGCCGGCGTCCGAGGAGGACGCAACGCCGGAGGCGGCGGCGTATGACGGTGGGGGTTCGTTGGAGCGGTTTCTGGGGCGGTTCGGCGTCGTGGGCCTGCTGGTCGGCTGTTTCCTCTACGGGCTGGGTCTGAACGCGACGCCGTGCGTGTTCCCGCTGCTGTCGATCAAGATCATCGGTTTTGTGCAGCAAGCGCGTCAGTCGCGGGGTCGATCTCTGGTATTGGCGGCGGCGTTTGCGGCGGGCGTGCTGCTGTTTTTCGTGATCCTGGGGTTCCTGGCGGCGCAGGGGATGAACATTCTGCAGAATCCGGTCGCGGTGATCGCGCTGGGCGCGGTTGTGGTGGTGTTGTCGTTGAGCCTGTTCGGCGTGTACACGCTGCAGGCGCCGTCCGCCGCGGCGAAGCTTGAGGGATCCATCCGCCAGGAGGGCATCGCGGCGTCGTTCGGCAAGGGATCGCTGGCCCCGGTGTTGGGGTTCGCGTGCACCGGGCCGTTCATGGCGGGTATGTTTGGCTGGGCGGCCCGGCAGGAGGCGTCGCTGGCGTTCGGGGCGTTTCTGTTCGCCGGCGTGGGCATGGCTAGCCCCTACGTGCTACTGGGTGCGAATCCCAAATGGCTTGGCTTTTTGCCCAGGCCCGGCAACTGGATGATTACGTTCGAGCGGCTCATGGGCTTTCTGCTGCTGGGCATGGTGCTTTGGCTGATCTATCCGCTGATCCACCAGATCGGAGCGACCGGCCTGCTGTGGACACTCGCGTTCTATGTAGCCCTGGCCTTGGCGTGCTGGGTCCTGGGCCGGGTCAATCTGAGCATGTCGGATGCGCGGCGATGGGGCTACCGGCTGACGGCGGCGGGCATCGCGGCACTGGCCGCGGCGATCATCTACGGATGGGCACACCCCATCGCCGACGCGCGGGCGGAGCAACAGTCGATCCGGGCCGAATTGAACGCGTTACGGGCGGGCGTGGCGGCCGGCGCCGCAGTGACGGACGACCGCATCACGTGGCGGCCGTGGTCGCCGGAGGCGGTGGAGCAGACCGTCCGGAGCGGCAAAACGGTTTTCGTGGATTTCACCGCCGCGTATTGCACGACGTGCAAGCAGAACAAGGCGCTGGCGATCGACACTCCGAAGAGCCGCAGGAAGATGCAGGCGTTGGGCGTGGTGCCGTTCCAGGGTGATTATTCCGACGGCGATCCGCGGATCCGGGACATCCTGGGGCGACACAACCGCGTGGGCGTGCCGCTGAACCTGATCTACCCCGCCGGCCGGCCGGACGCACCGATCGAGCTGCCCATCGTGCTGACGGAAGACGCGTTACTCTCGAAGCTGGAGGAAGCAGGTCCGTCCCGCCCATAGCATCACGGGGCCGCCGCCGGCCGGAGCGGCCGGTCAGGTGGTGTAGTGCGTTTGGTAGTGGTCGATGATGGTGGCGTCGGTATGGAAGATGTACGCGATCATCGCGGCCCGCATCCACATCCCGTTGCGGACCTGTGCCCAGTATTTGGCCCGCGGGTCGTCGTCAATCCGGACGTCCAGTTCCGCGCGGCGAGGCAGGGGGTGCATGATGACCAGGTCTGGCTTGGCCCGTTCGACCATCTCCAGCGTCAGGCTGTACTTGTAGTAGTCGATGGCCTTTGACTCGCCCGCCTTGTCGTGCTCGTCCTGCAGGCGGGTCATGTAGACGGCGTCGCAGTCCCGGATGACTGCGTTCAGGTCGTCGCATTCCTCGTGGTGGATGCCGTGGCGGTCGAGGTACTCCGTGATGTCCTCGCCCATCCGCAGCTCCGGCGGCGACACGAACACCAGGCGCATTCCCGAGTACCGGCACAGCAGGTAGCACAGCGACCGCACGGTGCGGCCGCGCTTCAGATCGCCCACGAACGCGATGGTCCGCCCGTGGAACGGATTGCCGCTGAGCATCGGCCGGACGCGATCGGCCAGGCGCGGCTCAAAGCTGCGGAGCAGCGTGTAGATGTCCAGCATGGCCTGCGTAGGGTGCTGGTCCTTGCCGGACCCGCCGTTGATGATCGGGATGGGCCGAAGCGACGCGTTCAGCTTGTACGCCATCCGCTCCGCGAAGCCCTCCATGGGGTGCCGCATGATGATCAGGTCAAAATACTGGCTGAGCACATGAACGGTGTCTTCCTCCGTCTCGCCCTTGATCTCCGACGACGTGGACGGGTTGCGCACCTCGTTGTAGGGGATGCCCAGAATCTGGCACGCCGCGGAAAACGACAGGAACGTTCGCGTGGACGGCTGGATGAAATAGAGCATCGCCCGCTTGTGTGCCAGCAGCGATCGCAGAAACTGGTTCCCGCGCTTCGTGTCGGCGATGTTGCGGATCATCTCCGCCAGGCGGCAGAGCGTTTCGATCAGTTCGCTGTCAAACTGCTGGGCGAGGATAATGTGAAACAGGCGGTCATCCCGGCTCAACTGGGCCACCCGGTACGCGGTGGGCTGTGCCAGCGGGTCTGTCTGCAGCATCTCTGTGGTGGACATGGACCGATCACCTCGTAAAACAGAATCTCTGCCGAAACTCGTCTCGGGGTTCGCCCGATCCCTGGTCGGGCGCGCCGAAATGGCCGGATAGAACAGACAACGACCAATTAGAATCCCGGCCGGACGAATTGTCAACGGTTTGCGGAGGTGGAATCGCTCAAATCACGCGATTGCGGGCACGGCTGGCGCCGCGCCCAGCGCCCGGGGCGATTGCCCGCCGCCTCGCACCCGCCTACCATGCTCGGCCATGACCTGGTTGGCCAACTTCGTTTATGCCCTCGCCGCGCTGGTCTATCTGCCCGTGCTGGTCTACCAGATGGTCGCGCAGAACAAGAACCGGCGGGGCTGGAAGCAGCGGCTCGGGCACATCCGGCCATTCGCCCCGGACCGGCCGCGAATCTGGGTCCACGCCGTGTCGCTCGGCGAAGTCAACGCCACGCCGAAGCTTGTGGCGGCGCTGCGGCACCGCCTGCCGGACGTCGACGTTGTGATATCCACGACGACCGACACCGGCTACGTGCGGGCGTGCGCCCTCTACGGCCAGGACCGTGTGTTCCGGTATCCGCTGGACTTCAGTTGGATCATTCGACGAGTGCTGAACCGCGTGCGCCCGAGCCTCATCGTGCTCGTGGAACTGGAGGTCTGGTACAACCTGGTTGCCTTGGCGAGTCGGCGGGGCGTGCCCGTGGCGGTGGTGAATGGCCGGTTGACAGAGCGTTCGCGTCGCCGGCTTGGCCGGCTGGGCCCGCTCGGGCGGTCGATGTTCCGGCGGCTGGCCTGGGTGGGGGCGCAGGACGAAACGATCGCGAAGCGCTTTCAGGCGGTGGGCACGCCGGCCGACAGGCTCGAAATCACCGGCTCCGTCAAATGGGATACGGCCCATGTGTCCGACCGGATTGAGGGGTCAGAGAAACTGGCGGAAGCGCTCGGCCTCGATCAGACACGCCCCCTCTGGGTGTGCGGAAGCACGGGGCCGGGGGAGGAACGCATCATCCTGGACGCCTACGACAGGCTTTGCCGGCAGAGGCCGGAGGTTGGCTTGGTGATTGTTCCGCGGAAGCCGGAACGCTTCGAGGAGGTGGCCGAGCTGATTCGAAGCTCCGGCTACGACTGCGTCCGCCGCAGCGAACACCCGGACGGCAGCGCCGCACCCGCCAGCGGCGAGCGGCCGCGCGTCTGGCTTGGAGACACACTCGGGGAGTTGCGGAGATTCTACGCACTGGCCGCGGTGGTTTTCGTGGGCCGATCGTTGGTGCCGATGGGTGGGTCCGACCCGATGGAGGTGGCCGCCCTGGCCAAGCCGATCGTCGTCGGGCCGCACATGGAGAACTTCTCCCTTCCCGTCGCGTGCCTGGAGCGAGCCGGCGGGATCCGGATTGTCCGATCGGCCGATGGAAACGCCTCGTCGCTGCTGTGCCGAGAGGTGGAGTCGCTGGTGAACGATGCGGCGACCGCACGGCGGGTGAGTGCCGCCGCCCGACAGGTGGTGCTGGACAACCAAGGCGCCACCGAGCGAACGGCCACCGCCCTCGTCAAACTGTTTCGCCGCTGCTTGTCGTAGGCGTCAGTCACCTTCCATAACATATTATTGAACAAGCGTTTAGTGGCACATCCGGGCCTCTGCGTGAGGTAGGCGGCAGCCGCGCCCTTGGACAGTGTGTTCTCGCCTGCGTTTGGTGATTCTCGCTCAGGCTGTGTTTTTAAAGCACTTCTGGTCAATAGGTTAAGAAAATTCCTATTCCTTTGCTCACCTTCGATATTTGCCTTGTGTCAAATATGCAGCGTAGGATAGTTTTTGGGAACCCCGCGCAAAAGGAGGACGAGCGATGACCTTTCGAAAAGTGCGAAACCTTCTGATGGTGGTCGCTCTGGGCGGTTTGCCGTTGGGAACCGTGTCCAACTGTGACTACTCGAACGGGCTGGGAAGCTTCTACTACGATCACGGCGGTCGTGGCGGCTACTACGACGGGTATCCGGGCGGCGTCATCGTGGTGGAAGAGGAGTACTACGAGGAAGAGTACTGGGTGGAGGACTATTACTACGACGACTGCTCGTTCTGGGACGGCTGCTACTGGGAAGAGGTGTGGTGGTAGTCGACATCCGGGCGTGAGTTGCGAGTATGACGCCCCTATGACGCGGCCCACGACCGGAGCGCAAGGAGTGTAAGCCATGAAGCGACGAAGACTGCTGCCGTTGATCCTGTTGCTGCTTACGGGCGCGATGCCGCTGGTGACGATGGGCACGTGCTACAACACCGGCACCTCGTTTGGCTACGACGTGTATTCGACGAACAATCATCTGGTGAGGAACGTGCTGGGACTGTTCGACTGTGATGATTGTGACGACGACGATTGAGAAGGCACCGAGGCCGAGTCGGCTCGAGAGGCCGGCCGGATCGGAAACCAAAACTTGAGCGTTGCGGCGAGGGGCGTTCCCTCGTACCGCCGGCGGCCACCTTCCGGTTCATGGACCGGTTATCGCGTGCCAGAGCCAAGGCGCGAAATGGGAAGGGGCCGCCGGCTTTTTCGTTGCGCCCGGGCCGGTGCGCGGGCGGCCCCCGGCCCCCGGCGCGGCCGGGTGAGGAACGAGGGGGCGGACCCTTGCCTTGCCCCGCAATCGCGGTACGATACCAGCGTGTCCCCCGGCGAGCCGCCCCGGCCGTCCCGGGGCACGGGCGATTAGCTCAGTTGGCTAGAGCGTACGGATCACACCCGTAAGGTCACAGGTTCGAGTCCTGTATCGCCCAGTCTCAATCGTTGTGGTCTTGCTCGGCCGAGAATCCTCATACGGCCTCCACCCTCGCGAGGATCACTTCTGATCGCTGGTGCACTGCAATGGGCGACACGGAGTTGTTGCCGCAGAACGACCGTGTATCGGGGGGGCGCGAAGCCCGTCCCCGTTCTTCATCGGGGAACGCCTTTCCCCCGGACAAAGGCCAGGATTGTGGCCAGCGCTGCGCGCCATACAGGGCAGGTCCCAGTCCCGGTCCGGCGGGCGTAACGCGCGGTTGCGATTGCGACCACCGCGCACTTCACTGCCGAGTGGCTTATCGGAGTCAGGTCAGCCCCGACTACCATGACAACACCGTTGGCCTTCGTTGCGTGTTGAAGGCTCCGCGGCAATCCCACGGCTAGAACGGTCCGGGCGGCGGCGATTCGTAGCGGGGCAGCGGGCCGAACTGCATTCTCATGTCGTTGATCAGGCGGATGGTCCGTCGGCGGTCGTGAACGGCTCGGAATTTGCCCGTCAACTCGACCCGGTTGAAAGGTGACGGGCCCCGGCCAATCCGCCGGACCGGCTGCAACGCGGAGGATTCAACCGTCCCGGTCAGAGTGTCCCGGTCGTGGTTCTCCTGGGAAAACACGAATCCGCCGCCCTCCAGCGCGATGCCGCCCAGCTCTCCGACAATCCAATAGCTGACGGTCGCATTGACCTGCGTGCTTTCCACGGCCGTGTCGCCGGGGACCGGCCTCCAGATGCCGTGGAGGTGGATCACCTGCGTGGTGGCTTCCTCCGCCTCGCCCATCAGGCATCCACGGCGCCGCGCCACCACGTCCACGGCACCGTCCGGCTGCCGAGCGTAGTAGCACTCGTCAAACTCCTCAAAGAACCGGCCCTGCCGGCCGTCGGGTGCGTAGTCCACGACCTGGAAGCGCGTGGTGCGGGGCTCGCATCCGGCTCCCACGAAAACCAGCAGCGCGCACGCCCACGCTCGCATCGTCATACCGGCCAGCCTGTGCAGCCTCGGCGCATCGCTTCGCATGGTCGTTCTCGCCTCCGTTGCGAGGCACACCCTACGCCGCATCCGCGACGGCGTCAACGTACGCACGACCTCGCGCCGGTTGGCTCCCTGACCACGCGTGCTTATAATACGCGACGAAGCACGGGTCGGAGGAGACAGGGAACCTGGGAAACATGGCGCAAGACGAAAAGCAACGTGGTGCGCACGGACCCGGACGGGCGGCGGATCGTCTCTTCCGCGTCGGCGCGGTGGCGTATCTCAATTCCAGGCCACTGGTGTGTGGGCTGGCCGATGACGCGGGCGTGCGGGTCCGGTACGACGTTCCGGCTCGCCTCCCGGCGCTGCTGGACGACGGATGTGTCGATGCCGCTCTGACTCCCGTGATTGACCTGCTGGACCCCAAGCGCGCATGGAAAGTCGTTTCCGACGCTTGCATTGGGTGTGACGGCGAGACCATGACCGTGCGCGTTTTCTCCCGGATTCCGCCGGACCGCGTTCGCCGGCTGTGGGTGGACCCGGCATCCCATACCTCCGTGGTGCTGGCCCGGCTGATCTGGCACGAATGCCATGACTGCCGACTGCACGTGGAGACCCTGGCGGACACGGCCGACGTGGACGGCTGTGAGGCCGTGCTGCTCATCGGCGACAAGGTGATCACGGCCGCGCCCTACGGCTTCACGTATCAGATGGACCTGGGTGCGGCCTGGAAGTCCGTGACGGGCCTGCCGTTCGTCTTCGCAGTGTGGGCGGCGCAGGAATCCACCCCGACGGAATCGCTGGCCGCTCGCCTTTCGACCGCCCGGGACCGCGGCGTGGCCAATGCGGCGGTGATCGCCCGGGAAGACGGGCCGCGCCATGGCTGGCCGGCGGCCGTCGCGGAAACGTACCTGACGCGCAACCTGTCGTTCACGCTGAGTCCGCGTCACCGCGCGGGCATGGAGCGGTTCCTCGCTGTGGGGCAGGCCCACGGCATCCTGCCGTTCGACCGGAAGCTGGTGTTTGCGTGATGTCGACCGCTGCATCGACGAACGGCGCGGCCTGGCCGCGTCTGACCGATGCGGAGGCCCTGGACCTGTATCGCGGGGCCTCCATTCACGAACTGGGCCGCCTGGCCCACGCCCGCACAATTGCCCTGCATCCCGAGCCCTATCGCACGTACGTGGTGGACCGGAACATCAACTACTCAAACCTCTGTACAGCCACGTGCGCGTTCTGCAACTTCCGAGTCCGACCCGGCGGCGCGGGCGGCTACGTGCTGGGGCTGGACGAGATCGACCGCAAGATCGAGGAGTTGGTGGCGATCGGCGGAACGCAGGTACTGATGCAGGGCGGGCTCGTGCCGCCGGACGTGTTGGGCTTTGAGTGGTACCTGGCACTGCTCCGACACATCAAGGGCCGGTTTCCGGGCATCCATCTGCACGCCTTCAGCCCGCCGGAGGTGTTCGCGTTCCACCAGGCGTTTGACATGTCGGTCCGGGACGTGCTGCTGCGATTGCAGGAAGCGGGCCTGGACACGATTCCGGGAGGCGGGGCGGAGATACTGGTGGATCGGGTTCGTCGGCGAATCAGCCGTGGCAAAACGAACACGGACGAGTACCTGCGGGTCATGCGTGAGGCACACCGCATCGGGATGCGAACGAGCGTGACCATGATGTTCGGCCACCTGGAGACGCCGGCCGAGCGTATTGAGCATCTGCATCGAATCCGCGAGGTGCAGGATGAAACGGGCGGCTTCACGGCGTTCATCTGCTGGACGTTTCAGCCGGAGAATACGCCGCTGGGCCGGATGCGCTCCCTTCCAGACGAGTTGGCGGAGCCGGACGGTGAGCACCTTTGCCTGGCGGGCGCTCATGCATACCTGCGTACGGTTGCCATCGCTCGGCTGTACCTGGACAACGTGGTGAATCTCCAGGCAAGCTGGGTGACACAGGGACCGGCGATAGGTCAACTGTCACTTTTTTTTGGGGCGAACGACATGGGCTCTGTAATGATGGAGGAGAACGTCGTCTCGGCCGCAGGCACTGTTTACCATCTGACAGAGCGAGAGATACGGCAGTTGATCGCGGATGCCGGGTACCAGCCGCGCAAGCGGAATTGCTTCTACCAGTTGCTTGATCGTGGGGACACGGCGGCGCTGGGACAGCCTGCGGCGGACGGCTAACCGGCGATGGCTGAACAGATTGCGCTTGCGTCGGCGGGCAAAAATCGGCTAAGGTGGTGGAGAAGCAGGAGGGGAAACGCACGTCTATGTGTTGGTGCGTTCGCTCTGCTATCGACAGATCGTGAGCAGTCTTTCGCATTCGTGCCATCGTGGGCGAGGAGGTGATTCACAGCGCGCGGGAGAATCCGACCTTCGCGTGCATCGGCGGTGTGTAGGTGAACCGGCAGAGGGGGCCGTCCGAGGTGAGCAAACCCCGGCGGTTCGGGATGGATCTCTGGATCCGGGCCGGGCATCCGTCCGGCGCTACTCAGGGCGAGTGTAGCATGGCGAGTCTGGAGGCCATCTGGCGACAGGCCAAAGCCGATCTTGCCATTCGTGGCAAGAAAGGGGAGGTGGACCCGTTTTTGTGGGAGCACTCCGTGCGCGTGGCGCGGGCCGCGATGATGATTGCGGGACTGCCTGACGCCGGCGTGCGTCCCGTGGACACCACGGCCCTGACGGCCGCGGCGCTGTATCATGATGCAGGCTGGGTGGTGCAGCATCGGGAAGGGCTCTGGCAGGCGTCCGAAATCCTGAGCCGGGCGACGTCGGACCTGCAGCGCGAGTTGGCGGCGGCGTTTCTGGAGGAGCGGATCGGCGGGCTTCTCAGCGTGCGGAGCCGCGAGACCGCGGCAGCGACCGTTCGGCGTTTCGGGGAGCGAGAGGGGGGCATTCCGGAGGCGCAGATTCTGGCCGAGGCGGCGGCACTGGACGGAATCGGGATGATGGCGTTCTGGCAGACGGTCCGCCGGTGCACGTGCGAGGGCAAGGGCATCCGGTCGGTCATCGACACGTGGAAGCGGCAGAAGGAGTATCATTTCTGGGAGGCTCGCGTGGCCGACGCATTCCGGTTTCCTTGCGTGCGAGAGCTGGCGTGCCGGCGGTTGCAGCGGTTCGCCGATTTCATGGACGAGTTGGAGCGGCAGTACGCCGGCGACGACATGGCGCAACTGCCCATCCGCACGAACGGCTCGCTCCTGGAGCAACTGCCCATCATGTGACGGGGTGCCGGCAGCGTGGCGATGCGATCGGATTGCCCGGCCGGTTTCTTTTCTCGAACATTCGCCGCCGGCCCACATCTGCAACGACAGCCCGAACGGCGCATCCGCGTTATTTGCCTACGTGTGGGAGATGCAGCGGTGGGTCGATGCCGCAAGAGCGGGACGGGCCGTTGACGCCTTGATTCCTGTCAACGTTCCCCCAACCGTTGAGTGGACCGGGCATCTCGAACGCAGGCTGGACTTCATACGGAAACGGTTGCTGGTTGAGTACGAACGCGAGATTGTGTGGGATATCGGCCGCTACAACGAACTCGTCGAGCGAGAGGACCGGAGCGACAAAGGCTAGGAGACTCGTTCATCTGATTCTCTGGCAGAGGGGCGGCACTGGGCAATGGCATCCGGGACTTGTTCGAGTATGACGACAACGGTCGGATGACCTGTCTGAAGCACGTCGCTTGCGGCAGTCTGGTCTACGAGCTGGAGTACGGCTACGAGGCGCGACGCTCCGTCAGCATAGCGATACCTTCGAGAATGACGTCGTTGAAGCCGTCGACCGGTTCGGCGGGGAGCCAATCCACGCGCAGTTCGTCGAGCGTGGCGCCGTCCAGTTCCGTAAGATCCTCGCGCAACTGGCCCAGACCCTGGTTGAACGCCATGAGAAGGTGGCGGATGGCCGACGGTTCGTGCCCGGTCATGCGGGCGGCGGTGGCGTCGGCGGCGACGGGATCGCGGCCGGCCAGCAGCACCCAGTCGCCCAGGCGATCGCGCAGGTCCACCGTGGTACCCCACCAGCCGGGCATGACGTGCGGTCCGTTGCCTTCACAACCGATGGAGCCGTCCACGATGACCAGATCGGGTCGCAGGGCGGTCGCGATGTCCAGGAACGCCTGCTCCAGCCCGGCGGGAGCGTTGTGAATCTTCGTGCGGTACGTCAGGCCCGGCTGGCCGTAGTATGCGGCGGGCGTTACGCCCATCATGTTCTTGAGCGACAGCGTCATCTGGGCGAAGCGATGGGTTTTGATCACCGGGATGGAGATGATCCGATGCGCCCGGCGGGCCAGGCTCGAGACATAGATTTGTCCCAATCCGCTGGGACCGGCCGGTATGGTATCCCAGCCGGGGGAGTCCGCGTTGAGGCACGCCAGTTGAATTGTGCCGTCGTAGCGGCCGTTGAGCCAGTCCACCTTTTCGGGGACGCTCGTCGAACCGTCCAGGGTGAGCATCTCGTTCCAGGCGAAGCGATCCACCTGGCCGCCGTCGCCGATGATGACCTTTGCGGCTCCGGCCCGGAGGCACTCCTCGGCGACGGTCAGGAAGATTTCGGGCTTGGTGCATTCTCCGGTGGTGAACAACGGATGATGGACCATGCCGGCGCCGACCAGGTTCGGCTTGATGAACACGGTTTCGCCGGGCGCCACGACGGCGCCGGCACCGCCACACGCGTCCAGGGCCTGACGGGTCAGGGCCTCCAGATTGGTCCCGCGGACGACGGAGACGCGGGCCGGTTCGTTGCTTGGGGCGAATGGTGGCGTTTCCGGAGTGATTGCGTCGTCGGCGCTGCAGCCGGCCAGCAGCGAGCCCGTCCCGAGGGAGAGGCCGGTGCAGAGGCCGTGTTTGAGGAAATCGCGTCTGGAGCAGGGTCGCATCGGGGGTTCTCCGTTTCCATCATACCCGGCATGCCGCGTGCGAGGCAGGGCCCGCGGAGCCTGATTGTTCGGCGGGGCTACATGGGCAGTCAACGGAAAGACCGGCTGGTCTCCGCAGGCGACTCGCCGTGGCGAGAAAGCCGGTCCCACAAGCACTAGCCCAACTTTCGCAGATCGGGACGTCGGGCGGGGCTGGCGAGGGCGCCAGCCGCGTTTCGGGGGCCAAGGTCT
>JAFGJQ010000214.1 GCA_016929015.1 Phycisphaerae bacterium | reverse complement strand
CGCCGCTCGTGGGCGTACAGACCGGACGCCACGAACTGCCAGATCTGATGCAGCACCCAGGGCGTCGCGATGATGACGCCGCTGAGCAGGCCCACCTTCAGATAAATGACAAACGTATCGGGCGGGCTGAGCACCTGCAGCACCGCCTCCTGGCCCCGCGCCCGCAGGACCACCAGGGCCGGCTGCAGAATCCACGCCAGCAGTTCCTTCGCGAAGAAGAGGCCCCCGATGGCGCATACCGCCACACCCAGCAGCGCCCGGATCAGCCGCGAACGCAACTCCTCCAGGTGGTCCCCAAACGACATGCGCACCGCGTCCACGTCCGACTCGCCGCGCGGTGGCGGCGACGAACCCATCGGCGAAGACGAAGCGCCGGGTGAAGCGGTCATCGCGGGGATTGTAGTCAGCCCGCAATGCAAGCGTCAACGCAGGAACGCCCGCCCGCCTCTTGCCTCCCGACCCGGCTGTCGCGTACGATGGCCGGTTCGGCACCACCGTAATTCTTCAGAAGATAGCAGGAAACGCTCATGTTGATCGGCATCCTGTCAGACAGCCACGGACGCCATCTGACCGTGCGACGAGCCGTCGGACTCTTCGATCGCCTCGGCGTGGACCTCATCGTCCATTGCGGCGACATCGGTGACGAATCGGTCCTCGACGAACTGGCCGGACACCCCTGCCGCTTCGTCTGGGGCAACATGGACCAGCCCGGCCGCGGCGTCGATGCCTACCTGGGATCGACAGGCATCCCCGTGCCCAACGGCAATCCCATCGAGGCGGATGGCAAGACCATCCTGATCTTCCACGGCCATGAACGCGCGTTCCACAAGGCCGTAAGTGACGAGGCCGCCGACTACATCCTCCACGGCCACACACACCAGAAGCGAGACGAACGTATCGGCCGCTGCCGTGTCATCAACCCCGGCGCCCTGCACCGGGCCACGCCCAAATCCGTCGCCACGCTGGACACCGCAACGGACACCGTCGTGTTTTACGATATCGACTGACCCCGCTCATCCCGGGGGACCGGCTCTCTCGCCATCTCGCCACGGCGAGTCGCCTGCGGAGACCCGGCGCGCCAACATCGCCACAAGTGCAGCGCGGCCGGGCGCACTCGCACTGTACGCCCGGTTGATCTCGTCGATTCGGCCGCAACCGCGCTTCCCTTGCCGCGCTGAATGTGCGATACTCCACGTGAACTCGCGTCCGTCGGGCCGGACGTTGACCGTTACATCAGACACGAGAACCGCAAGGAGGTAATCTCATGCGCCACCATCGCACATTGGCATCGGGCCTCTGCATTCTTCTGATTGCGTTCATCCATGCGTCGGCGGAAGTGCCGCAGACACAGAAGGACTTCGGCCGCACCCATCGATTCGAGGGAATGGGCTCGCACACACGGGCGGTGAACACCCCGTCGGCAGACGCGCAGGCGTTCTTCAACCAGGGACTGGTATGGGCGTTTGCGTTCAACCACGACGAGGCCATCCGCTCGTTCCAGGCGGCCGCCGTCCACGATCCGGACTGCGCGATGGCCTGGTGGGGCGTGGCCCTGTGCAACGGTCCGCACATCAATAACCCGGTTGTGGACGCGGAGCACGCACACGCCGCGTGGACCGCCCTGCAGAAGGCGAAGGAACGCGCCGGCTCCGCTTCGCCGGTGGAGCGCGACCTCATCACCGCCCTGGCATCACGATACGCCAACCCGCAGCCGGACGATCGCCGCCCGCTCGACGAGGCGTATGCGACTGCCATGGAACAGATCTGGACGAAGTATCCCAACGACGCCGACGTGGGCACGCTCTTCGCCGAATCTCTCATGAACCTCCAGCCCTGGAACCTCTGGGCCAAGGACGGGCAGCCCAAGGGGCGGACCCTGGAAATCCTGGCCGTGCTGGAAAAGATCCTCGCCCGCGACCCGAACCACCCCGGCGCGAATCACCTCTACATCCACGCAACCGAGGCGTCCCCGCACCCGGAGAAAGGGGCGGACGCCGCGGACCGGCTGCGCGAGGCCGTTCCCATGTCCGGGCACCTGGTCCACATGCCCTCGCACATCGACGTGCAGCTTGGCCGGTGGTCGCTGGCCGCCGACCAGAACGCCAGGGCCGTCGAGGCGGACGCGCGCTACCGTGCCCTCTCGCCGCAGCAGGGGTTCTACCGCGTCTACATGGCCCATAACCATCACTTCCTCGCCTTCACCTGCATGATGGAGGGCCGATCCGAATCCGCCCTGACCGCCGCCCGCGACATGATCGCCGGCGTGCCCCCGGAGTTCCTTCGCGATAAGGGTGCATGGATCGATCCGTACATGATGGTGGCCCTGGACGTGCTCAAACGCTTCGGCCGGTGGGATGACATCCTGAAGGAGCCCGCGCCACCCGAAGAGCTGCCCATCACAACCGCCTGGTGGTTCTTCACACGAGGTGTTGCGCACGCCGCCAAGGGACAGGTGAGCGAAGCCGAGCAGGAACAGAGAAAATTCCGCGCGGCGGTGAAAAAAGTGCCACAAGACGCAATGATGGCCATCAACCCCGCGCACAAGGTGCTGACGATCGCCGACCGCTTCCTGGAAGGCGAGATCGCCTACCGCCGGGGAGACATGGACCGTTCGGTAGCCGCCCTCCGCGAAGCGATCGCCGTGGAGGACGACCTCCTGTACATGGAGCCGCCGGAATGGATTCAGCCCGTCCGGCACACGCTAGGCGCGTTCCTGGTCAGCAAGGGCCGCTTCGCCGAGGCGGAGCAGGTCTACCGCGAAGACCTGGACATCTGGCCGGAGAACGGCTGGTCGCTCCACGGGCTGGCCCAATGCCTCCGGGCCCAGGGCAAGGATGCGGAAGCAGCGGCGGTCCAGGAGCGGTTCGCAAAGGCATGGAAGCGCTCCGACACTCGAATCGCGACGAGTTGCCTGTGCGTCCCGCGAGTGGCCACACGTTGACAGCGATGCCCGGAACGTGTGATCCGGGCCGCGCTGTGAGCCGCCTTGTCGCCGGGCGGACAAAACCGGCCAGGAGCAGGCAGGTGAAAACCGGCCGTTTGCGTGCCATGAGCGCGGTCTATACGATATGGCCTCAGGCGCGAAGGGTGAGCAGGGTCAGCAGCCTGGTTGGGCTCACCGAGCCGCGTCTGAACAATGGGAGGAGAGGAAACGTCACGCTGGTGGCGTTTCCTCTCTGGGTTTGTGCGATCAGGGTCCCTGTTCAGGCGGGACATGACCGCAGGGAGCGTTTCACAGCGGGATGTTCACGTCGTACGGAACCAGAGTGCCCTGGTCATCCTCCAGGTACAGAGTGCCCACGATGGACGAGCCGCTGCGGACCAGCGACCCACCCTCTCCAAACGAGAGCTTCTTGAATCCGTGGTCCATGAGGGTCTGGATGCAGCCCAACACCGATCCGTCGAGCGACACGCTCACCATTCCCCCTTCCTCCTCCTGCGAGTCGTAGTCGTCGAAAGGATTGTACTCCGCCGGCACGAGCATGGAGACGGTCACCGGCTCATTGAGCAGGGTGTCCAGCGTCTCGCCCTCCAGCCCCTCCGAGTCCCACATGATCTTCAGGCCGCCGTCCGGGGTGGTCTGGATATACGGGGAGTTACTGGGATTGTGGAACACGACGTTCAAGTCCGTGCTGAGAGTGACAGTCTGCGGCGTCTGCGGCCCGACCGGTCCCTCCTCGGTGAGAATTTCCATCACACCCGCGTCGCCGCCTGCCTCCACATGGGAGACGCCGATGGACACCATCTGCTGGCCTCCAGCGCTCTGGTAGTCCGTGATCGGGAGATGCTGGATCCCCGGGTTTTCCTCAACCTCACCCTCCGGACCTGGGGGCAGGAGGTCCGGATCAAGCGGCTCAATGGGGCCGTGGGGGGGAGTGGTAAGATAGCAGGGGCCATCGGGGCCCTCGGGGCAATACCAATACCAATCGCCACCGTAGCTGGGCGGCCAGGGCGGCGGTGGCGAGCCGACCTCCACCTCGGCTTTGATTTGACCCCCGGGGCCGCCAATCGTGATCGTTCCCTTTCCTCCGTGACACCCGGCGATCAGGATGACGATGCTAAACATCGCCATCCAGACGGCCGCCGACTTCAGAGCTCTCTTGACGTCAGACATGATTCTCCTCCATGTTTTCGAACTGGAAGCCAGTCCGCCCCACCTCTGGTCCACACGACCAGAGAGACAGGTGAGACGGACCTTCCGAAGCTTCTTTCTCCTCCACTCGATACAAAGGGCCATCGACACCACCTTGGTGTTCTGCCCCGCACTGTCTGCGGCTTCTCGCCCAAAGAAGTCCACCCTCCTTTCCCTGACAGACAGCGTTCCCCATTCCGTCTGGCTCCGTACACGCACGAAGCTTGACGATACAGTTCACTTCTGAAGCAAGTGCTCCGGTATCCGTCGGGCGTAGAAGAGTTTTGAGGAAAAGAAACCATTCAGGATGTCTTGGCGCACTTTCCCAACCATGACACCGAAGACGACCCACTTGTTGTCTCGGAGAACCATCGCCGGTCCGCCGGACATTCCCTTTAGCGCCCCTTCGTCCGGCTTGATGAATACAACCTCGTCGGGAATCCCAAGCCAGAACGGCTTGGAGACAATCCTCCCGTAGATCGTTCTTGGCGGGATGTCCTGCCACTCCTTCAAGCGATCCTTGGGAATCCCATGCACTGGGAATCCGACCATCGCGACGCGCTCCCCTGGGCGAAGCTGCACGTTCGGATCCAGCATGGGGATTTGGTCCGGGGCAGACTGGAACCGCACGTAAACCCAATCGTCCCAATCCGCGTCTTCGCTCCCCCGGTCGAGGACGGGTGCGGCCTCTCCTTCGACATACACGTGCATCACATTGGGCGGAAGGTCGTGCTTGTAAGTGATGATTCCCTCGGACGATATGGGCAAACCGGCTCCTAGCCCGCAGCGTGGTTTGCCACCTTCTTCCTCGCTCCAGCACTCCAGCACCCGCATCACCGTGACCTGAGGCGGCGGAGATCCTTCCGTTCCGCACGCCCAGTCGGTCTTGACATCCCCGCAGCCGGCCAACCCGGCCAGAAGCACCAGCATCAGCGTACGCATGTCATTCTTCCTCCTGAGGTCGAGACCCCCGGGTGCGATTCACTCCTCGATCAGGTGTTCCGGTATCCGTCGGACAATATGGAGCTTGGACGAGAAGACTCCGTTGAGGATGTCTCGATACACAATTCCGACATACGAACCGATGACAACCCAGTTATTGTCTCGAAGAACCATCACGGGACCGCCGGACAACCCGTTCAACGGCGCATCTCCTACCTTGACGAGTACGACTTCCTCGGGAAGGCCAAGCCAGAAGGGCGTGGAGACAACCTTCCCGTACACCGTTCTTGAGTGGAAATCGCTCAGTATCCTCGCGCGACCTTCAGCATCGCCATGCGCGGAAAACCCGACGATGGCGACCCGCTCCCCCGGGTGAAGTTCCACCTTCGGATCCAGCACAGGGACTTGGTCCGGGGGTGACTGGAACTCCACGTACATCCAATCATCCCAATAGGCGTCTCTACTCCCCCGGTCGAGGATGGATGCAACCTTCGCTTCGACAAATGCGTATGTGACATAGGGCGGGAGGGCGTGCCTGTAGGTGATGATTCCGTTGGATGAGATCGGAAACCCAGTGCCCCACCCGCTCGTTACACTATCCCCTTTCTCGTTAAACCAGCACTGTGACACTCGGAAGACCGTGACCTCAGGCGGCGGAGGGTCTTCCGTTCCGCACGCCCAATCGGTTTTAACATCCCCGCAGCCGACCAGCCCGGCCAGAAGCATCAGCATCAGCGTACGCATGTCGTTTGTCCTCCTGGGGTCCAGACCCCGGGTGCGATTCACTCCATCCATGCAAACGGAACAGCGGTCCGACGACCACAAAGACAGTGACAGTTCATGCCCTCGTCCATTCGTGTCAAGTGAAGCCCAATCCTGCCTCACCGGTCCACCGGCATCGCCAACGCGGAGAGCGTCCCCCGGCGCGGGGCGACAACACTCTCCCCGCATTCGACCGCCGGGTTCTTGCCGGCCGTCGGCTCGTCAGTTCGCGCGCCGGACACGCCGGAAAACCCCACTGCTCAAGAGCAGTGGCACACCAGGCGCGCACCCTGGGCGCGGATGGTTCGGCGGGCCTTGTTTTGTCGTTACGAACGGGCCCTTGACGCTTTCGTCGGCGTCAGGGGCGGGATTGCGCGGATGCGCTGCGCGGCGCGCGGATCCCCTCCATTGGATTCACTCCTCTTGCGCGAAAACAGAGACTGCCACGCGACGGGCATCATGGATCCCCAAAACGCCCCATCCAGCATGAAGAAAGGACCGAACCCCCTCCGTGGGAGAATCTGCTTGGTGCCGCTGCGTCAAATGCTCGTAGCGCAACCATACCACGGAGCATCCGCAGGATCAAGCGAAAACCGCAGAGAAACCGGCCATTCCGCAACAAACGTGACTGCCATGATTCGGCACTTTGCGTGCAATCACCTACTCTGGCGTGAGAGGCACAGTCCGGCCGCTGGGGAAGGAGCCGGTGGCCGGAGACATTGCGTGTTGGGGGAGCACGGTTTGGGCAATCAGACGGAGACCCCGGCACGAAGCAGGATGGATGGGCCGGCATTTCGACGCGCCGGAACCGTTCGTGCGAGCAGAGGGGCGCGCGCGGGTCGGAAAGTCCGTTGAAGGCACGCTGTGCCTGCGCGGAGGGAGAGTGGGGTGAGGCGTTGCCTGTGAGCCGGTCCTCGAATGGCCGGCCTGCAAGTCCGCCGCGGCGGAGAACGCCCGTGAACGAGCCTGGAAGGGAAGCCGGAGAAAGTGGCAGATCACGCCTGTCGCTGCGGGACGGAGAAACGACCTGGGCGCTGGGTGGCGAACTCGGCCTTCGAAAGCCGGACTCTCCTCACGCCGGCCTGCGGCCGAGATCCCCTTCCTGTTTCCGCACTGCAAACGCCCGAATTCTTCGCGTCCCTCTCCCTTCACCGCCGGCCGCGCTTGCGCGCCTTGCGGCGGTCTTTCTTTGATACCTGGCGCCGGCTCGCGGCCGTGCTGCCTTTGGCCTTCAGCGTGCCGCCGCCGGCCATCATCTGCGACAGGCTCGACGTCATCCGCATCCGATCCAGCATCGACTTACCCGCCATCATCTTCATGGCATCCCGCATCTGGCCGAACGCCTTCACCAGGCCGTTCACGTCCTGCGGGTCGGTGCCGCTGCCCTTGGCGATGCGACGGCGCCGGGAATGGTCGATCAGCGAAGGCTTCTCCCGCTCCCTGGGTGTCATCGAGAGGATGATGGCCTCAAAACGCTTGATCTCCCCTTCGTCAATCTCGGCGTCGGGGACTTGCCCGCCCAGCCCTGGGATCTTTTTGAGCATCTCCCGCATCGAGCCCATCTTCTGGACCTTGCGGAGCTGGGCGAGGAAGTCCTCCAGGGTCATCTGGCCCTTGGCCATCTTCTTTTCGAGCTTGGCCGCTTCCTGCGCGTCGTACTGCTCCTGCGCCTTCTCGACGAGGCTCAGCATGTCGCCCGCACCGAGAATGCGCCCGGCAACGCGATCCGGGTGGAACTGCTCCAACGCGTCCAGCTTCTCACCCACGCCGATGAACTTGATCGGCTTGCCGGTGATCCGCTTGGCCGACAGCGCCGCCCCGCCGCGCGTGTCGCTGTCAAACTTGGTCAGGATCAGCCCGTCCAGCTCCAGCCGCTCGTTGAAAGCCTTGGCCGTGGCCACGGCGTCCTGGCCGGTCATCGCGTCCAGCACCAGGTAGATCTGGTGCGGGGCGCACGTGGAGGCCACCTGCGCCACCTCGGCCATCATCTCCTCGTCGATCGCCAGCCGGCCGGCCGTGTCCAGAATCACCACGTCACGATCGGTCTTCTTCGCGTGGAGGATGCCGTTGCGGCAGACCTTCACCGCGTTCACGTGCCCGCGCTCGGTGTAGACCGGCACGCCCACCTGCCCGCCGACAACCTCCAACTGGTCAATGGCGGCCGGGCGCTTCAGGTCGGCCGCGACCAGAAGCGGCCGCTTGGCCCGCTTGAGGATCAGGCCCGCCAGCTTGCCGCAGGTGGTCGTCTTGCCGGAGCCTTGAAGGCCGGCCAGCAGCAGCACGGTCGGTCCGGGTGTCGCGAACGGAATGCGCGGGTCCACCGGTCCCATCAGGCTGACCAGCTCATCGTGGACGATCTTCCACATGAGCTGGTCCGGCTTGAGGGTGCGGATCACTTCCTGCCCTACAGCCTTCTCGCGAACCTCGTCGCAGAACTGGCGTGCCACCTCCACGTGTACGTCAGCCTCGAGCAGGGCCGTCCGGATGGCCCGCATGGCCTCGTCAATGTTGTCCTCGGTGATGCGTCCGCGCCCGCGCATGGAGCGGAAGATGTCGCCGAACCGTTCTGTGAGGGTATCGAACATGAGCCGGGTGAACCTCTCTATCAGGGGCCCCCGCGGCCGGAAGGCGGCCGCCAGATTCGCCTTTTTAACGTGGGGAGCCGTGTGGGGTCAAATGGCTTCGCAACGTGCGGCCCGTATGTTACACTCCCGGGCCCCAGCGGGGTCGAAATGCCAGAGTCCCATCGGGTAACGCCGGGGTGTTGGAAGTGCTAACGATCTTGAGCAAAACGGTTTGTGGGTATCGGGCCGCCGGCGCAGCGGCGGCATTCGTCATGCTGGCTGCCAGTGGATGCGCGACGTCCGGTGCCGTGAGCCGAGGCAAGAAGGCCGAGCAGAAGGGAGACTACTACCACGCGTACGCCATCTATGCGGCCGCCGCCCGTCACTCCCCGACAAGTCGCGCCGCTGCTCGTGCCATGGCACGCGTCGCCCCGCGAGCGGTGGACTATTGGAACCGGGCGGGCAGCGCGTTCGAGTCCCAGGGCGACTTCGACCGGGCGTGGCGATGCCATGTGCGTGCCCTGTTGATTGACCCCGCAGACGCCACGGCGCTCGCCGCGATCGAAGAAATCGCAAGGCAGCGTCCCGACACCGCGACGGCCGCCCGCATCGCGTGGCAGCGGTACGGCGAGCGGTCCCTGCAGGTCGGGCGCGTCCCGACTCTGGCAACGGGAGAATCGGTCGACGGCTCGGACTCGGCTGCAGTATTGGAGCCCGATGCGGGTCCCTTCCTCACGCCGGCCGAGGTGGAACTGGCCCAACGATCGCTTCCCGAAGGCTGCCTGACGGAGGCCACCGTGAGTCGCAAGGACAAGCGGTACAGGCGCCGCGCCTTCCTGTATGACGGGCTGAGCGTTGAGGTGCGGGACACGGACGGCCATCCGAGAGCGGACCTGAACGTTTACCTCGGCGAGCAGCGCGTGCTGAAAGCCCGCAATGCCAAACCGGGAGAAGATGCTTCCGTGATCGGACGGTCCGGCTCGCGATACGTGCTGCGCGTTCTGTCCATCGAGCACGCAACGGATACGGTGCAGGTCGGCCTGTTCCCTGACGCCGAATCGACTCCATGACGCGGTGGCGGGCGAGCGCGGCGGCGTCAGTACTGTCATCCCGGCGACTCGTCGGACGGGTCGGACGGCTGGGATGTGGGTGGCTCGGGCCGATCCCGGCGACCGCGTGGGCCGCGCGGTGCATCGTCAGGCCGGCCCGGACCACGGCCCGGCGGCCTGAACTTCAGTCGATTCTCGAGCTCTTGCTCGATGATGGCGTCTCGTTTCTCTTCCAGGTCGTCCAGATAGCCGCGCAACCGCTCCACGCCTTCTTCCAGGCGGCGCAGTTCCTGCCGGCCGATGTCCTCGCGAAGCTCCACGTCGCGGGCAACGTGGTTCCGCATTTTTCCGCGAATGCGATCCCGATCCTCCTCGGCCGCGTGCCGGTACTCGCGCATCAGCTTCCGCATGGCCATTTCGTTCTTGGCCGATTCCAGGCGGAGGTTGAACAGTTCCGGCGGGTCCTCCTCATAGGACCGGAGCAGTCTCGTCATCTCCGGCATGAGGCTGCCCAGGATTCGTTCGCCGAGCTGGGGGTTCTTCTCTGAGCGGTCGCGAAGTTCCTTCGCGGCCTCCGGGAAATGCTTGTCGATGAAGTTGCGAACCTTCTGGCGCTCCAATTCCCCCCATCGCTCGGACGGCTTCCGATCCGGCCCGGACCGGCGGTCATGCATGCGTCGTCCAAACCCCGGTCCCGGCGCCTTGGGCGGACGATCCATGTCCGGCCCATCCTCCGCCGGCCGAGACTCCGTCCTGTTGTCGCGATCCTGCCGGGGCGAGGGCTCTTCCTCGCTCCGGGCAGTCGCGACGGCCAGCACGCTCAGGCCGACCAGGACCACGAACACAAGTCGATAGTACCTGCCGCATACCATGGGTAATCCTCTCCCGCTTGCATCAGGGTGCCGGGCTTCTTCAGTGAATCCAACTCATCGCGCAGCTTCTCGTACAGGCGATCGGTCTCCGTCTCTGCCTCGTCGTATCCGCTCTCTGCCGCCGCACTCCAGACAAACCCCTGCATCTCCTCTTCCAGCGCATCAAGGTTCGGCAGCGACACCCCATCCGTCCGGCCTTTCTCACCCTCCTCAGCAAACTCCACCAATGCGTCAAGCGCGCTGTAGGCAGTCGACGAACCAGGACTCTCCGGCGAACGATTCACCATGACGACCATCGCTACAACCGCCGCGGCCGCCAGCGGACCGCCGATCGACAGGGCAAGCAAACGGCGGAACCGGGATCGGGCGGCCCCGGCCGTCCGGCACGCCAGCTCATCCCGAACGGCCTGTTTGACCCGGGCCACGCAGGCCGGATCGACCGAAGCGGTCGGGCTTGCCTGCAGGCGAGCCTCGTCCGCGGCGATCCGGACGCGGAGCTTGAGATGCTCCAGGGACCCGGGCCCGGGCGTGCTGGGAGCATGGTCCCGCAGCCATTTTTCGTCGCGCTCGATGTCCGCCATTCTTTCGCGTTCTTCAGGCGTCATCTGGTGCCTCCATCAGCTTCCGCAGCCGGGCCAGCCCGCGATGGGCGCGGGCCAGGGCCGTCCCCAGGGGTGTCCCCATGATTTCGGCGATCTGGGCGAAGGTCATGTCGGAGAAGTGCCGGAGCATAATCACCTCTCGTTCCGGGTCCGGCAAAGCGGCCAGCCCCCGCTGAAGGGCGTCGGCCTCCTCCTGGTGCTCCAGGCCGCCGGAGGGCGTATCCAGGCCCCGTGCCGTTTCCGGGGGCCCAGTCCCGGCCGCCTCGGCGTCCGAATCGGATAGAAGGGACATCGTTGGCGGCCGGCGTCGGGCCCGCCGGATGTGATCTCTGCCCAGGTTGGCCGCAATCCGAAACAGCCAGCTCTCCAGGTTTCCGCGGTGTTCGTACCGGGGCAGCATCCGCACCACCCGGACGAACAGATCCTGCAACAGATCCTCCGCGTCCGCCCGGGAGCCGGTCATCCGGAAGAGAAATCCGAACAGCCGGTTGGCGTACAGGTCGACCAAGGCGTCGTACGCCGAGGAGTCGCCCTGCCGGGCTCGCTCAAACAGGGTCGTCAGTTCATCCACTTCCATGGCCGTCCTGAACGCCTAACGTCTGTCCGGCCCGGATATTGCGGGCCGGGACGCAATCCCCGGGAAAGTGCACCCAAGGGGTTGCAAAGCGTGGCAAATACCCTAGACTATGGGGCTCGCTGGCTCCCGGCATGGTCCGGGGGCCGATATTGTGGAGATATAGAACCATGCCACGCGTGTGCTATTATACCGGCAGGAAGACCCGTGCGGGACGTCAGTATACCCATCGCGGGAAGGCCAAGTACCTGGGCGGCGTCGGACGGAAGGTCACCGGCAAGACGAAGCGAATGTTCCAGGCGAACATTCAGCGTGTCCGGGCCCTGGTCGACGGCAAAGTCTGCCGCATAAAAGTGTCGGCCAAGGCCATTCGAATGGGCCTGGTCGTCAAGCCGCCCAAACGGAACTGGTCGCCGCCGGAGACCGCGCCAGCCGAATAGCGTCGCGGAACGACGCGGGCGTTCCGGCGTGAACGGGCGAAATTGCGATTCTTTGGCGAGGCGCCAGCCGCCTCGCCTTTTTTGTTCGCGGGTGGAGGCATCTTGAGCACGCGGATCGACGAGTCTCTGGTCCGGCACATCGCCGTGCTGTCACGGCTGAACGTGACGGACGCGGAGGTGGCCCAGTTCGCATCTGAGCTGTCGGCCATCGTCGGATACGTGGACCAGTTGTCCGAGGTGGACACGGAGGGCGTATCGCCCACCGCCCACGTGCTGCCCGTCCACAACGTGCTGCGGGCAGACGAGGTGCAGCCATCGCCGGGGCCGGAAGCCGTACTGAACAACGCCCCGCAGAGGCAGGAAACGTTCTTCCGCGTGCCGAAGGTCCTCGACCAGGACAGTGCGTGAGCAGAGCCCATGACGCTGGCGGCAACGGCACAAGCGATCCGGCAGCGGGAGCAATCCGCGGAAGACGCGGTGCAGGCCAGCCTGGACGCCATCGCACGCTGGAACGGCACGTACGGGGCTTTTCTGCACGTCGAAGGTGACCGAGCCTTGGCTCGGTCCCGGGAGGTCGATGCCGCCCTCGCCCGGGGTTCGCAACTTGGGCCGCTGGCCGGCGTACCGGTGGCCGTCAAGGACAACCTGTGCACGATGTTCGGCGCCACGTCCTGCGCATCGCGTATCCTGGCAAACTTCCATTCTCCGTACAGCGCGCATGTAGT
>JAFGJQ010000018.1 GCA_016929015.1 Phycisphaerae bacterium | reverse complement strand
TCCTCCTGCGCGCCGGCGTAGGTGACGTCCACCGGGACACCGTCGATGGTGGCGGTCACGTTGGAGAGTCCGCCGTTGTCGCGAATGCCGGTGCCATAGAGAAGCAGGATGAGTAGTTCGTCCTCGGAGCCAAACTCGATTCCTCGCGGGAGATACTGGCCCGCACCGGCGTCCCAATGCGCCAGCGGCTCAACGTACCGGAACCCGATGGTGACCCGGAGAAGCTGACCGGCCGGGGCGCCTTGCCCAGTGCCGTTGGCGGTGAACAGCGACGGCGCGACGCGGTCAACCAGGAACTGCCCGGAAGCGATCACCGCCCCGGCGCGAATCACGTTTGCGACGGCCGGCCCGAGCGCCATCGACGAGCGGAGGTAGAAGTTGACCTGCTGTGGACTGACCATGAATAGCGGAGCCAGTTGGCTGATGCCATTGCTGTCGATCACCTCGATGCTCGTGCCGAGCAAAGACGTTCCAAGGGCGTTCGATGTGCTGAGCGTCGTGTTCGCCAAGGCCGCGCCGAAGCCGGAGACGATGCCGGCGCGGGCGACAGACGGACCATCGTAGCTCGCGGCCGAGACGACAGTGAACCGCGGGGTCGAGACAATGTTGGTCACCTCGAAGGCGGCCAGCGGCAAGGGCTCTTCCAGCACGGCGAAGCGCGGGACTGACTCCTCCTCGAAGCTCCGGAGCTGGTCCAGATACAACAGAGGCTCGTCGTCTTCCTGGGGAATGCCGGCTAGCTTGTCTTCAAAGACCAGTCCTACCGGCGCGGCAAACCCGTACACCTTCGCTTCCCCAAGCGACGGGGCTTGCGCCGGTGACGCAAGCGACACCGCAAAACTGATCTCCTCTATCGCAGAGGGGTCGGCCGCAACCACTTCCCAGACGGCCGCCACACCCACATTGGGGATCGGAGACAGTCGCACGAAGTTGCCGTCCTCGGGTGCGGCGTACGGCCCGCCCCCTGCAAACTGCGTCACGCTGAGCAGTGCACGCGGTGAGTCCTCGGAGTAGCTGCTCGTTCCGGGGTCCACGTCACGCAAGCTGACGTACACGTCGACGCCGGCGGGCACGTCCTCGAAGATGGCCATCAGGCGGGTGCCGGAATCGGCCACGCCCGCGGAGTCCAGGTCGCGCACGGTTCCGAGAAAGACGTTGAAGAAGCCGCTTTCGGTGGAGTAGCGCGCTCCGGGCAAGGACTGGTTGGAAAGGAAACCCGGATCGCGGGCGCTCGTGCCAATGCTTCGCCGCTTGAAAGCCCCGGGGAACCCCTCGGTGAACTTGACCTGGAACGTCTGCGGGCGGATCGGATCCAACTCCTCCTCCAGTTCCTGGTCGATGCGCGGGATCTGCCCCGGTGCAATCCGAAGCGCGGGTTCCATGGCAGACACCGGCTCATCCAGATATGTGTGAACCGATATCGTGACCCCTGGCTGCGCCACCAGCACGGGTTGCGTGAACTGCTCCACGGGGACCTGCGTCCCGTTTGGAGCGAACATCAAGACGGAGACGCCGACGTCGGTGGGTTCGTCTTCAAGCGCGAGAGCCGCGATGTTGACGCGCAGGTTGACGATGCGAAGGGTGCGGACTTCATCGGCGCCCGGCGGGTCGACCGGTATGCGGTCGAACGCGACGATGTTCTCCTGAAGCAGCCGCGCCTGAAACACGTTCGGGATCAGAGCGGGATTCTCGGGCAACTCACAGGACTGCTCGCCAGCGGCTGGGATACAAGGGCGCTGATCGAACTCGACCGGATCCTCTACCAGCAGCAGGCCTTCGGTCCATGTCGTCTGCTCGGCCGGAATGAGTTCGGGATTGCGGCCGGCGTAGGCGGCGTCGGCAGTAACCAGCACCTGGTATCGCGGCGCATCGAGAGGCGATCCGGCCGGCGTGCCGCCGGTGCAGCGCAGCACCAGGTCCGGCAGTAGCTCCGTGAGGCCTTCCAGGCGGGCAACGCGCGTCTCTACCTCGACATGGCAGGCCATCTGGGCGTACGCAGGTGCGGCGAGGAGAACGAAGAAGGCAGCAGCGACAAGTCTTCTAGCCGGACTGTCGGCCTTCGAGTTTACGTGCATTCCGTCGTTCTCCGTTTGGTAGTCCTGGGGTGGGGCGGCTTCCCGCCCCGATCAAGCTAGAAGAAGCTCCTCGTGCCTTGCCAGTCAGGCAGCGACGGCACCGTGATGGTGGGCGCCATCGGCCGCTTCTCGAACAGGTAGCGAACAAAGAAGCCGGCTCCCTGCCAAGTGTAGCTGCGGGCGTTGTTGACACCGATCCAGCCGCCCACGAGCCAGTGTGGCGTGGCCTGGTAGGTCAGCTTCGTGTCGATCCCGTAGTGCGCTCCCGTGGCCGAAAAGGCGTCGTAGCTCGGTCCCTTCCTGCCCTGAAGCTCCGGCATCGTCGGGAAGTACGGCGATGCGCTCTCCTGCACATGCTGCGAGCCAAAGCTGCCGGCGATGGAATACCGCAATTGACGCTTCCAGACGCCCTCCCACGTGACGGGCATGTTGAAAAGGAAGTAGCGCTGCGGGCTGAAATAGCCGCCATGGCCCAGCGTGAAGTAGCGCAGGTTCTTGTCGTAGTGCATCCCGGTGAAGTTGGCGCCCACGGTGATGTGACCGTCAGGCCGCTCGAACACCTTCCACCAGACGCCGGCAGAGCCCTCCATCCGGTTGTTGTCGGCGACGTTTCGGCCACTGATCAGGCCGTAGCTGACCGAGCCGTAGAAACCCGAATCGTCGTCGGCCCAGTCGCCGCTGATCTTGAAGTTGTTCGCCATCACACCGCCCCACACTGTGTTGGTCACCGGGTCGGTTTGACCGGCGAACGACAGCATGGTCTCCTGGACGCTGTCGCGTTGAAACAGGAAGCTGATGGGTCCGCCGCGCGGGGTGTAGCGGGCGCCCGCCGTCCAGTTGTGAACCAGGAATCCCCGGGGCGTGGAACCGAACATCAATCCGAATTCCTCGCCGGAAATCTGGGCCTCCGCGGCCAACCCGGCGGCTGTCTGCTGGTCGAAAGCCGCCCCCGAGGGCAGCAGTCCGAAGCGGAGCAGCCCCTGTCCGTCCGGAGTGCCGGCGTCCAGGTAGTAAGGCCGTGCGATGAGCGCCAGGCGGTACCTATCCCCGATGGTTGCGCTCGTTTCGAACTCGGCCGATTGAATGGTGAGCTT
>JAFGJQ010000017.1 GCA_016929015.1 Phycisphaerae bacterium | reverse complement strand
GGATTACGCCACCACCACCCAACGCGACTGGCACACACTCAAGACCGGCGACGTGATTCGCTTCGCCACCGGCTGGTTCGAGGTCTTCGACGCCTACCCGATCGCCCAGAACACCGTCCTGGTCAAGCTGCAGATTCCAGCCAAACCCCATGTCGCGGCCGACGGCGTAGGCGTCGAAGACCTCGAACCAGCCGGTGGCGAACCAGATCACGTCACCGGGCTTGAGGTCGTGCCAGTCGCGTTGGGTGGTGTTCTTCGCGTTTGGCTTCGTGTTCTTCTTCATGGCGTATCTCCTGGTTCTGAAGTCGTTTACATCCATTCGCTACATGGACATGTTTGCTCGACCTGGGGCACATGGGAAGGCAATTTCGGCCCTCCGACGCGAGAATCTGCTGCTCCTAACCATTGCATGTGTCGCCGCTTACGACATGTGAAGAAGATTCCGGCCGGAATCTGCCGACCCCAGCGCCCGGGGCCATCGCTGGGTGGCCAGGGAGGCGGAATTCGCCGGCCCCAAGGGGCTGCATCACGCCTCCAGCGCCCACGCGGAACGCCGAAGCGCGCAGTGCCAAAAGTGCCAAAAGCCCCTCGCGTCTGGTTCACGTCCGACCTTCTGGCACTTTTGGCACTTTGGCACCCCGGCCCCGCGCGTGGAAAATCGGCGCGTGCGCAAGAAACTGTCTCTCCACAACCGATGCGTTCCCGTGCCATCTTGGCAGGCGGGCCCTGGAAGTACCTATTGCCCTCGGTTGACACCGTCGGACACCCGCGCCGCCGAGCCCCGCAAACCTGCCAATCCGTGCTCGGCCCTCTCCGATCTGCCGAATCCGGCAGCCTCTGAATCCTCCAGAATCTCACCCACCCGCGACCGTACCTGTCGCATCCCCGCAGTACACTCGCTTCGGCCAGCAGAGTCCCGTATGTCCGGCTCCCTGTCGGTGGCGGCGACGGTCGGGGATGATGCCAGGAGCCCCAAGCGCGACCTCGGGGTGCTGCTCTGGCCAGGATATCCTGCATCCGGTCGTTCCAGCTATTGACAGCGTAATGGAGTAACTGTCAAATACTCGCTGGTGTGCCCGACGGCATTCGGGGCACCCGACGCCGTTACCGGCCAAGGATGAGCGGATGAGCAAGAAGCCCGACAACGTGCTGACCATCGACGAGCTGTCGGCGTACCTGAAGATTCCAAAGTCGAGCCTCTACAAGCTGGTGCAGGAGGGGAAACTGCCTGGCACCAAGGTGGGCCGGCACTGGCGGTTCCGGCGGGAAACGATAGACCGATGGCTTGACGCAGGCGGCGAGGTCGAGGCTGACTTGGCCAACGGGCAACGCTGAGAACGAACCCGCCGGTACAGGAAGAACAAGATGAAGCAAGGAGGCGACCATTTGGCCGCAGCGAAGCGAACAAGGCGACAGTCGAACGAGTTCCTTGGCTACGAGGCGCTCTACCGCAGGCCTGCGCGTTCGACACGCGGCGGGCCGCTGTTTAACGCCTTCCCATACCCCACAAAGATATCGCCCGAGGCCATCGCTCTTTTCATCGCCGCCCACACGGCTCCCGGAGCGACGGTGCTGGATGGTTTTGCGGGAAGTGGTTCCACCGGCCTGGCGGCAGTCCTTTGCGGCCAACCCACCGACCAGATGCGTGAGGACGCCGAGCGGCTGGGCCTTGACGTTCGCTGGGGCGCTCGTCGAGCCGTGCTGTATGAACTCGGCGCGTTGGGGGCATTCGTCGCAGACGTGCTGTGCAACCCGCCCGATCCGGCCGAGTTCAGCGAGGCGGCGGAGCAGTTGCTCGCTGACGTGCGCGGCCAGTGGGCTTGGCTGTATCGCGCCGGTGATCCGGACGGCAACGAAGGCGAGATTCGCTACACGGTCTGGTCGGACCAGCTGCGCTGCCCCAAATGCCGCAAGCACGCCAGCCTTTGGGACGCCTGCGTTTCTCGCCGGCCCGCCAACATCTCCGGCACGTTCCGATGCCCGTACTGCGGCGCAGAGGCTGCTGTCGATTCGGCGTGCCGTGTTCGGGAGACCGTTGTCGACGACTTGACCGGCGACGAGCGGCTGACACGTCGTCGTGTGCAGGCGTGGGTATATGGTGAAACCAATGGCAAGACTTGGTCCCGGCCAGCCGTGGCGGCGGATCAGAGGAAATTTCAGGAGATCGAACAAGCCGCGATCCCCGGAGATGTGCCACTGCAGCGCGTGCCTTGGGGCGACCTATACCGGTCCGGCTACCACGAGGGCATCTCGCACCTGCACCACTTCTACACGCACCGCAACCTGCTGGCGTTCTCCGCCCTGTGGAACGCGACTGCCCGTTTCCCAGATAGGCTGCGGCCGGCGTTGCGGTTCTGGCTTCTCAGCTACAACGCCGCCCACTCGACCTTGATGACGCGGGTCGTGGCCAAGAAGGGTCAGGACGACCTGGTCGTGACCAGCGCCCAGCCCGGCGTGCTCTACATCAGCGGCTTACCCGTTGAGAAGAACATCTTCGCCGGGGTGCGCCGCAAGATCGGCACGATGCAGCGGGCGTTCGCCATGGTCCACAGCCACGAGAAGCTGGTCCAGGTCCGCAACGCCTCGTGCCTCCAGCTCGACTTGCCCGACGAGTCGGTTGACTACGTGTTCACGGACCCGCCGTTCGGCGGCAATATCCCCTATGCCGAGGTGAACTTCATCAACGAGGCGTGGCTCGGTCAACTGACCGACGCGACCGAAGAGGCCATCGTCAGCCCGCACCAGAAGAAGACCGTTGATGACTATCGGGAGCTTCTCCAACGAGCCTTCCAGGAAGCGCGTCGCGTGCTGCGTCCGGACGGCTGTGCGACGGTCGCATTCCATTCCGCCTCGGCTGGCGTCTGGAACGCGCTGCGCAGCGCATGCGAAGATGCGGGCTTCCACGTGGCCGGCACAAGCATTCTGGACAAGACTCAGGCGAGCTTCAAGCAGGTGCGCACCAATGGTGCCGTCAAGGGCGACCCCTTGATCCTGCTCAGCAAGACACCGGCATCGGGCAATGGTCGTGAAGCCGAGGTCTGGGCGGTCACGAAAGAACTGGTCAAGCGGGCCGC
>JAFGJQ010000213.1 GCA_016929015.1 Phycisphaerae bacterium | reverse complement strand
GGGACATGACCGCGTGTGAAACTGAATACCGGAAATGCCGTCGGCTTCTGGAGGAGCGCTGGGACAAAGGCCTCGCGTCCATTGAGGCGTTAGTGCGCCGAACCGCGGAGCTGAGCAGCAAGACGACGCCGGATTGGGATCACCTGCTGACTGACTCCTGGACCACCCCCGGGGCATCAACGCCTTTCGTGCGTTTCGGATCGTTCCCGTTGGATCTGACACCGCTGGCCGAGACGGTGCGGGCGCGGGCCAGCTCGGTCCTCGACACGGTTCAATCTCCAACGCTTCCGGCGCTGCTGGAATTGCCCGATCGCTGTTCCATGCTGCTGCAATCGGCGCGTGACGGACGCCAGCGCGCCATCGAGACTTTGCGAGCCGTCATGGTCCGGCTGTTCACCTCGCTGCCGGCCGGTCGGGTACGGTTCACCATTCTCGATCCGGTCGGTCTGGGCGAGAGCTTCGCCGGTTTCATGCACGCCGGCGATTACCAGGAGGCGCTCATCGGCGGCCGCATCTGGACCGAGACGATACAGATCCAGCAGCAACTGGAAGACCTCACCCAGCACATGGAGAACGTCATTCAGAAATATCTCCGCAACGAATTCGAGACGCTGGAGGAGTACAACCAGCAGGCCGGCGAGTTGGCCGAGCCGTACCACTTCCTCGTCGTGGCCGATTTTCCGACCAACTTCAGCGAGGAGAGCGCCCGGCGGTTGAGCAGCATCGTGCACAGCGGCTCGCGCTGCGGCGTCTACACGCTCATCGAGTACGACACCCGCCGCGAAATGCCCCAGGGCATCGACCTCAACGACATCATCGCCAACAGCATTCACCTCGTCCACGCCGACGGCAAGTACGTTTGGCAGGACCGCGTCTTCGGGCAGTTTCCGCTGATGCTGGATCAGCCGCCCGCCGAGACGACCCTGACGCGGGTCATGCACATCGTGGGCAAGGCGGGCGCCGAGTCGGCCCGCGTGGAGGTCCCGTTCGCGGCGGTCGCTCCCAGCGACGGGCAGTACTGGTCGCTCGACAGCCGCGCCGAGTTGTGCGTCCCGCTCGGCCGCACCGGCGCGACCCGGCTTCAGTATCTGCGCTTGGGCCGGGGCGTCGCCCAGCACCTGCTGATCGCCGGAAAGACCGGCTCCGGAAAGTCAACCCTGCTTCACGTGATGGTCACCAACCTCGCCCTGTGGTATGCCCCCGATGAGGTCGAAGTCTATCTGATCGACTTCAAGCAGGGCGTCGAGTTCAAGACCTACGTCACGCACGATCTTCCGCACGCCCGCGCCGTCGCCATCGAAAGCGACCGCGAGTTTGGGCTGAGCATCCTGCGCAAGCTCGACGGCGAGATGGCCCAGCGCGGCGAGCTGTTCCGGCAGACCGGCGTGCAGGACATTGCCGCCTATCGCGAGGCCACGGGCAAGGCGATCCCCCGCACGGTGCTCATCGTGGACGAATTCCAGATCTTCTTCGCCGAGGACGACAAGCTGGCGCAGGACGCTTCCGTTTTGCTGGAGAAGCTCGTCCGCCAGGGCCGTGCCTTCGGCATCCACGTCGTGCTCGGTTCGCAGACCCTGGGCGGTGCGTTTGGCCTGGCCCGCAGCACGATCGGGCAGATGGCGGTCCGCATCGCCCTGCAGTGTTCGGAGGCCGATTCGCAGCTAATTCTCGACGACGACAACGTCGCGGCCCGTCTGCTGTCCCGGCCGGGAGAGGCGATCTACAACGACGTCGGCGGCAGCGTCGCCGGCAACAGCCCTTTCCAGACGGCCTGGCTGCCCGACTCGGCGCGCGACTCGTACCTGGGCCGCGTCGCCGAGCTGCAAAGCGGCAGGAAGCCCGCCCGTGAAGAGCTGATCGTCTTCGAGGGCAGCGTGGACGCCGATATCACGGAGAACCGCCAGTTGGCCGCCTCTCTGGCCGAGGAAAGCCGCACCGCCGAGGTCTCGGCGCCGAAGATATGGTTCGGGGCGCCGGTGACGATCAAGGAGCCGACGTCGGTGGCGCTGCGCCGCCAGAGCGGTGCGAACGTTTTGATCATCGGGCAGCGCGAGGACGTGGCGATGAACCTGATGACCGCGGCGGTGGTCAGTCTCGCAGCCCAGCTTCCCGAGCCGGCGGTGCGGTTCGTGATCCTCGACGGCAGTCCGCCCGATTCGGCGCAGGCGGGCCAACTGCCCCGCGCGACCGAGGCCCTTCCCCACGCCTGTCAGTTTGTCCCGTGGCGGGATGTGCCGGACGTGCTCACGGAATTGGCAAAAGAAGTGGAGACGCGAACGCAAGCGGACCAGCGCAACGCTCAGGCCGTCATCGTGCTCATCTACGGCCTGCAACGCTACCGCGCGCTGCGCCGCAGCGAAGACGCCTTCGGGTTCTCGCTCGACGAGGAGGCCCCGGCGCGCCCGGACGCCCAGTTCGCCGACCTCCTGCGCGAAGGGCCCAGCGTGGGCATTCACGTCATGGCTTGGGCCGACACGCTCAGCACCCTCGAACGGACGCTGGATCGCCAGACCACCCGCGAGTTCGACCATCGCGTCCTGTTTCAGATGAGCGCCGCCGATTCGAGCAACCTGATCGACTCTCCCGTCGCCAACCAGCTCGGGCTCCATCGCGTCCTGCTCTACAGCGAAGAGCAGGGCCGCATCGAGAAGTTCCGCCCCTACGGCCGGCTCACCGAAGACTGGCTCGCCCACGTCGCCGAGCAACTGGCACGAAAAAACCCCCGTCGAGGAAATCCGAAATCCTAAGCACGAAATCCGGGACAATCTCAAAATCCCAATGCAGAATGACCCAAACGCGTTGCCGGCGCCACGAGTTTTCGATTGGGGATTGGGGGTCGACGGAGGGCCGCGATGCGAATCTCCAATCGTCAATCCGCAATCGGCAATTGTCTCCGAATCAGCGGGTTGTGAGGTCTTTTCGGGAGGCGTATTGACCGTGATTCTGCAAATCATGTTGTTGGCGATGTTGTCGGCTATCGTCCGTCCATCGGCCGCAGGAGAGGGATTGCCCGACGAGACGCCGGCTGCGGATCTGAGGCCGCCGGCGGTGGAGGCCGGTGCGCCTGCGCCGGGAAAACGCGTCCGGATGGTCGTGTCCGCGTACGGGAAGACCGATGTTCACCATGCTCTCTATTTGCCGACGGACTGGAAGAAGGGTCGCAGGTATCCGGTTATCGTCGAGTATGCGGGCAACAGGTACGGGACCAGTCTGGGAACCGTCGAGGGCAGCAGTCTCGGATACGGCATCAGCGGCGGCAGGGCTTTCATCTGGGTGTGCATGCCCTATATCAGTAAGGACCATAAACGCAATCAGCTTACGTGGTGGGGTGATCTCGAAGCTACGGTGGCGTACTGCAAGAGCGTTGTCGCGGACGTCTGTGCAAACTACGGCGGTGACCGCGAGGCCCTGTTCATGGCGGGCTTCTCACGCGGCGCGATCGCCTGCAATTACATCGGCCTGCACGATGATGAGATTGCGGCGCTGTGGCGGGGATTCATCTGTCACAGCCATTACGATGGCGTGAGAGACTGGAGTGGCAGCTACTCCGGGGGCGATCGCGCATCGGCCGCCGTCCGTTTGCAGCGGCTCAAGGGCAGGGCTCAGTTCATCAGCCATGAAGGCTCTGTAGCCGAGACCCGGGCGTACCTCCAGCAGGCGTGCCCGCAGGGCAATTTCACCTTTCAGCCTCTGTCCGGCTGGGGGCACACGGACACCTGGGTGCTCCATGACGTGCCCGAGAGGAGGGCGGTCCGCCGATGGATCAAGGACGTGCTCGAATCCGGAGAGACCGGGCGATAATTTGACTTTTCGTTCTTTGGTCACTGCGGGCGCGGTTTCAGCACGGTCGTCTCGCAGTAGATTCCTTCGGACCGGGCCTGCACGAAGCCTACCGTCGCTCCCCAGTACTTTTCCATGGCCTTGAAATCGGGCAGCTCGCTCCAATCCACGTACCGGCCCAGCTCTTGCAGCAGAATGACAATCGGGTTCAACGGTACACGCTCCTTCTCGGGTGCACCGGCCGGGGGATTTGACATTTCCTGCACCGCTTGCTGAACCATCGCCCACGCCATCTCGGCATTGAGCCGGTCGTTACGATAGTAGTAGGCAGCCGCCTGGGAAGGCAGGTACTCTCGCGCGTAGCGGAACATCGGATCGGATGTGAGCGGGCGGGCGGGGTCCTTCTGCAGACTGCGCATGGCCTGCTCGACTTCCTCGACGGGGCCAAAGACAATATGGTCTCCGGCGACGGCAAAGGCCCCGCCTCCCTGAAACGTTGCCAGGGGAAACTGGATCTGACGTTGTCCTGTCCCCGGCGGGGTGGCGCCGGTGCCCTCCGGTCCCATCGAACCGGGCGTCGGCAGCAGATACAGCGTGTGGCCGAGCAACTCTCGTCGCAGATCCTCGCGGCCGCCTGAAAAGGCGTGATGCACTCTCGACACGGCCGCATCGAGGCGATCGGCATCTCGGACGGAGAAACCCATCAGGACTTTCGCGGTGGTGGAAGTCGTGTACGGCCGGTCCGCCTTCCACGTGGCGAAAAACGGAGCGGCCATCTGGCCCAGCACTTCGTCGCGGAACTGCACGGGCGGCTGCCCGCCCCCCTGCGCCGTGGCCATCATGACCGCCTGCACCATCATGTGGATGTCAAAGAAAACTGCCTTCCGCACGATGCCGGCGATACCGTCGTACCACCCGGCCGGTTCGACGTTCGCGCACAAGAACCCCACCGCGTCCTGCGTCACCAGGCGGTCGTTCAGACGCAGCGGAGCGGACGCCGGGCTCAACAGGGCCGGTACGCCCTGTTTGGCTCCCTGAACCGCCAACAGGGTCTTGGTGCAGGTGTTCTGGTTCCTGCGACCGGCGATTTGGAGTGTGGTCGCCAGGGCCGTGACATTGTCGAGCCCCAGGCCCTCGATCATTGTCTTGGCCTTTCCCTTGTCCTTTGCCTTGTCGGCGGCCAATTGCTTGAGGCCGTCGGCATTGACGAAGACGAAGACGTCGGCCTCCCCCAGGGCTCGCACGGCGGATGCAAATCCCGGTTTTTCCCCCAGGTGGCCGGGCAGGGAGCGACCCAGTCGCTTCGCCACCGATTCGATGAAACTCATATTGTCGTTCGTATTGAAGTTGACCAGCAACCACGTATCCTTGACCCCGGTGCACACCCGGAGATAGTCCGATTTTTCTTCGGCCGTAATTACATCCAGCTCCATGCCGCCGACGTCTCTGCGCTCGACCGTATCGCCGGAGTCTCCGGCATCCGCCGACAGCGCGCGCATCAGCTCCCGGGCCTGTTCGACCCGGCTGCCCATGTCCGCCAGCAGAACGACATGAAGGCCCGTATCCTCTGCCGTGTCAGCCGCCGAGCCGCTCGCACCGGCCTGTGCAGCGCCGCCCGAAACGGAGAAGCCCAGCACCAGCCTGCCCTCGGGCCAGGGGATCTCTTCGGGGGGAGCGTCCAGTTCCATCTCCTGCCAGAACTTCTTGATGCCTTCGGCCACGCGCTGGCGGACCTTCTCCTGGATTTGTCTCACCAGCGGCTGCATGGCCGGGTCCTGGTAGAGCTCGTACCACGAGGTCCGTTTCAACGCGTCGCGCAAATCACGGACGGATTCCACGCTCACCATCACCACGGTATCGTCCGGCAGCCTCCGCGCCGCGTCCCGCACGTCCGCTTTTGCGGACGGCAGATCGAGCGCGCAGAACAGCAGGCAAAACAGAAGACCGGTGCGGCGTACAAATGGATGCGTTGCGGCGTTCATGGTTCTCCCTTCGGCTTGAACCGTTTGTCGTTTTGACGCCGGCGAAACCGGATACAGGGGCCCGCTTAGTCCGAGTCCGGCAGCCCGGCAGTGGGGGGGCTGCCCCGTTTGGTGCGACCGCCCGGCTGGAGATACCGAAAGCCCGCGTTGGGATTGTCCGGGCGGTAGGCAAAGGCGTCCCAATGGTCGACGAATCCCCTGACCACGTCGACCGGGATGGCGAAGTTGAGTCCCCCGTAGTACAAATACCCCATCGACGTAACTCCGATCACCTCGCCGGCCAGGTTGAACAGGGGGCCGCCGGAATTGCCGGGATTGATGTCGGTGGTGGTCTGGACGTAGAGCCGGCCCTCGAAATCGCGATTCGTCGTCGATACGATTCCCTGGCTTACGCTGCGGGTCAGGCCCAGAGGATTGCCGATGGCGAAGACCGCCTCGCCGACGTTGACGCGGCCCATGTCGCCCAGATACACGTGTGCGAACGTGCGATTCGCATCTTCGATCTTCAGCAGGGCCAGGTCGACGTAGGGATTGAAGGCAACGATTCGGATTTTGTCGTATCGCTTCTGCTCATACCCGTGGTCGGTCTCGTGAAACACCGTCGCCTTGATGAGGGTCTCGCGGGCGATCACATGGTAGTTGGTGATCAGGTGGCCGTCCGGATTGATCAGGAACCCGGAGCCCCGGCCGCCGGGCGTACTGACCATGACCACCGCCTCGCCGAAACGGGCCACGTTCTGCTCGATGGTCGTTTTGGCCAGCGGGGCGGTCCGATACAGGGCATTTGCATCCGCCGGTGTCCAACCCGGGGTCGCCGCGGCCTCGGCAACGCCTTGGGCCGGCAGGATATCGTCGGTGATCGCTTCGATCTGCGAGCGTGGCACGCGCAACAGGTCGTAGCCTAAATCGAGAATGACCACCCGGTCGTCCTGCTTGATGATCTCGGCCCGGATGTGCGGACCGTTGCGCAGTACGACCGTTTTGATCTCGGCGGCCCGGAGACTCGTGCAGGCAACCAGGCAGGCGGCCAACAACACTCCAATACGTAGATGTCCCGTCGCCAATCGCATCCAAAACCTCCACTCGCCTTGTCAGGACCCGGCTTTCAGGATATACTGCTCGACGCAGAAAACGAGTACATTATAGTAATCGCCCGCGCAGTGGGGAAGCGCATGTTCGTGGAGGTAGAGATTCATGTTTCGACCACGATCGAGGCAAGGGACAACGTGGCCGGGGGCCTTGCTGACGGTTCTGGCCCTGGCGGCGGCCGTCCGGGGCGCCGACCTGAGCGGCTATTATGGCTTTGGCAGCATGGAGATCCTCAAGCTCGACTGGGAGCTGGGACCGCCCCTGGCAGCCGACCTCAACGGCGATTCGCTCGGGGACCTGGTCGTGTGCAACAACCGCAAGGCCCGCATTGAGCTTCTGTTGCAGAAACGTGATTTCGATCCGCAGGCCGCAGAGACGATTTCTACGCCGACGGAGGAGAACGTCAACGATCTGTTTGGACGCGAGACAGCATGGCGCTTCAAGCGATTCGGTTATCCCCTGCGCGTAAAGGCGACCAGCGTGGCGCTGGGAGATTTCAACCACGATGGGCAGCCCGATTTAGCGTACTACAGCGCCGAGGGGCTCGACGTTGTTTTGCAGGATCGTGCCTCGACGGACGCGGTGGCGGCGCTGAGCGAGCCGCGCTGGCGGGCGCCCCTTCGTTTCGATTTGCGCGACGGGCTCAAGAGCTCCCAGGCGCTGGCCGCCGGTGACATCAACCACGACGGCCGGACCGATCTGGCCGTGCTGTTGCGGGACGGTTACTACATCCTGCTTCAGACCGCCGACGGCCGCATGGCGCAACCCGTGCGGCACTACAGTTCCTCAGGCAACCTGAGACAGATCGAAATCGGCGACCTGGACGGTGACGGCCGCTGCGATCTGCTCCTCTTGACCGCGGAGCACGAAGAATACCCGCTTCGCGTGCGGAGGCAGAACTCCGACGGCAGCCTCGGACCCGAGCAGCGGTATCACATCCCCGTACCGTCGGTCCTGCGTCTGTGCCCGCCGTTGGGCGGCGGCAGACACGTTGTGGCCTCGGTGTCCGCGCAAAGCGGCCGGCTTTCCGTCCACACGCGCATCGAGCAAGAGCAACAGGCCGACACCGTCTTCGTCCATCCGCTGCCGTCGGACGACGCCGCCGACAAGCGTGACGTGACCGGCGCCGACGTGGACGGCGACGGCCGAGCGGACCTGGTTGTCACCGATCCGGGCCGGGGGCAGTTCATCGTGTTGCGCCGACAGCGAGACCGGGGCTGGGGGCCGGCGGCCGTGTTCCCCGGGCTCAAGGATATGCGCAAAGTCTGTGCCGTTCGCCTGGACGAGTCGGCGCGGGAGACGCTGGCGGTTCTGAGCATCGATGAGAAACTGATCGGGTTGAGTCGTTTCGACCAGGGGCGTCTTGGCTTTCCCCGGACGGTAGCCGTGGTCGGTGAGCCGCAAGCCATGGCGGCCGCGGACCTGAACGGGGACGGGGAAATGGACCTGGCCTACGTGGCCGGGAGCCCGGGACAGCGCGCGGGCGGGTATTCGTTGCATACCATCCTTAGCCTGGGTCGCGCCACCGCCCGGGCGGGCTCGTCCCTGGAATTGACGGACGTCGAGGACCGGCCGCAGGATCTGCTGGCGGCCGACATCGACCACGATGGGGACATGGACCTGATCGTGGTGCGCAGCTACGACCCTCTGCTGCTGGTACGGCAGACGCAGGACGGCGCGTTCGAGCAGCAGGCCAAAACGCAGGCGCATCTCGGACTGGTCGGCAATCTCACGGCGCGGGCGGTGTCGGTGGCCCCGTTGGGACCGGACCGGCAGGCGGCCCTGCTGATGGCACGCGGCGATTTCGCCCGCGCGGTCTCTTTCGACGCGGACAAGGGCTGGCAGGTCATCGACCAGTACCAGGCCGGTGACAGGCGGCGCCGCTTTCATGTCACCGCGGCGGTGCCGGGCGCCGAGGGACGGAAACCGGACATCGTTGCCTATGACGACGTGTCCGGCATCGTGTTTTTTGTGGAGGCGCAGGCCGACGGGACCTATCGGGCCGGCCGGGAGATCAAGGTGGGAACCGCCGCCGTGCGTAAGATCCTGATCAGTCCTTCGGGGGCGGAGGCGACGCCGGATCTCATCCTGTGTGGTGAACGCAAGCTCATTTGTATGCGGACGGGACCGAAGGTGGAGCTGCGTCAGGTGGCCGGGTTCGAGCCCAACATCGAGAAGGGGCGTTTCGGCCACTTCACCATCGCCGATATCAACAGCGACGATGTCCCGGACGTCATCGTATGCGAGCAATACCGTCATCACGTTCAGATTCTGGCGTTTGACGAGAAGGGCGGGATCGTCGACGCCTGTAAGTTCAAGGTGTTCGAGACGCATCCGCATACGGAGAAGCGCCGGCCGGGAAGCGGTCCGAGCAGCGGCGAGCCGCGTCACGTGCTCGTCGAGGATGTCACGGGTGACGGGCGAAACGACCTGGTCCTCCTGGTGCATGACCGCTTGATCGTGTACCCGCAGGACTGAGCGAGAGTTCCGTATTCCGCCATTTGGCCCTATCGGTTTGCCGAGAAGAAGCTGCTGTAGCCTCCGAGGTCGGCGTCGCCGGCGCTGTCGTCGGGCAGCAGGGCGGCGTGGTTGTCGACGACTTTCCGGTAGGCCGCCGCGTGCTCTGCGATGATCGCTCGGCGGTCGTGCTTGAACCACGGGACCTCGAAGACCCGCTGCATCATACGCTCGGCGACGGGCAGCGTTTGGACGTAGTCCTCGATGCGGGCCGTGTCGCCCAGATGGGCGATGCGCGTCGGCCGGCCGTGGCCGTACACGTCCATCTCGGTAAACAGCGGATGCCCGTGCAGGGGCTTGTTGCAGCCCGGGTTGCAGACCGAGCCCTCGGCGCGCACCGCCGCGCAGAACCGCGACAGCGAGAGCCCGCCCAGTTCCTGCGGCACGTACTTGAAGTGGGGGTAGTACCAGCCTCCCTTGGTGCTCCGCGTCGAGGCGTCCGGTCGCATGGGCCGGATGCCCGGGACGCCTTCCAGCAGATCGCAGAAGGCGTTCATGGCTTTGTCGATCTCCGCCATCTGCGCCGGGAACAGCTCCAACTGCACGAGTCCGAAGGCGGCGCTGAGCTGGTGCATGCGATGCTTGAACCCGCCGGCGGGCAGTCCGGCGAAGGGCTTCAGCTCATCCAGCGTGATCTCGTCGTGACGGGCGTAGTGGCTGTAGAGCAGCGCGCGTTCGTAGATGCGCCGGTCGTCGGTCAGCAGGATTCCGCCTTCTCCAATGGGCAGCGACTTGCCGGTCATCAGCGAGAACGCGGCCACTTCGCCGAACGTGCCGACCTCCTTGCCTTTGTACAGGGCCCCGTGCGCGTGCGAGCAATCCTCCAGAATTTTGATCTTGTGCCCGGCGGCGATTTCCATGATGGCGTCCATCTCGGCGGGCATGCCCGCGTAGTGCACGACGACGACCGCCTTGGTGCGCGGCGTGATGCGACGCTCGAAATCCTGCGGATCGATGCAGAGCGTGTCGGGATCGACGTCGGCGAAGACGGGCGTCGCGCCGAGAACGTAGGCTTGCACGATGGAGGCCCAGTACGTGATGCTGGGGCAGATCACCTCGTCACCCGGGCCGATGGCCAGGCCGTACATTGCGTCGAGGATCGCTGCCGTGCCGTTGGGACCGGCCAGGGCGTACTTGCGACCGAGCATCTCGGCGTAGCGCTTCTCGAACTGCCGGGTGACATCGAGCCCCGACATGCGTCCGCTCCGCAGGACCTCCAGGACCGCGCGTTCGTGCTGCTCGCTGACGATGGGCCAGGTAAACATGTCACCCGGATCGCACGTCACGGCTTTGGCGCCGCCCAAGAGCGCCAGTTTGCTCTTCGTTCCTTCGCTCGCACCCATATACCCGAATTCTCCCGCAAGATTAATGACCGTTTGGCGACAACGTAGGGTGTGTTCTCAACCCACGCGTAAAGACGTTGCGTGCACGACCGCGTGGGTCAAGGACCCACCCTACAGGT
>JAFGJQ010000212.1 GCA_016929015.1 Phycisphaerae bacterium | reverse complement strand
CACGTGGCCCCGATCTGCACGCCCACCCGGTCGCAGTTGATGACGGGACTCGACGCCCTGCGCAATGGGGCCATGAACGCCAGCAGCGGGCGGGCCATCCTCCGGCGGGGCCTGCCGACGATGGGGGAGGTCTTCGCGGCCGGCGGCTACCGCACGGTTCTGTTCGGTAAGTGGCACCTGGGGCATACCTATCCCTACCGTCCCGGCGACCGCGGCTTTCAGGAGGCCGTCTGGTTTCCCGTCTCCATGATTTCCTCGGACGCCGATGCCTGGGGCAACGACTACATCAACGACCGCTACCGGCACGGGGACGAACTCCAAGCGTACGAGGGTTACTGCACGGATGTGTTCTTCCGCGAGGCGATGCACTGGATGCGCCGGCAGCACGCCCAGGGCGAGCCGTTCTTTGTCTATCTGCCCCTCAACGCCGCTCATTACCCGTACTGGGTCGAGCCCAAGTACGCGGCGCCGTATCGCGACCTGCCGGGGGATCTGCCGAACTTCTTCGGCATGATCGCCAATCTGGACGAGAACCTGGGGCGCCTGGAGACGATGCTGCGCGAGACCGGACTGTGTGACAACACGCTGCTGATCTTCATGACCGACAACGGCACGGCGGTGGCGTCGCAGTTCCATAACGCCGGGATGCGCGGGCACAAATTCGATCTGTGGGAAGGGGGCCACCGTGTGCCATGCTTCCTCCGCTGGCCGGGCGGGGGTCTGCGCGAGCCGGGCGAGGTTGCCGAATTGACCGAGTGCCAGGATCTCCTGCCAACTCTGATCGATCTGTGCGGATTGCCCATCCCGCCGAAGGCCGCCTTCGACGGCATCAGTCTGGCGCCGCTTCTGCGCGGTGAGACCGAGACCCTGCCGGACCGCATGCTGGTGGTTCAGTTCAGCCGGCCCAACGTGAATCCCAAAAGAGGCAATCTCTGCCGCCCTCGCAAGGGCGATGCGGCTGTCTTGTGGAAGCACTGGCGCCTCGTCAATGGCACACAGTTGTTCGACCTGCAGATCGATCCGGGCCAGAAGACGAACGTTGCGGGTCGACATCCGGAGGTCGTGGCCCGGATGCGGGCCCACTACGACGCCTGGTGGCAACGCCTCGATCCACAATTGGACATGTTCGAGCCGACGTATGTCGGTGCTCCCGGACAGGATCTCACGGTCCTGACGCCCGACGTCTGGGGCGATCCGCCGCTGTGGTTCGATCAGGCCGAGCAGGTCCGGCGCGGCGAGCCCCGCAACGGGGTCTGGCACCTCGAGGTCGTCAGGCCGGGCAAGTATCGGTTCGCGCTGCGGCGCTGGCCGCCGGAAGTGGTGATGCCGATAACAGCGCCGGTGCCGGCCCACAAAGGAGAAGTGGGTCGCCTGGAGCCAGGCGTAGCGCTGCCGATTGCCCGGGCCCGGCTGCGCTGTGGGGCGCAAGAGCAAACGAAAGAAGTACGCGAGACGGACGAATCCGTGGACTTCCTGCTGGAGGTGCCCCAAGGCCGCACCGAGCTTCAGACCTGGTTCTACGAAGCGGACGGCCGGGAACTCTGCGGCGCCTATTACGTGGTTGTCTCGCGCATCGAGAAGGACAATCTCATCCCGGATCCAGGTTTCGAACGAGGTGCCGAGTTCTGGCAGTTGGAGGATTCCGGATCGGAGTTCGTGCCCGAGCTCGTGCGAAGCGGGGCTTGGGCGCTGAAACTGGTGAACGATTTCGACGGCCGCCCGAAGGCTATCCACAACGTCTCCCAGCGTCGCATCAGCGGCATCGAAGGCGGCCGCGAGTATGTCTACTCGGTCTGGGTTCGCGGCGAGGGCGTCGCAGGCCTCGGGCCAGGGGGAAAACCGATCACGGAGCTGCGCTGGCTGGACCCGGACGGCAAGCGGATCGGCCGCGGACTGTACTTGTGGGCGCCGTACGGCACCTATCCCTATACCTGCCTGACCCTTCACGCCGAGGCGCCGGCCGGCGCGACCGCGTATGACCTCCACTTTCGCAGTTGGTGGCATTGCACCGGCGGGGCCAGTTACTGGGACGATGCAGACCTGCGGGTGCGCCCCACGGCACCGGGGCGCGGCCCATGGCTCGGACGCCACGAAGCGGAACAGGCCGCTGTGTGCCAGGAGTGCCCGGTCCGCAAACAGGGGATCGGCTTCACCGGCGCGGGATACGTCGATCTCGGCAAGGTCGGCGCGGCGGTCGAGTGGCGGATCGAGGACGCAGGGGGCCCGCGGACTTTGTCCTTCCGCTATGCCGCCGAGGCGGGGGCGCGGTCGTGCCGGCTGACGATCAACGGCGGCGAGCAGGGCCCACTGGCGTTGGTCCCGACCGGTATGCCGACGTCCTGGGCCACGGCCCGGCGCGCGGTGACCCTGAAGCCGGGTGACAACGTGATCCGTCTACAACCCCAGCCGGTGCGACCCGGCCTGTACTTGGATCACCTGGACCTGTACGCGAATAGAGGAATGGAAGAGGGGAAGAATAGGATCGTGGAACGACGGGAGTTTCGACCATGAGAATCCCGGCAGGCACCGTATTGCTGTCACTGGTGGTGTTCGTCGGTGATCCGGAATGCTGGAATCAGGACAGCGGAGGTTCCCTGATATCCTGGCCGCGTGTCGTGGGCAGATATATCGGCCACAGCATCTCTCGCGGCATAGACGGGGTATTGAACATAGTCAACTCACGTCGCGGCCAGCATTGAAATGCGAGTTCGCGTGGCGTTTGCTTGAATAGCCATGGTGAGAGGCTCGACTCCTCACCTGCAAGGTGGCTGCCGAAGAAGATCAGGTCGGACCGGTCTTACCAGTTTCGGCGGATCAGGCGCGTGCCAAACGCGCGTGCCAGACATGTGCGTCTGGGCTACGGCTGGTCTTCGGTTGATCTACGTCTGATCTCATAACTTCTTGTCTGGCCTTCACTAACCGTTTTCCAGCAAGGACTTACAAACGGGGTCAACATACTGGTTG
>JAFGJQ010000016.1 GCA_016929015.1 Phycisphaerae bacterium | reverse complement strand
GTGATCCGGGTGACGGCGGCGGGCAAGACGGACGGATTCCGCGTCGATGTCCACGCCGAGGTACTGCTGCGGAGCCACAATGTCGGCCAGCGAGCCGGTCCCGCACCCCATGTCAAGCACTCGGCCGCCGTCGATGAACGGCCGGGCGGCGCGCAGCCGGCACCCTCGCAGGAATGGGGACAGGAATCCGGAAGCCTGATTGGCCATAACGCGGACCTAGACCTCCACGCGAAAGCCGGCGAACGACTCCGGCCGGCGTGCAAGAAACATGATCCAGGGGATCGGCCGCCGCTCGGCCTCGATGATGAATTGCCGCCCAACGAGCCGTCGCAGCGACCGAACGGAGAAATGCTGCACGTGGCCGGGCGTGTTGCCGAGGTGCCGCCAGTATGCGCCCCTGCAGATGTTGAGTGCCCGCCAGAGCGGCTCCCGCGGCACGCTGATGAGGACGTGCCCGCGGGTGACGCGGGCAATTTCGTCAAGGGCGCGGGCGGGGTCGGCCAGGTGCTCGAGCACTTCGCAGGCGACAACGAGGTCTACCGAGGCATCGGGATAGGGAAGCCGGTACACGCTGCAGGTGTGAAAGGCCCGACCCGGATAGCGGGCGCAGGCCAGCGCGATCTGATCCGGACTGACATCCGTGCCGCAGTAGTCCGGAACCTGCGCGGCGGGCCAGACAGCCGGATCGAGCAGCCGGTCGGCGAGGTCACCCGAACCGCATCCCACTTCGAGCACGCGGCGGGGCCGCACGACCTGCATGAAGGCGCGGGCGGAGCGGATGAACCCATCCATGAGACGGCGGTGAACGCGACTGGATGATCGGTACTTGTCAAAGTAGTTCCCGGCCACGAACCCGTCCGGATGGTCCGGCGCGTCGGCGGTCGGCGACTGTGCGAGCGTTACGGGCCTGGGACAGACGGATGTCATGCGCGTGTCGCCGACAGCCGCCGCGGGCCGTGGTAGGTTTCGGTGGTCAAAATGTCCACGCCGGCAGGAAGTGCGTCGGACTCACTCGGCGGTTGGTCGCACCGCCGGCCGGCGGCATACTGCCGGGATCGTTCGATGTAGCGGATTTCCTCGAGCAGCCGGCGATTGATGGCCAGAAGGTGGGCGAGGAAACCAGCGGCCATGAGCAGCACGCCGCAGGTGGCCAGCACGCCGGAGGCAATGACGGAGTGCAGGTGTCCGCGTCCGTCGCCGAGGAACGCGGCGATGTACAGGTACCGAACGGCGAGCACCAGGGCGGGCCCGAACAAGGCGGCGGCCAGGAGCCGGAAAACCTGGGTGGGCCGGTACACCAGGTACGCACTGCCCATGGTCCAGACGCTGCGCCAGACGTACTGCACCGTGCTGCGCATCAAGCGGCTGGGGCGCGTGGGCCCGTTCACGCGGATCGGCACGTTCACGACGCGGAGATTGCTTCGCCCGGCCTGGATGAGCGTTTCGAGCGTGTAGGTATAGCCGTTGAAGACGTTGAGCCGCAGCGCGGCGTCGCGCGTCATGGCCCGAAAGCCGCTGGGCGCGTCGCGTACGTCGGTCTGGCTGAGCGTGCGCGTGACGTGGCTGCCGAGCCGCTGGAGCCAACGCTTGATGCCGGAGAAGTGGCGAATGTCGTCGATGGGCCGAGCGCCGACGACAATGTCGGCCCGGTTCTCGATGATCGGCGCGACCAGGCGGGGGATGTCCGCCGCATCGTACTGGTTGTCCGCGTCGGTGTTGACGATAACGTCGGCCCCATGCTGGATGGCGGCCGTCAGCCCGGCCATGAAAGCGCGGGCGAGGCCCTGATTCCCGTTGAGGCGGACGACGTGATCCACGCCGCATTCCCGCGCCACCTCGACGGTGCGATCAGTGCTGCCGTCGTCAATCACGAGGAACTCGACGGCGTCGAAGCCGGGAAGGCGGCGCGGCAGGTCCGCAAGCGTCTGCGGCAGCACCGCTTCCTCGTTGTAGCACGGGATCTGGATGATCAGCTTCATAAATCTCGCGGCCGCGGGGCAGGTTTCCGGACCTGCCCGGCATCCGACTTATCGGCACCGGGGCAGGCCGGCTGAAGAAGCCGGGATGAGGCGTTGCAGGCACGCATCCGGCTGTTTATTGGACCTGCCCGGGCGGGGTGCCGATAGCTGTGCAGGCGGTCTGTGCGATTGCGGAACGACCGCCGCAGCCCCGCCGGCGGGTCCGGCGGTGGGTGGAGTCAGACAGCAGTGCGAAACGGCCCCAAAGCAGGTCCGTTCGTTTACCCGGAAGGCCGGGGCCGGCGGCGGCTGCGCCGGGCGGCGCTGGCGGCGCTGGTGCTGGGGCCGGTGTTGGTGCAGGCGTTCAGCTTTGCGCGAGTGGGGCGGGCCATCCGGCTGACGGACGAGTACTTCTATTACGTGCAGGCCCGCTCGTGGTATTTCGATCGCGACTGTGACTACGAAAACGACATGCGCATGGCGCCGGGGTTCACCAATGCGCCGTTGTACATCGCCAACCGCACGGCAAACGGCTACGTACGCAACCACTTCCAGACGGGCACGGCAATGGTGTCGTACCCGCTGATCGCCGTGGCCGACGGGCTGACGGCGCTGCACAACGCCGCCGGATTGAGGCCGCTGCCGCGTGACGGGTTCAGCGTGTATTACCAGTTTGTGACGTCGATGGGGCACACGCTTTTGGGCGTGCTGGGCTTGCTTGGCGTCTACGCCGTCGCCGCCCGCTACTTCGCCGGCTGGGCCGCGGCGCTGGCCGCCCTGGCAACCTGGGCCGGCACGTCGGCGGTGTTTTACATCGGCTATGAGTCGACGCATTCGCATGCGGCGAGCGTGGGGTGGGTGGGCCTGATGATGCTGGCGACGGACACGATTCGCCGGAACGGGCCGTCGTGGCGGTGGCTCACGTCGCTGGGGCTTTTCGCGGGAATGACGGTGGTGACGCGTCCGCAGGACGTGCTGTGGCTGTTGGTACCGCTCGTGGCGCTGACGCCGACGCTATGGGCAACGTGGCGGCAACCCGGGCAGAAGGGCCGCGTTTGGCTTGGTGTGCTGGCGGCGGTTGTGATGGCCACGATCTGTTACGCTCCGCAGGCTGTGGTGAATGTCCGGCACGCGGGGTCGCCGGTGGTGAACACGTACGCATCGGTGCTGGTGCATGGCCGGCCGGCGGTGCTGGACTGGACGGCGCCCGATCTACTGCGACCGCTGGTCCACCCGCGGACGGGGCTGGGCCGAACGGCGCCGCTGGCGCTGCTGGGCATGGCGGGCGTCCTCGGCCTGCCGTGGCGTCGTGAGCGAATGCTGACCGCGGTGACGGTGGGGTTTGTCCTGAGCTACTACGCGGTGTCGTGCGTGTGGTGGGACTTCACGAGCTACGGCAACCGATACCTGATGTCGGCAACGCCGGCCTTCGCAATCGGACTGGCCGGCGTCCTGACGTGGTCCGCGCGGGCGCGCTGGCGCGCGGTGGCCGTGGGGCTGACGGTCCTGGCGTGCGTCGGCTGGCAGGCCGTGCGGTTTGCCGGCGTCGTCTTCGGGCAGTGACCGTCCAACTCCGGCCGGGCAGAACCCTCGGTGTGCAACTCGTCGTTTCCGTCAGGCCAGGTCAAACAGAAGCCACTGACCGTCGCGAATGGGCGCGGGTGCAACGGGTCGGACCGCGGCGCGCGCGGCCCGGGCGGGTCTGGGCGGCCGCGCGGCGGCGACAAAGGCCTCGACGTTCTGGATGTCCCACGCTTGCCGGCGGGCCGGCCGGCCGCGCTCATCACGGACGCAAACGCCGAACCGGTCCACGAGAATGCGGACGGCAAACCGATCACACATGGATTCCTTCTGCCGGGGGTTGCGGCGGGCCCGATGCACCAGCCAGTGATAGAGTTCGTGGAGAAAGACGAAGAGGGCGACCTGGTACCCGTCCGCCAGTTCCAGCGTATAGATCGGCTTCCACCAGTGGCGGGCGTTCGACTTCGCGGGCGCGACGGACGTGCCCAGCCGGTAGGGATACGCCAGGTGCCGGCCCAGGTTCACGTAGATGACGCCCTGTTTGTAGTAGCAGGTCCCGGAGTAATCGGCGCTTCGGCTGTAGCGCACGTGCACGCGGAGCCGGCCGAGCGGCCAGCCATCGGCGGCCGTGCGCATTCGCCGTTGCAGTTCGTCCGTGTTCAAATGGGTTCGATTGGTGAGGTTCATGCCTTCCCTGGCGCAGGCTTGCGTTGTGCGAACCGGCCGCAAGATCGCGGCATGGGCGAATCATCGCCTGGGGACGGCCGATTGGCAACGCCCTGCGCCGTGAGGCGAAGGGCGCCTACTGGCGGGGATGGCACTGCTGGTGGACCTGCTTGAGTCGCGAGGAGTCCACGTGTGTGTAGATCTGCGTGGTGGAGATGTCGGAGTGGCCCAGCAACTCCTGCACCACCCGCAGGTCCGCTCCGCCCGCCAGCAGATGTGTGGCGAAGCAGTGGCGGATGGTGTGCGGCGAGACGTTCTTGAGCCCCACCTGCTCGGCATACTTGCGGATGAGCCGCCACACGTTGGTGCGATCCAGCGGCCGGCCGGAACGGGACAGGAACACCGCATCCTGCGACACGTCGCGCAGCATCCCCGGGCGCAGATGCGTGAGGTACTCGCGCAGGGCCTGCAGGGCGGAAGACCCGATGGGGATGATTCGCTCCTTGCTGCCCTTGCCGAAGCAACGAAGGTAACCCACGTCCAGGTTGACGTGCCGGACCGTCAGTCCGGTCAGCTCGCTGACGCGCATGCCGGTGGCGTAGAGCGTTTCCAGGATGGCCCGATCGCGGAGCCACAGATCGTCGCTGGGGTCCGGCGCAGCCAGCAGAGCGTCGATCTGCTCGTACCGCAGGATCTTGGGCAGGTTTCGCCATTTGCGAGGGGTTTCCAGAAGAGAGGCCAGATCACGTTTGATGCGTCCCTCGACGAAAAGATGTCGCAGAAACATCTTCAGCGAGGCAAGGTGCCGAGCCACCGACGCCAGCGACAGGCCCCGGTTGTGCAGCGCCATCAGATACGATTGCACGTGTTCGAGGCCGATGTCTTCGGGAAGCACGCTCCGGGACATCAGGTGGTCCCAGAACTCGGTGAGGTCGGCGCGATACGCCGTCACCGTGGCCCCGGACAGACCGCATTCGACGAAGAGGTAATCCAGGAATCGTTTGATCAACGGCGGCGGCAGCTTTGGCTGCGCGTCCGTGCGTTGTGCTTGCCGAACCGTCATACGGCTGTTTCCCCCGTACGCTCCGTCCGTTCCGGAGCGGCAATGTCACTCACCCCTGTTGCGCGTCTCTTCCAACCGCCTTACGCCTCGGTCGGAGCGAACCGGGGACCGTGACCGACGCGAAGCGATCCACGTCCGTCGCCCCGCCGTCACCCCACACGTCCAACCCACAGCACGCCCGGACCTCCGATTCCACCCATTGTAGAAACCCGCGTTCATGATTCAACATCCTCAGCCGGTGCACCGGTATCGCGCATATTCTCGGACGATCGGTCGCGCCGGCCCAGTCGGTCCCGAATGCGCTGGGTCACCTCCGCCGCAACCCCGCAGGACGAGACGGGAAGGAACACGCCCGGCGCCTTGTCCCCTCTGCCCAGGAAATGACTCATCAGCCAGATCCCTTCGCTGCGAATCACCGAATCGCCGGCCGCATCCGAGCCCGGCTGCTCCAGGCGCAGGAGCCAGTTCGGGACAGTTTCGTCCAGCTTTCGAATCAAAACCGGTTCACCCGCTTCGATGGCCCCCGCGTTCACGAAGAACGGCTTGACCCGCGCCGCACCGCCGCCGCGCTGCACGACCAGGTACCGAAACCGGTCCGGCGTCACGCTCAGCCGCCCGTCTCGCTTGAGCAGCCGCGCGGCTCGTTCCCAAAGCCCCTTGATGCGACCGGCCTGCTCGAACGCCTGCGCGGCTGCGGAAGCCCGCATACGGTCTTCCAGCATCCGTAGGTGGACTTCGTGGCCGCCGGTCGCAAACGCAACGGAACGGCGAATCTGCTCGTGATAGGCTTCCAGCGAAACGGATCCGTCGCACGGGGCCGGGCAACGGCCCATCTCGTGGTACACACAGGCCTGCCCGTTCGGCGCCTGCACAAGGATGTCGTGCTTGCGGCACAGGTCAAAGACGTCCTCCAGCAACTCGATGAAGGCGGCGCACTGCGCGCGTTCTGCAAACGGCCCGATCTCCACCGCCCCGCGAAACGCAATTGTGCTTGCCTCCCAGCGTGGGAACCGCTCCGACGGATCAACGCGGGCGAACCAGACCGGCCCGAACGCGAGGTCCTTGCGGTAGCGATCCGGCGACAGCCGCCGGGCGGTGGTCAGGTAAACCAGGTAGGTTTCAAAGACGGAGTAGGTGGGAATCCAGTGAAGCTTGTGTGCGATCGCCCGCAGGTCCACACGGCGCGTGGGGCCGTCGGTCGGTGGTGCCTGCAATCGGTGCATCACCGAGCGGCGAAGGCTCTGCGTGCCCAGCGTCAGAAGAACGTGATCATGCTCATCGGTAAGCGCGTACACGCCACCGCCGGCGGGCAGGCTCGACGCGTCGAGCGGCGCGTCGGGCGGCGGCAGGTCCAGCACGTTCTCGAAACCCGAATGCGGTCGGTCTGCCACGGCGGCCTCGCGATCCCCAAGGCGGCCCGGTCAGGCCTCACTTCTTGCCGACGGCCTTGGCGATGTCGAAATCGATGAAATCCGCGTGGTGGAAGATGATCGACTCGATCGTCCGCTGCACGTGGTCGCCTTCCTTCGAGTGCGTGGCCACAATGTGCATCACCTCGGCCGGAATCTCGTGCAGAAAGCACAGGCCCACGCCGCTGAACGGGTGGCGCAGCATGTCGCCAAAATGCCCCTTGACCGGCTGGCCGGCCTCCTTGGCGTACTCCAGCGGCTTGCCCACGTCGGCCAGCAGCGCGCCCGCCAGCAGCGTGTCGCGGTCGATGGGCACGCGCTGGCCCCAAATGCGGTTCAGCACGGCCTCCACCGCCAGGCACATCTGCGCGCACGATCGTACGTGCTCGATGAAGCGCATGTCGATCTTGCCGGCCAGCAGAGTGAAGGGGATCGCTTCCAGTTCTTGCGGCTGCCAGCCGCCGCGGGTCAGCGAATCCTGCCAGACGGCGATGACTTTGTCGCGAAGCGATGCGTCGCGGATTTCCCTGATCTCGGGAAGGAGCTCGACGATCTTGTCATGCATAGGTTGTATCCGGTTCCAGCAACTCAGTGGTTATGCTGCCGCCCTACGGGAGATTGCGCGGCGCGGGTCCGTCATACGCCGCCGCGGCGAAATCGATCCGCCGCATCACTTTCTCCCGCGTCATCTCTTCGCGGGCGTGGGCGATCAGGCCGGCCGTTCGGGCCAGAATGAAGAACCCGTTCATCACCTCGGGCTCGAAACCCAGCTCGCACAGAACGGCCCCGATGGCTCCGTCCACGTTGATCGGCAGCGGCTTGCCCGTCTGGGCCGCCAAGGCGGACTCGAGGGCCCGGCACGCCTCCACATAGCGCCCGGCCACGCCCGCCTCCTGCGCCAGGGCGAACAGCCGGGCCGTTCGCGGATCGGCCGTGTGCAGCCGGTGCCCGAACCCGGCCACGCGGGTCCCCTGCCTCTTGTATTCCGCCAGGACCGACGTGGCTGCCTGGGCCAGAGACACCCCCGCCCGATCCGCCTCGCCAATCACGTCCTGCAGGGCGCGGGCGCAGTCTTCGATCGCTCCGCCGTGTGAGCGATTGATGGCCAGCACGCCGGCCGCCACACAGGCGTTCAGCGGGGCGCTGGTGGAGGCCGCGTTCCGCGCCCCCACGATCGAGGGCGGCGTCGGGCCGTGGTCGATGGACGACACCAGAATGGCGGTCATGAGCCGACCGACCTTTTCGTCCGGCAGTTCGCCCCTCAGCAGCAGATAGAGGGCCTGGCCGAAATCCACCCGCCCCATCAACTCGTCGATTCGGTATCCGCGCAGCCGCACTTCATTCGGCGCGATGTACGTGATTGCGGTTTTCCAGGTGCTTGCGGTCATGATGAATCCCTGTGCATTCCGAAGCGACGGCGTCAGGTCACCGATCGCGGTTCTCTTCTTCCATCTCCTGCAATTCCCGCTCCAGCCGGGAAGTGCCTCCAAGCTTCTGCCTGCCGATCTCGCGTTGAATCACCGCCTCATCCTGCAGCTCCTTGCGGAGTTCCTTGCGACGGCGGGAATGCCCATCAGACCGAAAGAGCTGGATGAAGGCGCGCAGCCACCACATGGTTGACCCTCCGCTCCGGTGCCCGGCGATTCAACCATCCCAGCCGCAGGCCGTGCCGCCCATCCGGCTCGCCGGGCCTCTTCGATCGGGCAGACTTCCGCTGCCACGGCGGACACGCAACCGGGCACTGAGGATACACCAGACGTGTTCACGCGTCGAGAAACCGGCGAGGAACGAACAGGCGGACCTGCCCCTGCGGCAGGCGGAAGACGACGTGCCGGGCCGTTACTCCCTGCAGGACCGCCCGGGCGGTGGGGTCTGCGGGCGTCTGAATCAGGGCGTGCTATCGGCCATGTGTTGCTCAGGCACGGGGATGACCACGTTGTAGTAGTCCAGCAGGGTCCCCTTGGACCGCTCCAGCTCCACCATGGCGATGTTGTATTCCACCACCGATTGCAGCAGGTCGTTTCGGGTAACGGCCAGGGAGCGGATGGCCGACAGCTCGTTGCTGATCTGCAGGTAGTCGTTGGTCTCGGCCCGCACGCGGATGGAGTCCAACCGGGCCTCGCTGGCATCGGCCGAATGCAGGTTCGGCTGAATGAGGTTCTGCTGGGTGATCACTTCTCGGACGCGCACGTTCACGTCCAGGAGCACCTGCTCAAAGGCCGACTTCAGGGCCGCGATGGCCTGCCCCTGCTGGAGTTGGGCCCGTCGCTCCGCCGCGCGCCGTGCCCGGTTGCCCACCGGGATCTCAAACTCCACACCCACGAAATACTCGTGGTAGTCGTTCTTCGTGACTTCGCTGAATGCGTTGTGTGCGTTGATCCCCAACCCGTCCACCGCGTACTGGAACAGCAGGTCGAGTTTCGGCATGACCTGGTTCTTCGCCGCGCCGACCAGAATACGGGCCGAGTGGATCCGCAGCTTCGCCTGTGCGATCTCCTGCCGACGGTCCAGCGCCGCCTGGGCCTCGGCCAGCCGGTCCAGCACGATCGGATCCAGCATGGGCACGTCCGTGGGTATGATCTCCGCGTCGTCCGCCAGGTCGAGGGCCGGGTCATTCACCAGGGCAATCAGGTTGTCTTCCGCGTTGCGGATCTCATTACAGATGCGGATGAAGTCCGCCCTGGCCGATTCCAGTTGGGCGCGGGTCTCGTTGATCTGCACGGGGATCGCATCGAATTCCTTGCGCTGCTCCAGCTTCCGGTACAAGAGCTCGAACGTGGCCAACATGCGGGCCTGGACCCCCAGGATGCGCCGGGCCTGATACAACCGCCAGTAGGCCGTCTCCACGTTCAGCAGTGTGGTCTGCACCTGTCGGGCGAATTCCTGGTCGCTGATCCGCATGTCATTCTTGGCCACCAGAATCTGCGTCCGGTTGTAGTCGAGCCCGAACCCGCGTAGCAGCGCCTGGCGGAACTCCACCTTGAACTGGCTCTCGTACACCGGGTTGACGGTCTGGAACTGGAAATCGTTGGACTGCCGCTGCAGGTTCAGGCTCGTCTGCACCTGCATGCCGCCGGGCAGGAGCTGCCGCAGCCCGCTTTCCATGACCACGACATCCACGTTGGAGCCCTCAATGGCCGTGGATACCGGAACGTTCTGTCTCGTCTTATTGAAAGTGGCGAAGAAGGTGGCATCAAAGGCCGCCTCCGCTTCGACAATCCGGGTCTGGTCAATGGCCGGCGTGTAGCTTTGCACCCGGATGGCGTAGCTGTTCGCCAGCGTTCGGTGCAGAATGTCCCGGCGGCTCACCTGAATCTGTCGCGGTCGATCGACCGCCCGCAGAAGCTCCAGGAGTCGGACCTGGTAGTCCCGCGCCTCGCGAACGTCCGATTCCTGCCGCCGCCCATCGCGGACGTCCGCCTCGTACTGAGCGATCATGGCTTCGGTTACATCCGCGAACTCCTCGGGGTCCGGTAGGTGCCAGACGATGCGCCGCGGCTCGATCCCGGTCGTCGACACCAGGTCACCGACCGGCATGGCCGTCGTGGGCAGGGACGGCTCGCGGCCCATTGCCTCAACCGCGGGGTCAAGAGCAGGTTCTTCCGAGCGTATCTGGGCCGTGGCGGGTGCCAGGGCAATCGTCATTCCGACAACCGCCACCCACAGACCGAGGGCTCTGCGTAATCGTGACATGGTATTCGCCAATCCCTTTCACTCGGGAAAACGATCCCCGTCGGCGCGAACGGTTGAAACGCCCTGCGCCGCATCGCCCCGCCGTCGCCGGCCGCGCCGCGCCACCGCGCCAGAATGGGACAACGCCGGAATCTTATCGGCGAGCCATGTGGGACGTCAACGATGTGCCGCACGCGCATCCGCCGCCCCGGACGGCGGTTCGCTGATCCCCCGGCCGGGTCCCACTCTCCGCTGGCCCCTTCACCCGGAGTCGGGTAGAATCCGTCGGCTTGTCGCCACGGACGGGCCTCGCCCCTGAACGCGGGAGCACGAAGGAAACGTGAACACACAGAACGCGACCGAATATTACCGATTCTGTCCCAATCAGCCCAAGGTGAAGATCTCCGATTCGATCTGCCTGGGCCGGCGGCGAGCCAACTACCCGTTCTGCAAGGGATGCCGGTTCAACGACGAGGAGCACGGCAGCGTGAACCGGACGGATTTGCCCGGGCTGATTCTGACCCGACATCAACAGGAGAAAGCGAGATCCTTCATGCTGGAGAAGATCTTCAAGGCATACGACATTCGCGGCACGTATCCCGACATGGTCAACGAAGAGGTGGCCTGGCGCATCGGGCACGGCACGGCCTCCTTCCTGAAATCCAGCATTCGCGGGCTGGACCGGGCCGATCCGAATGCCTCCGCCATCGCCGTCGGCCGCGACATGCGCAAAAGCAGCCCCTCGCTGGCCCGGGCCTTCATCGACGGCGCCCTTTCCACCGGGGCGACGGTGATCGACATCGGGATGATCGACACCTCGCAGATTTACTTCGCCATTAACCACCTGCGAACGTGCGGCGGCGTGCAGGTGACGGCCAGCCACAACCCGGCCCAATACAACGGCTTCAAGATTTCCGGGGCCAAGGGCGTGCCCGTCAGCGGCGAAACCGGCCTCGACGACATCCGCAAGATCGTCACCAACCTGGCGCGGCACGAAACCGGGCAGCGCGGCGAACTGCGGTCGCTCGATCTGCAGGCGGAATACCGGGAGTTTCTGCGGCAATTCCTGGACCCGCCGCGGAAGCTCAAGATCGCAATCGACGCCTCCAACGGCATGGCCGGCCGCTGGGTGCCCGTCGTTTTCGGCGACATTCCCGAACTGACGCTGTCCTGCATCAACATGGAGCACAACGGCGAGTTCGT
>JAFGJQ010000211.1 GCA_016929015.1 Phycisphaerae bacterium | reverse complement strand
CCCGCCGGCAACGAGACCTTCGACCCCGCCCTGGTGGCAGAATACTACGAGAAGCACCGCAAGAAGCTTGGCATGGACCGCCGGACCTTCCTCGGCCTGGGCCGCGTGGATGCGGACAACGAGTCGGAGCCGTTCGGGCTCACCCAGGTGGCGTTGCATCTGTCGAAGCACCGAAACGGCGTCAGTGCCCTGCACGGCGACACCTGCCGGAAGCTCTGGCACGGCGTCTGGCCGGATCGATCCGCGAAGGACGTGCCCATCGGGTCGATCACGAACGGCATTCATTTGCGAACCTGGCTGCACCCGCGAATGGCCGGGCTGCTCGATGAATACCTTCCCGCCGCCTGGGAAGCGCGGCAGGACCAGGCCCGCGTCTGGTCGGCGGCAAAGGACATCCCGGACGCCGAATTGTGGGACCTGCACGTGCAGCTCAAGGCGAACCTGATCACCTTTGTACGTGACCGAATGCGAAATCAGCTCCGGCGAATGCGGTTGTCCGCCGCGGCCGTCCGAAAGGTGGATCGCATTCTCGACCCGAACGCGCTGACCATCGGTTTTGCCCGCCGCTTCGCTCCGTACAAGCGGGCGTCGCTCATCTTTTCCGACCCGAAACGGCTGGCACGAATCCTCAACCACCCCACCCGGCCCGTGCAGATTCTCTTCGCGGGCAAGGCCCATCCCGGCGACACGGGTGGGCAGAAGCTGATTGCCCGGATCGAGGCGTTTGCCCGATCGAAGGCGTTCCGCAATCGCGTGGTGCTGGTTGAGGATTACAGCATGGACGTTTCGCGACACCTCGTCTCGGGCGTGGACGTCTGGCTGAACAACCCGCAGCGCCCCCAGGAAGCCAGCGGCACCAGCGGCATGAAGCCCGCCTTACACGGCGGCCTGAACCTCAGCATCCTGGACGGCTGGTGGCCTGAGGCCTGCGACGGGCGAAACGGCTGGGCCATCGGCCCCGCCCGCGACCATCGCGGCACCGCCGCCGACGACCAACGCGACGCGGCCGCGCTGTATCGGCTGCTCGAACGCGAGGTGGTCCCACTGTATTACGATCGCACGAAGGTCGGGCTGCCGAAGAAATGGATCGCCCGCATGAAGCACGCGCTGGCCACCATTCCGCCCGCCTTCAGCGCCGAGCGAATGGTCAAGGAGTACCTGCGGAAGTACTACGTCCCCGCCGAACGCGCCGCGCGAAAACGGCAGGCGTCGCGGTCATGACCCGGCCGCCCAGGATCGTTCCGGGCCGGTCGAGACGGAGACGCGGGAGAGCCATGCGGACAGACAAAAGCGGCGCGACCGGGAGAGCGATACGAGCAGGGCCAGCAGCACCAGGCCGGCGTTCTCCGCAAGCTTGCTGCAGATGAAGACTTCGCCGGTACCGCAGCCGCAGTCAAAGCTGATGTCACAATAGGCAATCGGCCTTGACGCGTAGATCTGCAAAGACTCCGAGACCAGGGCGACGATGAAGACCAGCAGCATCCCGAGCAGCGTTACGCCCGCGCCGCGGACCGCCACACCCAGCAGCAGCGCGACCCCGCACACCACCTCCAGCACGGGCAGGATCACCGCCGTCAGGTTCAGAAAGTACGGCGGCGTCTCCGGCAGAATGTCATACATGTGGACGAACTTGAGGAAGTCGATCGGGTCCAGCGCTTTGGTGAGCCCCGTGTAGATGAACAGACCGCCCAGCACCAGCCGGGCGATGCCCAACGGCACGCCGGTATCGTCCACCCGTCGCAACCAGTTGCCTCGCCTCATCATGACTGGGGCTCCGTTTTCTCGACGGGCATCCCCTTCGCCTCCCACGCCTCGTAGCCGCCCTCGAACACGTAGATGCGTTCGGGCTCGATCCCGTTCTCAATGAGCGTCTGCGACAGGAAAATGCTGTCCTCGCAGTCCCCGCCGTGGCAGTACACGATCACCCGTTCGGCCGGCAGAATGAAGTTCAGCGCCTCCGGCAAGTACTGGTCCGAACGGTAATGGTCCACGAGCAACGCACCCGGAATTCGCCCGGAATCAAAGAGCCCCTGGTCCCGCGCATCCACGAACACGTGCAGGCCCGCGGCCAGCTTGGGGTCCTCGAACCACGCGCGAACCTCGTCAAACTGCGCCGCGTGCACCCCCAGGTGCGCGCCCGCAAACGCCGTCGGGGCGGCCGGGGCCGCTTGGGATGACGCTTCTGCAGGAGGCTCGGCCGGGGGAGTAATCCGAGCAATGTCGGCCCGGGAGAAGTAGTTCCGCTTCAGCGCGACGGCCTGCTTGTCCTGCCGAGCCGTGTTGACGCCAAGCCCGACGGCCGCACTGACGATCATCAGGGCCACGATTTCCGCGAGTGTCTGTGCCGCTGTTTTCGCCACCGAAAATGCACTCCCAGCCGCGCCAGGCGGGTTCCCACCCCTCCTCAAACGCAATATGGTCGATCTTTGCTTATCGGCAGGGCCAAGTCAAACCGGCAGCTCTGAGCCGTTGCGCCGACGTTACATGAGGCGTCCCACGGGTGGGACCACGCAGACGGGGCCCGGGACGGCCCGGGAAGGGTGCATGGGACGGGCCAGTACCCGGGCATCCGGCCACGGCCACCCTGGAAAGGGCGAATCGGGCGGCATCCCGGGCATCTGCCGCGTCCGGAACCCGTCGGCCCGCTGCCCCCTCGCCATCAACCGCCTGCGGGTGTACCCTGATTCGGCCCGTTCGCGGCGGGCGCGGGACCGCGGCGAAAGCGGCAGCCGTGCTGCAGGTCTGAGTGGATGTACCGTTTTCTACCACACGCTGGAGACCGAACCATGACATCAGGGCTGATCAGAGGGTCGTTTGTCGTCGGGATGATCGGGGCGTTGGCCTTGTTTGCCGGGTGCGTCGGCCAGGGTGGCGGAGGAGGAGGCGGCGGGGGAACCGCCAACGAGAACAACGTCAATGACAACAATGTCAATGACAACAACGTGAACGATAATAACGTCAACGACAACAACACGAACGACAATGTGGAACCGCCGCAGGACGGCCTTCTGGCGGACCGAACGGCGACCGCCGCATTTGATACGATTCCGGCCGGAGCCTTCACGCAGGCTAAGGCAAACCTGCACGTCTTCTACGGGCACACGTCGCACGGGAGCCAGCTTGTGACCGGCATGAACATGCTGGATACGGGTCCCGGCGAGCTGGATCTGGAGGAGACCGGCACGGACCTCGGGCATGAAGGCGACACGGGCTGGGCCGACACGACGCGTGACCGGCTCGATCAGGAGGGCGCCGACATCAACGTGGTCATCTGGTCGTGGTGTGGCGGCGTCAGCGACAACACGGAGGCCGGCATCAACACGTATCTCACCACGATGGACGAACTGGAAGACGAATACCCGAACGTGGTGTTCGTGTACATGACGGGGCACCTGGACGGCAGTGGCGAGACCGGAAACCTGAGGGCGCGGAACAACCAGATCCGCGACTACTGCCGCGATCACGGCAAGGTGCTTTTCGATTTCGCCCAGATCGAGAGCTACGACCCGGACGGCAACTACTACCCGGACGAATCCGACGGGTGTGGCTGGTGTGCAACGTGGTGCGCTTCACACGAATGCCCCACGGGCGATTGCGTGAACGACTCCGACTGCGCCCACTCGCACTGCTTCAACTGCTACCGGAAAGGCCAGGCATTCTGGTGGCTGCTCGCCCGCCTGGCCGGCTGGGAGAGCGAATGAGATTGTATTCCCGGTGTTCTTGAGCAACCCGGCGTACCACTGTTCAAGAACGGTGGTGTCCCGCCGGTGTGCCACTGTTCTTGAACAGTGGTCTTGTGCGCTCCTCGCACGCCAAGAGCACCAGCACGAGAGACGGAAGAATTCGGTACATGACTCACCGCGGCATTTCGGCCTCGGCCGGCCGGGGATTCGCAGAGTGACTGCCAGGTTCGGTCGTCGGCCGATCCAGTTCCGCCGCCAAGCCCAGCCATTGGCGGTACAGATAGTACTCGCCGACATCCCAGCCCCATCTGGAAAAGGAGCCTAGCCGGGAGGGGTCGCGGTACTTCTCCGCCTCGGACGGAACCGCGTACTCTCCCTCGCCCAGAAAGCGAAGCAGGTCGGCGATGTCGATTCTGGCCAGATGTTCGCGCACCGGATCGTTCCCGCACCAGTGATGGATGCGCACGAGGCCGTACACTCGACCATCCTCGGCGACCTCGATTCCCCGTTTCTTCACCTCCACCAGGGCATCCGAGGTTTCCGGGAGCCGCGTGACGCCGGGGAGCGGGATCGTCCGGCCGCCGACCGATACGAGGCCGTCCGCCGTCCACGTCTCCACCTGCACGGGGTTGTTCAGCGATTCGATGATTTCGATCGGGAAGAAGTGTCCCGTGCGAAGGAAGTGGTCGATGTGCGAGAAGTTGGCGGCGGCAAGCACCACCAGCAGAATGAGGATTCCCATGATCCACAGTTGCCTGTTACGCATGCGTTACCCAGCGATCGGTGGCCCCAATGCCGGAACCCGTCACAGAGGCACAAGCGGGCTGCCCGCGTCGATCCGTCGGTGTCGGCGTGCCTGGGCTCGAACGCGACTGTCGCTTCATTATACGAATGAACGCTCTGCAGGTTGATGATTCTTCTGTGGTTGCCGGCCCGACGAGCGCCGTCGATCGTCACCACTGGCGGTCCCTGTCGGCCGGCGCTTCTGGACAGCGGTCAACACGGCAGCGCCGGCACCCGCGTCCTCCTCCACGAACTGCCGAGAGGAATCACCACGCGGGCCGGTCGCCCGCCGGCGTAGTCGAAGGTACAATCTCAATCCGTTCGAGATACGGATTTACCGTGGAGGCCCAAAGGATGCCTTCCAAAAAGCGCCGCAAACGACCCCCGCCCGGTACGGCGCCGGGCACGCTGGTGGCCGACCCGTCGGCACCCAGGCCGGTGATCCAGGTCATCACGTACGGGCCCGACCGGTGCGTGGAGCAGAGCATCCAGGACATCGCCGACGTGCGGGAGTGCTTGGACCGCTGGCCGGTCACCTGGATCAACGTGGAAGGGCTGGGCGACGTGCAGATGGTGGCCCGGCTGGCCGAAATCCTCGACCTGCATCGACTGGCGGTCGAAGACGCGGTGAACACCCACCAGCGGGCCAAGGTGGAGCACTACCCAAAGCACCTGTTCATGGTGCTGCACATGGCCGCGTACGAAGAGAGCCTGGAGACCGAGCAGCTCAGCCTGTTTCTGGGCAGGAACTTCGTGGTGACGTTCCAGGAGGGCCGGCCCGGCGATGCGTTCAACCCGGTCCGCGAGCGCCTTCGCCAGGCGGTTGGGCACGTGCGGCAATCCGGGGCCGACCATCTGGCGTACTGTCTGATCGACGCGGTCATCGACGGCTACTTTCCCGTGCTGGAGACCGTCGGGGAGCGGCTCGAGACCTTCGAGGACGAGATTCTCGCTCGCCCCAGCAGCGGGATCGCCTCTCGCGTCCACCAGGCCAAGCGCGACCTGATGACGCTGCGGCGGATGATCTGGCCCCTGCGGGAAGCGATGAATTCGCTGCTGCGCGACCCCAGCTCGCTGGTCACCGACGAGACGCGGCTGTACCTGCGGGACTGCTACGACCACACCGTCCGCGTCATCGATTTCATCGAGGCGTACCGCGAGCTCGGCTCGGACCTGATGGACCTGTATCTCTCCAGCATGAGCCAGCGGATGAACGAGGTGATGAAGGTGCTGACGATCATCGCCACGGTCTTCATCCCGCTGACGTTCATCACCAGCATCTACGGCATGAACTTCCGGACGGACAAGTCGCCGTGGAACATGCCGGAGTTGACGTGGTATTTTGGCTATCCGTTTGCCCTGGGCCTGATGGCGGTGCTGGCCTTCGGCATGCTCTGCTATTTCCGTCGCAAAGGCTGGCTGGGCTCGCCCGCGGAGCCGCCGGGCAAGGGGGCGAGCCGCTCCGGAGCGACGAACAACCCCGGCGGGCCGCCCGGGCTCGTTAGAAAAGACTGAGGTTTGACGTTCAGAGCACGCGACTCATGCGGACCCAATAGTGCCAGTCTGCGATCGCGAGCAGTCGGTTGACACGCTTTCGTATGAACTCGAGCCTTGGCCGTGTCGCCATACCAGCCCGGCCGGGATGGCGGAGATTGTCTTTGCAGTACAGGCGTTCGATTACTTCGCGCCCCGCGCAGAGAGTCCGGAGGTCCGCGGGACGGCGACGACCGGACCGTCAATCAGCCCGCGCCGACCTGGGCGCGGTGCGTGGAGCGTGAGCTTGCGGTTTCCAGGGCCTGGTCCAGGTCGGCGATGATGTCGTCCACGTTTTCGATGCCGATCGACACGCGGACCAGCCCGTCCGTGATCCTTGCCCGGCAGCGGGCTTCCGGGCCCATCGTGGCGTGAGTCATCCCGGCTGGGTGCTGGATGAGCGACTCCACTCCGCCGAGGCTGACCGCCAGCGAACAGAGCTTCACGGAGTTCATCATAGTGCGGCCCGCTTCCAGGCCTCCCTTCAGCTCAAAGCTGATCACGGGGCCTCCGCCCGACATCTGCTTGCGGGCCAACTCGTGCTGCGGGTGGCTCTTGAGCCAGGGGAACCGGACCCAGTCGATGGCCGGATGCTCTTCCAGGAACTCTGCCACTTTCAGGGCGCTCTCGGACTGCTGTTTCATCCGCAGCGCCAGGGTCTTGATGCCGCGATGGACGAGGAACGACTCCAGGGGCGGGAGTACGCCGCCCAGGTGATTGAGCACTTTTCGGAACGACCGGTAGTCCGCTTCGTCCTTGGCCACGATGGCTCCGCCCACCACGTCTGCGTGGCCGTTCAGGGCTTTCGTGAGGCTGTGCACCACCACGTCGGCGCCCCATTTGAACGGCTGCTGGAGGATCGGGCTCATGAACGTGTTATCCACGACGACGATCGCCCCGCGCTGGTGGGCCAGGCGGGAGATGGCTTCCAGGTCGGCGATGACCAGGGTGGGGTTGCCCGGCGTCTCGACGTACACCACGCGCGTGTTGGGCCGGAAGGCTTTTTCCACGGCCTCCAGGTCCGACGGGTCGACCATGGTGGCCTCGATGCCCCAGCGGGGCAGGAAACCTTCCACGAGGGTGCAGGTCGGGCCATACACGGTGTCGCCGCAGATGATGTGGTCGCCGGACTTCAGCAGGGCGGCCAGGGCGGTGTGGATGGCGGCCATGCCACTGCCGCAGGCCAAGGCGGCGTACCCGCCTTCCAGGGTGGCGATGCAGCTTTCCAGGGCCGCGACCGTCGGGTTGCCCATGCGGCTGTAGATGTAGCCCTGCTCGCGGCCGGCAAAGAGGGCGGCTCCCTGGTCGGCGTTCTCGAACGCGAACGTCGAAACCTGGTAAATGGGGGGGACCACAGGGCGATGCGGGTATCTCCCAACTCCGGCGTGGACGACAAGGGTTTCCGGTGTGTACGCGTGATCGTCGGTCATGAACTGGACTCCGGGTGCGGCACGGCCGAGGCTGCCCTGGAATGGCCGCTAATCTGCTTGTAGCCCCTCCCTGGAGGACTACCGACTCCCCGCCTGCGGCACCGCGGGGTGAGCGGGCATGATGGCCCGGGTCCGGCAGCGCGGCAGGCGGCGGGATTCCTGAAACGTCTGAACCCATGGTCTCGTTTTTCCGACGTTGGGTCAAGGGCGGCGGCGGGTTGCAGGCCCGCGGTTTGTGGGCTAAACTTTGGGTCTATTGGCCTGTGGTGCAACTGGCAGCACGTCTGACTCTGGATCAGAAGGTTCCAGGTTCGAGTCCTGGCAGGCCAGATCGGTGGGGGATTGAGCACTTGCACGCCGTCGCAATCGGCCGCAACAACTCGCTAACCGCGGATTCACCTTCGCCCGGCCTGTCGCGTTGCGACCTGTTCCAGCTTCTGACTGCACCGGATTCTGCAGCGCGCATTCCGCGCGAGTGGCCGCCCCCGGTTGGGAACGGTCAGGGCACGAAGGTTCAAATCCGTTCGCCGCATTCGGGACAGCGGGGCTCGCTGATGCCGCGCAGGATGTACCGGCAGCGGCGGCAGCGCGTTTCGTCATCGGGGCGGGGGCCGAATCGCCGGGTCAGCACCGCGTAAACGGCCACGGGCACACTCAGCGTCGCAAGGCTCAGCGAGACATGGATCGCCGGGTTCGCATAGGCAGCGGTTGAGAGGCACCGCGCAAGAAAGACCCGGACAACGATCTCCAGCCCAAAGCTGACGACCACGGCCAAAGCCGCACGCAGCAGCCAGTGCCATCCTCTTTGCTTCATGCTTGGTTTCTCTTTGCCTTTCTGCCCGATCCGGTTGCATCCGCGCGGCGAATCGCATCCGGTCTGACCGGCCGGGGCGTTGGGAGCCGCTCTTCTGGTACGGTCGCCTGGAACAGAAGTTCGGCTTTCATCGTGGTTTGACGGACGGCGGTTTTGCATTCAGGCCAATGCAACGGGGCCGCCCGTCATGGGCGGCCCCGGGAATGGCATCAGAATTGTCGGCCGCGTGTTCTACCGCCACGATCGACGAACGACCGCCATCGCGCCGAAGGCCAGCAGAACCAGCGAGGCCGGTTCCGGGACCAGGGAGAACGAGCTGGTGATCCAACTGAAGCTCTCCTTCGGGTGGCCCAGGCCGGTACCGCCGCCGGACTCAAACTGGAACGAGGCGTACGTGGCGCCCGCGGGGATGAGCACCGACTTCGTGACGGTGTCCCACTCGTTCCCGCTGTTGGCGTTAAGCGGGTTCGCGTCCAGGACGGTACCCAACCCGTTCGTGATGAGTTCAGCGGGCAGGTCGACTTCCGTCTCGTGCGTGCCCACGTCGTACCAGAGCTGGTCGGGCCGATCCGTGTTCTGGTCCTCACCGCCCGCGAGCATGAATGCCGCATCCAGGATCCGATCGTACGCAGCCGGGGCGAACTCGTAGGTGACGACGTTCGTCCGGTTCAACTCACCGGCGTTCTGCCAGCCGGCGAACGCGTAGTCGTGGCCCTGGTAGATGCTCAGGTTCTGCGCAGGCAGCGTCTCGTCAGCGTACACGATCTGCAGCCCTACGCCGAGCGAGTCGTCCATCACGAAGTCGGAGACCGTGTAGTCAAAGGTGCCGGCCGCAACGATATCCGTCACGTCCGCCCAATAGGCGATCCGAGCGGCGTCCCAATAGTAGTTGCCCGGCTGCCACGGCACCTCAAACTGAATGACCGACGACGTCTCCGCGGTGACGCTCTGGCCCGCCGATCCGCTCCGCGTCAGCGTGACCATGGAATCTTTCGCGAGGTCAGTGTGCGGAATGTTCTCGCCGACCCAGTACAGCCATGCCTTCTGTACCTGGCCGGAGACCGCCACGTTGGACATGGTGCCCGTGCCGCCCGTGTCGCGCACACCGACCCCGGTGTTCACGACGGCGTAGGGGCCGTACCCGGACCACGCCTCCTGCAGCGGAATCTCCGCCGCCACAGCGGTCCCCGCCAAACCCAGACCAATCGCAACGACCAGAAAGCCTTTGCCTGCGCGATGCAGGGCCGATCCAAAGACGAATTGCATTTGCGCTCTCCTCCCGCCCACGTAACGTGACGATCGCGTCCGCTCGCGCCAACTCACGCGTGCGATGGAACGCATCGTCACCGACAGGCTATGCAGCCTTGTCGGCTAACCTTCCCTCGTCCTGATAATCGTTCGGGGAATCCGCCGGTCTCCACGTGAGCCGGCTGCAAGAGCAGGTGACCACCTGGTGGCTACACGAAGGCTCTCTCTCCCGATTCCCTCGTACCAACCGCTGAATAGTATACGCGATCCCCACGCCCTGAATCAACCCGGGCGATGGGATATTCCCGTTCCGCCGAGGTCCAATAAAGTATGGATGCGCCCTCGCCTACCCGCCGTCGCTTCCAGGCTCCAAATCGCCAACAAGCACCTGGGTTCTCGGAGCGCCGCGAAACGCCCCTCACGGAAGCGGGTGTAGCGCTCGACCCCACTCGCCGAAGTCAGCCAAGTCCACATCATCGTCGTCTTCGATGTCGTAGACCTCACAGCCAAGCGAGGCGGGGCCGGCATCCGGCCCGGTCATGCAATCCGCGAACCCCGCGTAAAAATAAACTGCCACTTCAGTTTCTGCATCCGGGCTGGCGGCCAGGTTCCCGGCTACGGACACCGCCCCGATGGCCGGGTCGTAGTCGTACGCCTTGCCCACGCGGTTCTCCAGCACGCCCAGGATGGTGGTGCCGGTTGGTACGCGAAGGACGGTGTCATACGCAACGGCGGCGCCCGTTCGGTTCGTGAACGTGTGCGCGACGTGGGTGTCGTATTCCGTGCACGTGACGTCGATCCGGTGACTGCCCAGGACAACGTTCTCAAACGTCATCGTGGACCAGGCGGAGGGCAGCTTGGGCCGGATGCGGAGCGTGTTGCCCGGCGCGTCAGGCGTATAGTCCAGGAACAGCATCACCGCATCGACCAGGAACGACATGGACTCCCATGCGTTGGGCCAGGCCGCTTGCAGCAAAAAGTCCATCTGCCCGGGGTAGAGCAGGCTGTTGGACGGTGCGATCTGTTCCGCTCCCAGGCCGATGGGCCCCAGCCGGTCGAGCAGCAGGTCAAACCGGTATTTATGGTTGTCGATGTCACCCGAGCCCGCCGTCAGGTCCTGCCGCATACCGTAGTAACAGCCGTACCAGAGGGTGGTCAGGAACCACGGGCTGCCGTTGGGGTTGGGCCCGCTCGCATTATGCCAGTACGTGTCACCCCAGTACCGGTTGAGCAGTCCTTCCCATTCTCCGTGCGAGGCGAAGTTCATGATGGGATGGTTGTTTCCGTATGTGTCGGTGGCCACACCGTTGATGCGATCCACCACGTGGGCCACCAGCGGGTCGTCCGCGGCGAACACGTCGAACGGGTAGACCAGCCCCAGGAAGGAGATGTCGGTGTTCTCCCCATCCCACACAAGCCGGCTGACCTGGCCGCCGTGGATGGCGCTTGCCCGGGCGAGGAACAGGGCCTTGTCGTTGTGGTAGTTGCAGGTGCCGGGCCCGCCGGGACAAACGTCCTGGTCCATCACGTCCGCGATGGCCGCCGCATCGCGCAGGCCGCGCTCGACGGACGCGTTGGAGTAGAGGAAATCACCCCACGAGTCCTCCCACAAATTGTTCGAATACATGAGTTGGTACGCGTCGTCATAGTAGAGCCGGGTGTCTATGGTGCTGTCCTCGCTGGACGCCCGGGCCGCCTCGTAGACCGTGACGTAGTGGTCCGCGAGAAACTGCACGTCACCGGTGACGTTGTAGTGATAGTACGCGCCCCACGGGAACACGGACGTTTCATCCACCTGCGGCGAGTTCCAGACGATGTAGCCGTCCGTCGTGTACTTCTGGTACCACCATCCCTCGCGGCCCGGCTCCTCCTCGGCCCGATACGCAATGTCCCGCAAGTAGCGGTACACCTCGGCGGCCTCGGCGGTGTGGCCGGTGCGATCGAGTGTGACGGCGGCCCACACGCCGTCCCGCGGCCAGATGAATGGGTACGCCCCGTTGTGCATTCCGGCGATGACGCCGCCGTTCTTGCCGTCCAGGTGCAGGGCCGTGGCCAGCAGGCTGCGTTTGAACGTCTGGTCGTACGCGTCGTCCGGCGTGTCCACGGTGACGCCCTGGGCAAGCCAGTCCGTCCAGTAGCTTTCCGTCGCCGTCTGTGCATTGCTCATGTTGCCGGCCAGGAACCAGTCCACGACGTTGTCCATCTGGTAAGTGTAGGTCCCGGTGGCCCCGGCGAACGTGTCGAACCCGCCGACAAACGCCACATCGATCTCCTTTGTGACGCCCACCGGCAATTCCACTTCAATG
>JAFGJQ010000210.1 GCA_016929015.1 Phycisphaerae bacterium | reverse complement strand
GGTATGCACCATCGGGTGCATGGTGCTATGAATCGTCAGACTGAAAGAAAGTTCGACTGCGGCGGGCGAAGCTCCACCACTTTTCGCCTCCCGGCGAAAAGTGCCGCGCCGTAGCCCGCGAAGCGGCGAAGGCGGGCTTCTCCTGATTCACCTCGGCCAGCAGATGAAAAAGGCGGAGCGAAGCGGAGTCGAGACCTCTCCTGCCTTATCGAATATGTCACCGTATTGACGACCCCGGGCACCAAGCCGCAATGTGTATGGACAAGGCCAGGGCGCTTGGCTATATAGGCGCCGGGGACGCATGAAGGGACAGCGCCACTGAACACGATTCACATTATCCTGGATACGCTTAAGCGGTCCTACGTCGGTTGTTACGGCAGCACCTGGTGCCGCACGCCGAATCTCGACCGACTCGCCCGGCGGTCCGTCCGTTTTTCCAACGCGTACGCGGCGAGTTTTCCCTGCATGCCCGCGCGCCGCGATTTCATGACCGGAAACTGCGAGTTCCCCACGCGCGGATGGGGACCGCTGGAAGAAACGGACGTCACGGTCGCGGCGCAGCTGGGCCGCCGGGGCGTCGTCACGGGCCTCGTTACGGATCATTACCATCTGTTCCGCGAAGGCGCGGGGAATTATCACTTCGATTTTTCGTCCTGGGATTTCATCCGCGGCATCGAAGGCGACCGCGTCTACTCCGACCCGGAAGAGGCCCTGCGCATCGATTACCATTCCGACCCGAACCGCATTCAGAAGAAATACCGCGACTACTACTTCAAGTATAAGCATTTTCGAATGAAGACGGAGGACGACTGGTTCGCCGCCCGGACGTTCCGGTCGGCGGCGGACTGGGTGCGACGGAACCGCTCGCACCGCAACGGGTTCCACCTGATGATCGATTGCTTTCCTCCACACGAACCGTTCGATCCCCCGCCCGGATACGCCGAACAATACGACCCCGATTACGCGGGCGACCGCCTGGTCACTCCCGAATACGAACCCGCCGAATGCCATTATACGCCGCGGGAACAACAGCACATCCGCGCCCTGTACGCCGGCAACGTCACGTTCGCCGACGCGTGCTTCGGCGCATTCATGGAAGCGATCGAACCGCTAAATATCCTCGACGACACCATGATCGTCGTCAGCACGGATCACGGAACGTACACCACGGAACACGGCTGGACCGGGAAGCTGGGGACCTACCTTTACGATTGTGTCACCCACGTGCCGCTCTTGATCTACCATCCCGGGGTCGATCCGCGCGTCGAGGACGCGGTCGTTTCGAATATCGACATCGCGCCCACGCTCCTCGACGCCCGCGGAATCGAACCGGAACAACCCGTTCACGGAGCATCGCTCCTGCCGCTGCTGGGCGGGCGCGCCGAGAAGATTCGCGACGCCGCGCACACCGGTTTTTACGGGCGGCAGCACATCGTCAACGACGGGCGGTATGCGTTCCACCTGGCCCACGATCAGTCCCAACCGCTGTACTGGCACGGTTTGACCCAGAGTTATTTCGCTGGAGCCGGGCCCGCGCGCGACATCGAAGTGACGCCGGAAGGCGTGCGCCGCCGCGTGGAGCTTTTCCCCGGCGTGCGGGATTTCTACCTCGAGCCCGCCTTGTTCGATCTCCGGGACGATCCCGGACAGAACGTCAACGTCTACGCCGAACGGCCCGATCTCGTCCGCCGGTTCGAGGACGAGATCCGCCGTTTCTGCGCGGAGACCCACGCGCCGCCGTGGTATCTGGACCGGTTGGCGCTATAAGCCGTCCCGAACCGCGGACCGGCGTTCCCGGTGCCCTTGGCGGCTTATTCCCCCTGCCCCGCGTCGCGCCAAACAGGGCGAGAAACTGCGGGCGCTTGAGAAAGAATATGCTGCAGGCAGGCAGCGCGGTATCAAAACGCAGTGCCGAGCGAGAAGTAGAACCGTCCGTAGCCCTCGTCGGCTGTCCCATAGCCCAGATACGCGGGTCCCAACGCGGTGTCCGCCCCGATCCCGAGCGCCGCGCCGTAGCGAAGATCCTCAATCTCCACTCCGTCGTTCCATACGTTTCCGGCGTCGAAGCGGATAAGGGCGTAGACGCCCTTGCCCACTTGTGCAGGTAGCTCCAACAACCGGTAGCGGTAGCCGAGAGATCCCACCCCCAGGTAGGATCCGCGAAACTGGCCCTCCGCAAGCCCGGCAAATCCAAAAGGCCCTCCCAGCTTGAATTGCGCGTAGCCGGGCAGATCGCTGCCCAGACTCGTCCCCCCCTGAAGACCCAGTGTGAAGGTGTGATTCCCAACGGATTGATGATGGCGAGCAACTCCCGCGACCTTGTCAAAATCCGCGCTCCCGCCCATGGACTCATCGGCAAACAGTCCCTCCAGTTCATAGTAGTAACCCTCGCAGGCAAACAGCGTTCGGTCCCGGCGGTCCACGATCAAGCCGACCCGCAACCCCGCGTAGTCATCGTCAACGCTCGGCAAGTCGGACGCCCCCGTTTCCACAGAGGCCCGCCCCATGCCCCAGAACGGCCCGGCGCGAAGCTCGGCGTAGTGGCGCAACTGCAAGCCGAAGTCGAGTCGCCCCTCCAGCCGTCGCACGTCGTAGTCCGCGATCCGCTCCCCGCCGTCATAGAGTTCTTCCCGCTCCGAACGGTACGTGACCAGGGGAGCGGTGAAGGTAAATCCGCCGTAATCGAGCGGTTGGTAGAACTCGGAAAGTACCATCCACCGGCTGCCGAACGCGAACTCGTTCCGCCATTCCGCGCCAAAACGGTTCAGACTCCTGCGCGTCAGGTTCACCAACATGGTCCAGTCGGAGTCGTTGTCGAAGTCGCTCCGGAGGTTGAGCCCGTAGGCAAGATACAACGGTCCCCAGGGTTTCTCCGTGACGTCGTAGTGCAAGACCCCCTCGCCATCAGCGCCGGGATCGAAGAGGAACAGGACCTGCTCGAACTCCCCGATGCCGTAGATCCGCATCAGATCCAACTGTACGAGGTCTTCGTCGAATCTGCGGTCGGGTCGCGTCAGGATTCGCTTGCGGATACTCTTCTCGCTGACGCGCCGATTGCCGGTTACACTGACCCCGCCGATACGCAGATTGCCGGGGAGCGCGCGGCGCTGGCGGGACAGGTACGCCGCATACGCCTGTTCGTCCACCCCGAGTGCGGCAAGCTGCGACGCGCTTTGCCGGGCGGCGTTCTCACCTCGCGAAATCAGCTCCGAATTGCGATGGAACTGCGAGTGGCTGAACCCGTCAAGGTTCGGCTGGATCGCGATATCGGCGCGGCCGAGCTGCTCCAGCGTGTTGGGCCGCTGAGCCACAGCGTACGTCCGCCCCAGGATGCCGCCCAGCGTCTGTAGTTGTTCCGGCTCCACGCTGTCGGCCCTGGACCCAACGTCCACGGCGATGACAATATCCGCACCCATGGCCCGGACGACGTCCACGGGCAGATTCTGGACGACCGCGCCGTCGACCAGCAGCCGCCCCTCCATTGCTACCGGCGTGAAGATACCCGGCAGCGCCATGCTGGCGCGCATTGCCGTCGCCAGATTCCCGCGGTCGATCACGACCGGCTTCCCCGCCGCCAGATCCGTGGCTACGGCGCGGTACGGTATGGGAAGGTCATTGAAGTTCGTAATCGAGACCGAGCGGAGCGTGATGAGCTGCATGAGGTTGTTGAACTTCTGGCCCGCCGCCATTCCGGTTCCGATTTTCAGCCCTTTCCGGCCCAGCCCCATTTCGAAGAGATAGCGTTGATCGTCCAGTTTACGCCTGAAGTACAGCTCACGACGCGGGGTGGCGTCGCTCATAACGTGGTTCCAGTCCAGGCCTTCGAGAAAGGTCTCCATTTCGTCGGGACCCATTCCGCACGCATACAGTCCGGCGACGATGGCGCCCATGCTCGTTCCGGCGATGCAGTCAATCGGCACGCGGTGTTTCTCGAGTTCCTTGAGAACGCCGACATGGGCCAGGCCGAGCGCGCCGCCGCCGCTGAGGGCCAGCCCGACCCGCGGGCGATTGGTAGCCGCGGGGCCGGCCTCCGCGACGGCCACGACAATAAGCAGGGCACAGGCCATTGCAGGCACCTTGTTCATAGCAACCACGGCATGGCGTTTCATTGCTCCAGCGGCTCCAGCACGATTCGCTTCCCCAGGATCACGCAGTTGTACAAGGCACGGCCGACCTGGTCGCGGGTGAGGTAGGCGTTGCTGCCGGCCGCTTCCTGCAGGGAAACCACCACCTGCTCGTCGATATCCCAGAGCGCAACCGACACGCGTGCGTGCTCCCAGACGTCCGGGTTGACCAGGTCCAGGTCGGATGAGAACCGGATAAGAGCCCTGCCGGTCTCCGAGAAAACCCATAGTTCGTTTGCCACGGGGGACAACGGCGCCATGTGCACAACCTGTTCGCCCCTGGGGACCGCTTCCGTCACGTCCTGAAAATGCAGCACCAGTTCCGCTCGCACCGCCTCGCGAAGCCTCGCAATCAGCGCGTCATCGGGAAACGTAACGTTTCCACGCCTGGTAAAGAGGTACTCGCGGAGATCCGGCCCGGACACCCGAACCGGAACGAAGTCGCGCTTCAGAGTCCGCGGCACACCCGCCCGGCTGACATGTACGATCTTGTATCGATCGCTCACGACGCGCGTGTTCAGCTCCTCGATCGTGTAGTCCGCCTTCTTCATCAGTACGCGCACACCGAGAACGGGCAGAAGCATCTCTCCGAAGCAACTGCGGTCGCCCGGGTCCAGATCCGGGTGCCGTTGTCTCACCCAGACGGGTTCGTTGCCGGCCTTCGTCGCCGTCCGGACGTCCACTTCGTCCAGGTGCCAGCGGTACAGGTGGCCCAGCACTTCGTAGATAACCGTCTTGTCGATCAACTCCGGCGCCGGCGTCTCAGCGTTCCTCGGAGCCGTTACGCATGATGAGGCAAGCCATGCAATAAGAAGCCCTGAAACCTGAAAGCTGACACCTGACACCATTCTCATTTCCGCTCCTTCAACGTGGAAAACCGGTTTCCGCCCAGAGACCCGTCCTCCGCGTCGGGGATCTTCACGAAGTCGCCGCCGGGATGGTAGTAGTCCCGGTCCTGCATCCACGAGTACGCCCGACCGGTCACACGCGTGTTTCCCACGTGCGATAGTCCCGCAAACCGGTCGGCCTCGTCGATCCCTCCCCTGAAATAGGCGCTGGAGAGGCCCTGGGCGTAGTCGATCAACCGGGCGAAATGCCCCGGCTTGCCCTGGTTGGCGATCCGGAGGAGGCTGCCGAGACGCTCGGGAACACGCGCGACTACGGCGGGCGTGCCGTCGTCCTTGCGGTAGAACCCGTCGCACTGACCGTGGACTCCGCCGGCGGTGATCACGTCAAGGATGTCCTTCGTTGTCACCGAGGCCAGTTCAACCTGGCGGTATCCCGGGGGAACATGCGCGATGCGCGAATGCAGCACCCACAGGATCTGCAACATGGCGGCCTTCGTGTCCGCTTCGCTCACCCAGCCGCGCTCTCCCGGAAACGGCGTTTCGTTGATGAGCAAACGTGCAAGGTATCCGTCGGTCGAGGTTGGCGGTCGCAGCACGACCTCCCCGTATGCCGGTACGCACCGGACAAGCGCCGCAATGCAGCAGCATCCGATTGCTGTTTTACAGGCCAATTGTTGTGCCCTGTCCATCGCTCAGAAGGGGTGGTCGATCGTCATCTGCACCGCCGCTCCTTCGTCCGAGATTCCGATATCCGCCCGCACGACCAGGTGGTTCGCCATAGCGCGCAGGCCGAGGACGCCGCACACGTTCATGTCGCGGTGCAGGTCACCCAGGTCGAACTCGCCGGCGACCCGCCCGAACTCCATTCCGGCCACGACCTGCAACCAGTCCACACGGGCATTGAAGCGGTGAAGCCACGCGGCGTTTCTAAACGGGTTCCATTCCGGGATGTGGCGGTATTCGACGGCATAGTACGCCGCCGACCGGTCGTTGAACCGGCCCTCCGGATAGCCGCGCATACGGTCCATGCCGCCGAGCGAAGCGCCCTCGTAGGCGGGCGGACGGTGGTATACTCGCCGCTCGGCTTTCACGTCGAAGTCATCCCAGGACGGGGTGTCGGCAAACCAGGCGCTCAGGGCCAGGACCCTTTGCCGGCTTCGTGAACCCGCCCCAAGGGGTACATAGCCGTTGATCTGAAGGGAAAGGGTCTCCCACGGCGCGGTACTCCCGAATTCGCCCCAATCCTTCGCGTAGCGCGCATCGACGAATCCCCCGCGCGAAGGGTTTACCGCGAAATCGGTGTTGTGGTAATGCACGCCGAACTCGGCGCCGGCCGTCGCGCTTTCGAAGTCGCCGACCTCCTCCGTGGTGACATCCTGCTTTCTGAAAAACGGCCTCACGCCCACGAGGGTGTATCCGCCTCTCAGCGGGTTCCACGTCGATGTGTCGCGTGCCCCCTCGACGGCCAGGCCGTTCCGGAGGACCACGGTGGAGATGGGGCTGTCCCGCCCGCTTCCGAGCGGAAGCACGTAGAGCAAGCGGAGCCACGCCGCCGAGTCCGTGCCGTCCCCCTGGATGAAGTTGTCGGCGTCCGAGTCGTGGGTGCCCGCGGGCGCGTCGGGGAAGGCCGGATTGCCGTCGGCGTAGATATCGATTTCGCTGAACGTCCTGAGGTTGAACTGCGCGTCGACGAACAGCCGGTCCGTCCACGGGACCTCGATGTCGCGCAGGGCCAGAAACCCGTAGGCCGTACCCTCGACGGAGCCGACGACCGTCAGGAAGTACGCGGCCTGCGGCTGAATCCAACCACGGTTGCCTACGCTGCCGCCGGCCGCAAGCCCAAGCGATTCATTGTAGAAAGCGAAGGGAACGACCATCGTGCCGGCGGCAGGCTCCGTTTGGCCTTCGCGCAGGACGATTTCCTGCGCTGCGCCCGTCCGCGCCGCAAGCAGACAGCCCAGGAAAATCAATATGCACCGCGCACTTCTCATTAGTACCTTCATGCCCATGTGGACCCCGGCTGCGCAGCGGCGGTCTGACCCTTGCCGGCTTCAGAACCTCAGCATCGCCCGCATACCGAGCACACCCGCGGGGTCGTAATCCTCACGCGCCACCTTGTCTCCGTCTTCGTCCCTGATGGTCAGTTCCCCCTGCGTTTGCACCCCCGCAAAGACTTCTACAGCGGATGCACGCCCGGAACGCCAGGACGCCTGCAGGTAAACGTGTGTGCCCGTATCCTCGCCGATCCCGTCGGGTTGTACACCCGAATCATCGAGCCGGAAGCGGCGAGAGTGAAATTGTGCACCGGCGGCGCATGCCCAGCGTGGAGTCAATGTTCTTTCCGCTTCCATCCCGATTCCCAGGCAGGACTCCGCCTGCAGGCCGAGCTCGAAAACCGAGCCGATGCTCGAAGCGCGAGTACGCACCACCCAGTCATCGTTCAACGACCACTGGATGATAGGGACCGGCATGACCAGGGTGTCCCCCTCGAGCCGGCTCAGCGCGACCACGGCGATTCCCGCGGTACGGACCGGACTGCACGAGTAGAGGACACCGGCCAGAGCGCCGCCTTCCATGGAGTCTTCCTTCGCGTCCTGCTCGGAATGGCCCACGAGAACAGGCCCGCCCAGGAATTCCCATCGATCCTCGTGACGATAGCGTGCAAGGAAACGCGCCTGGAAACAGTTGACATCCTCCCACGGCATGCCGCCAAACGTGTCTCCGTCGGAGAAGTCATAGGAGTCCACGGAATAGCCGCCATGAACGTCCAGCTTGAGTCGCTCCGTCAGGCGTCGGGTCATCCCCATGGCGATGTTGAAGCTGTCAACGTTGAACGTCGCGCCGTCATCGACATCGGCGCGCAGACGATGCCGCCATCCGGCGTCCAGAACCATTTGCCGGGCCGGCGGCTCCGCGGATGCGAGTCCATGTGGGGCCGCTGCCGCCTGTCCATAGCTCAACGGCAGAGCCGTGGCGGCGAGGGCCGACACCGCGGCCAACCGCACACACGCGTATTCAGCTGTTTTCATGCCCTCTCTCCTTCCCGGGTTCGCGCCAATCCTGGACGATCGCTGGTTGACCGAGGCGTTTCTCCCGCCGGCGGACCTCCCGGCGACGGAAACCACGCCCGTCAGAACGCCCACGATAGCTGGACATTGACCCCTCCCTGAGTCGGGCCTATGACCAACCCGATTTCCTCCTCGTCCGGTCCGAGGAACGCATCGTGCACGAAGTTGCCGAAAAAGGTGCCCAATGCCGCTCCTGCCAGCACGTCCGACGGGTAGTGCGCTCCTGCTTCGATGCGGCTCCAGCCGATCGCAACCGCGGTCGCCAGCGTGCCGTGATGCAGCGCGACCCTGGCAGGACGCGGTATGTCCATCGCTTCGATGTTCTCCATCGCGAGCGTGGCGCGGGCAAAAGCATCCGACGTATGGCCGGAGGGAAAACTCTTGCGGTTGGCCTCGTTGGGGCGGTTTCTCCCCCTCAGGTCCTTGATCAAGCGCGTCGTCTGCGTGTTGGCATAGACGGCGCCCCATTCGACGCCAAAGCCTTTCGCCTTGCAGGTCAGCCACTCCACCGAATCGTCTCCACTGGGGGTCAGCGCCAGTGTAACGTACAGCCACCGGGTCAGCCCCCACTCGAGATCGTCGCTCCATTTCGCGGCCGTCTCCTCGGACCCGAAGATGGGGTTATGATCACGCGCCCAGTCTGATATGTCTTCGTCCCGGTCAAGCAACAGGAGAGCGGCCGAGCCGGCCGCCGGAACGAGGAATTTCGGGTCGGTCAACGCGTCCTTTGCGGCGCGGCCGATGCGATCCCACCCCGGGAGCAGCGTGGCATCCTGTCCCCACTTCCTGCCGCTCCTCATTGTGCCGCAGCCCCCGGTCAGCGACAAGAGCAGAACCAACGCGACCCGGCTCGCTGCCGTGCCTATTCGGTGCACGCCGCCTCCTTCCCCTCCGTCCGCACCGACCCGTCAAAGAAGACCTCGAGGCCGAAGCGGATCCAGACCAGCTCGTCCCAGTCCTTCTCCCGGTCGAAATCCACGCCCGGCACCACGTCCAGGTAGAGCCATCGGCGGCGCAGAGGGCGCCGCCAGCCGAGCTGCACGCGATACCGATCGACGACCCCCGAGCCGCTCTTGTGTCCGAAGACACTCCCCTTCAGGCCGACCGTGTGCTGACGGTTTCGGCGGCTGCGTACGTAGCCCCGCGGGAAGAAGGCCAGCAGCACGCTCTGCTCCCACTCGACCCCGTCGGTCTCCTCGGTCCACTTGGCCGCCGAGGTCGAAACGGCGCCGGATCGCGGCCCAAGCAGCCGCTCCACGCTCAGGCTGGTCAGCTCGCCGAACCCCTCGTCGCCGCTCCAGAAAACCTTCTGCGCCGGCGTCACGTACCAGGGAATCCCGTCGAACTCGCGCCGGGCTCCGATCGTGGCGTAGGGTTCCGGAGCGGGTTTCAGCTTGGCCCCCGCACCCCAGGTCAGGTCGCCGGCCCGCTTGCGCCCCGTCGTGCGCACCACACCGAGGAGCCAGGAGCTGTCTTCCTCGGTTGGGTCCACGCCCGGCAGCTCGTCGATGTCGGTGGAGCGAAGCGCGAGGTTCAGCCGCCGGCTGAGGTGCGGCAAGTACAGGTCGACCGATGCGTCCGGCTCCAGGCTTACGTCCGGGCCGCCTCGTTCCTCGATACGCGTATGAAGCTTCACCCTCAACTTCGAGTTTCGGACCCGTTGCACCTGTTCGCCCTCCGCGGCGAAAAGACCGTCGACCCGCTCGACGTTTACTTCCAATGCCCGATAGACCGCATCGTTGGCCCGGTCGAGCCAGGTGTCGGCGCTGTCGTTGGTGACCACGGCGGCGGCGTCAAGCGAGGCGTCGCGATCGCCGAGCGGGGCCGGCGGCGCGTTCGTCGCCGCGCCGCAGACCACCGTGCGGCACACCTGAAGCCAGATGACTAAAGCCGGGACCGTATGACCCAAGGGAGATCCCCTGCGCGGCACCGTCCACTGACGACCGGGCCGCCCCCTTCCAAAGCCTGCCCGGCT
>JAFGJQ010000209.1 GCA_016929015.1 Phycisphaerae bacterium | reverse complement strand
GCGGTGTGGTCCGACGCCCTGGCCGCGGGCGAAGTCCGCGCGCTGTACGGGCTGGCCGATGACCCCGTCCTGAATTACAACGCCTCCCAGGCGCAGGCCTTGTTCGAAGCCTATGCCGCGCAGGGCAGCGCCGTCGTGGGTGGAATCCATTGGGCCTATGCGACCGGTTTGACCGCGACCGATGACGGCGAGCTCGTCGCCGACGGCGACGGCTACGCCCTGGTCATGGACGCGACGGCGGGCGACGGCGTGAAGGCCGCCTACCTGCCCCCGTCGCTGCGCGACCACTGGGCTTTTGACGAAACCGCCGGCACGACGGCGATCAACAGCGCCGGAGGCACGAACGGAACGGTCGGAACCGGTATCGACATCAACCAGCCGGGCGAGCGCGGCCGCGCCTACGCTCTCGACGGCACCGCCAACGGCACCGTCACCATGAGCGGCGACAAGGGGATCCTCGGAACGGCGGCACGCAGCATCTGCGTGTGGATGAAATCTACCGCGACGGGGTTCAACACTTTTCTCGCGAACGGCTCGAACACCACCGGCCAGGCGTGGTCCGTGTACCTGCGGGACGGTAAGGGGCGGGTTGCCGTCAACGGAGGCTATCGCCAGACAACCGCGACTCCGTTGGCCGACGGCAACTGGCACCATGTGGCGTTCGTGCTGCCCGAGCTTACCGCGCCCGACGTTACCGACACGGTGATCTTTCTTGACGGCGTCGCGCAGGACGCATACTTGGCCGGGGCCCGCGCCGTCAACACGGTTGCCAACATGGACGTTACCGTCGGAGTCGATTACGGCGGCGGCAGCTACTACAACGGCCTGCTCGACGACGTGGCGGTGTGGGCGGAGGGGTTGACCGAAGGCGAAGTGCGCGCGCTGTATAACCTCGGCAATGCGCCGGACCTGAACTACAACGCGTCCCAGGCGCAGGCTTTGTTCGAAGCCTATGCCGCGCAGGGCAGCGCCGTCGCGGGCGGAATCCATTGGGCCTATGCGACCGGCCTGACCGCGACCGATGACGGCGAGCTCGTCGCCGACGGCGACGGCTACGCCCTCGTCATGGACGCGACGGCGGGCGACGGCCTGAAGGCCGCCTACGCGCCCCCGTCGCTGCGCGACCACTGGGCGTTTGACGAAACCGCCGGCGCGACGGCGATCAACAGCGCCGGAGGCACGAACGGAACGATCGGAACCGGGGTCACCCTCAACCAGCCGGGCGAGCGCGGCCGGGCCTACGCTCTCGACGGCACCGCCAACGGCATCGTCACCATGACCGGCGACAAGGGAATCCTCGGAACGGCCGCACGCAGCATTTGCGTGTGGATGAAATCCACCACGGCGGGGTTCAATCCCTTTATCTCGAACGGCTCGAACACCACCGGCGAGGCGTGGTCCGTGTACCTGCGGGACGGACGGGGACGGGTTGCCGTCAACGGGGGCTTTCGCCAGACAACCGCGACCCCGCTGGCCGACGGCAATTGGCACCACGTGGCGTTCGTGCTGCCTGCGCTTACCGCGCCCGACGTCACCGACACGGTGATCTTTCTTGACGGCGTCGCGCAGGACGCGTACGCGGCCGCGGCCCGCGCCGTCAACACGGTTGCCAGCATGGACGTTACGATCGGCGGGGATTACAACGCCAGCAGCTATTACGACGGCCTGCTCGACGACGTGGCGGTGTGGGCGGACGCACTGAGCGCGGGCGAGGTCCGCGCGCTGTACGGTCTGGCCGCGACGGCGTCGCTGCACTACAACGTGTCGCAGGTTCAGACCCTGCTCGAAGCCTATGCCCAGGGACCCGAAACCCTGCTCGACCTCGACGGTCAGAAATGGGCTTATGCCGCGGGACTGACGACCGGCGGGGATGATGGTGAACTGAACCCGCTCGGCGGAGGCGGTTACGAGCTGGTCATGGACGCCGCGGCGGGCACGGGCATGATCCTCTACCCCCGGGGCTGTCTTATCGTCATACGCTGAACAGGGCGCGCACTCCGGAAGCCCGGACGCCGTCTTGTCCTGCGCCGACGCCCTCCGGCCCGGCCGGGGCGCGCCGGGTGGTCCGCGGCGTCCCCGCCGCGGCCGGCTCTACTTCAGCATAATCAGGGTCCCCTGCGGCGGGATGACCGGACCCAGGTAGACGTCGTCGATATAGGAGGTCGTGCCGTCGGGCCACAGATACCCGCGTATCCGGTCGGGCGCCGAGGCGAAGTCGACGGTAAGGTCCAGGGGCCCGTAAGTGGCAACTCGATTGACCTTTAGGGTGACCTGGCCGTACGTGCCGGCGTCCAGATCGTAAATGAATCGAAGATAGGTCCACGTGTTATCCGGAACTGTAGCCCCCGGCTCTGTAAACAAACCGGTTCCCAGCCGCACTCCCACGTTGTCGGTGTTACTGATTCTGACATCGCCCACAGGGTTATGCGTTCCGCCGCTGAACCAGCGCAGTTCAAACGACTGACTGTTGTGGTACACCCAGCACGACAGCTCGAACTGCCGCACCCCCATCGGGTGTGTCCCCGGACGCGGGAAGAGCGCCGTGCGGCCCGCCAGCCAGAGTGACGCATCCGCTTCGTATCCGGCCCGGTAGGCGATCCACGAACGGTTTCCCGTGTGCACCGGCGTGTCTGCAAGAGTGTTCACAAAATTAGCGCTGGCGCCAAAGGAGCCCCATTCGCCTTCGCTCGTGTAGGCGTCACCGTAGTAGCTGCTGCCGGGGGTATATTCGAAACCGCTGTTCAGGTAGATGCTGGTTGCCGGCTCCTGTATATCCCCGAGGTACAGGTCATCGATATACGAAACCGTGCCATTGGGCGTTGAAGGCGAGATCGCGATGCGATCGGACTCGGACAGGAACGCCTCGCTGAAATCGAAAGGCCCGTATGCCCTCCCGTATACGACAAGGGTCATCTGGCCGTACGTACCCGCCGTCAAGTCGTAGATGGCGCGCACCGGCACCCATGTCCCTTCTTCGACCGTGACCCCAACGGCCGTCCAGGCTGCCGGCGCCTCCGCCGAGTAGTACATTGCGCCGGGTTCCGTAATGTACAGGCTGCCAACCCCATGATCGCCGCCCGCACCGTACCGCCAGTGAAAAACCTGGCTTGCTTCTTCCGCGGGGGCGGGGTCGCGATAAACCCAGAACGACAACTCGAACTGCTTCTGGCTGCCCGTATCCGATCCCCATTTCGGGCTCAGCTCCGTGCGCCCCAAGATAATCGCACCGGTAAACGCCGTCCGCGCGATCTTCAGTGCAGTGCTGCCCTGATGCGCCTGCGCGTCGGAAATCGTAAACTCCGTCTGGCCCCCGCCGCCGAAAGACCCCCATCGTCCTTCGGATGTCAACGCGGAACCGATGTACGCGCTCGTGTCGGTGGGATATTCAAACCCATTGTTGAACCACACCGTCCCGGATGCCGTATGCATCGCCGCCACCGCCACCATCGCTGCCACCAGATGTGTTCTCAACGCCGCTCTCCTTACCCTATCATAATTCTCACGCTTTCCGCCCGTATGTTACCATGCAGGTTCTGAGGCCGCAAGCGAGAACACGCAAAATCCTTCCCCCAAGAATATATCATAAGACATACATTCCGGCCGCACTCACCGCTGACGCCGTCCGGCTTGCCCGCCGGAGCTTCATCGGAGCCGGAATGCCCTATGGCTCTGCCCGCAAGCCTAGCGCCCTGACAAAACCAGGGAGTGAATCGAGGCGACGACCGGCGCCGGGGCGGCAGACGCAGCGTTTTCGCCTGTGCAACGTTCTATTCGGCTTCCTTCTTGTTCTTCAAAACAGGGAATTCGGCAATACGAAGATTCGTGCAGCCATAAGGAATCAACAGCAGTTCTTCCGGCGGCGCAGTGGATCTGACGGGGCTTTGAGGCGTTGGCTTCGCGGAACCATCCTCTTCAGTCCAGTCCGGCACACGCCGTCCCGTGACGGTGGCGGTAACGGGAGGACTGCCGGGGGAGAAGACGGGGGGTTCAAACTTGTGTTCCTCAAAGCGGATATCCGGCGGGAAGTCGCCGTCTTTGAGTTCAAGGGCGTAGTTCCAAGGAGTCGTGGGCAACACCTCCCAGTCGGCGTGAGGCAGTTCGCGATGTGGTTGGTCCTCGTTGACCCGTCGCCACGCTTCCCCAATGTGAAGGGCATACAATAGAGGGCCACGGGCGATGGAGAGGGCGCCCCCGGGACGCGGGAGCCCCCGCGGCGCCATGGGCAAGGACATGTGGATCGTTGTCTTCCCCTGCCATGTACGTTCGACGGCGTGGAACGAGCCCGTTTTCCGGACCTGTTCCGCTTTGCCTTCGATTGCGAGCGTCGCTCCTTCCGCCCAGGCGGGAATGCGCAGGAGAAGGGGAAACCGGATCGGCTGTCCGACTTCCACGACAAAATTCAGGTCCTGCCGGAAAGGATAACCCGTGTTCAAGGTCACGGAAATCGGAACGCCGTCGATATCCGTATCGAGTCGCGAAGGCGCGTAGGCTATGGCCGCGATCCCATTCGATCGTGTGCGCATCCAAAGGTGCGCGGCAAACTTGGGCCACCCCTGGCTCAGGTTGGCCGTGCAGCACCCGTAATTCGGCTCGAGGCCAAAGATGTTCGCCTCGCGGCCATTGCTATTCCATGATCGGTTCTCGCGGATACTGCACTCGATCTGATTCACCTGCTGATCGTACTGATGCGCCCACATATCCGGGGAGAATGTCGCGGGAAGCGCGTTGAATGCAATGAGTTCGAGCCGATCGACAAGCGCGGGATCCCCGAGCACACCGACCAGCCACTCCAGGGAGTACATGTATTCGACGACCGCACACAGCTCGGTTCCCTGGATTGCGCTCGTTCCCGCGAGGCATTCGTCGCCGCTAAACACCCCCGTCGGCAGGCCATGATGCCGGTCCAGCAGTTCGATCATCGCGCAAGAAGACTTCCTGTCATCGTCCGAACCGGTAATCCTCCACCACAAGGCCCCTTCCTTGATCGCCATGGCATTGTTCACGACGTGGCCGGCGAAGTTCCAGCGCTTCTTCTCCGTAGGCGCCGTCAATGGCCAACGCCGGAAGAAAGCCTGCCAGTTAAAGCCTTGGGCGTGTAGCTTGACCGCGAGATCAAGCAGCCAGGACTCACCGATCCTCTCGTAGAGCCAGTAGATGGAAATGAGAAACTCGAACCATCGGAATTGGCCCCACTTGGACAAGGGTTCCCGGTCGATATGCCGATCCAGCATCCGCAGCGCCTTCCCGACGCAAGCGGGAACACGTTCATCACCGGTCGCATCGTGATAGACGACGAGCATTTTGAGGGCCAGGGCCTGCGACCACAGGTCTGCAGCCTCTTTCTTCTCCGCGACACGAGGGCCAAGCCAGCCATCCTCATGTTGATGTTCCAATATATAGTCCAGATACCCGATGATTCTCTGCTTGAGCGGCCGGTGGTCGATAAGCCACGCGAGCGGAATGACCCCGTCGAGCCAGTACGGCATCCTTTCCCATCCTTCCGCGTCACCGCCGATCCACGCACTGTCCTTGATGTCCGGCCAGAAGGCATCCAGGTGTCCGCTCAATCCATCTGCCTGAATGCGCAATTGATCCGCTAACCAGCCTTGCGGCTTGATGGCCTCAAGCGGAAAGGGTCGAAAGGCAGGCTCGTTCAATTTCATTGGTCTTCTTTCCGTATGGCCGAGTACTGGTCATGGGAGGCTCTTCGTTCCATGGATACATAATCGCTGCCCGGGCGCAAGGGCGGCTGCCCGCCTGCCTGTGAGCGACCTCACGCAGGCAGGCTGGAACCAGTCTGGAAGGAGGTCATGGTCGAAGGGAAAATAGCAACCCGAGCCAGGAGGGGTCAAGTCCGGGCAAAAACAAAGCCGGACAGAAATGCCCGCATCAAGGGAATCGGCATGCAGCCATGGGAGAAGGAATAGTCCGGCTCGGGAATGAGCCGGACGCGATGTCGCCCAAAGGGGCGCTGCTTGCCCCCCCGGCCCGGCTAGGGCTCCGCGCCGGCCGCCTGCCGCAGATCCAACGCCTTGCCGAAACCCGGCGGGCCCTCGTCGAGCACGTCCACCGCGCCGGACATCACGCGCAAGTTGGGCGCGCGCGATCCGGCATTGGCGGCGATGTAGCCGGCGGGCTGCACCTGCTCGAAGCGATAAAACGCGACCGTGCCGGGTTCGTCCCCGGCGTAGGGCCGGGCGGGCGGCGCGGTGAACTTCAGCGCCGCGTCGCTGAAACGCAGTTCGTCCACCAAGCCGTCGAACAGGCCCAGCGCGCAGCCCCCGTAATGGCCGAGGATGAGCCGTTGATCGGGGTTCATCCGCAGCGGCAGGTCCGGGATGCTTTTGCGCGCGTCCAGCCGGCCGTCCACGTACAGCCGCAGCTCGCGCCGGGGACGGTCGAATACGGTCGCGATATGCATCCACTGCCCCAGGGGCAGGGGCCGGCTCGACTTGACGAAACTGTCGACGCCCCGGCCTTCGGCGCCGGGTTCCATCTGGTTGGCGCGCCACAGAAAGTGTCCATCGGCATGAACCTGCCACTCGAAGCCGCGTCGAAGGTGGTTGCCCACGACGTGGTCGTACTTGCTGAGAATGTAGCTGGTGCTGTGCTGCCGTTCGTAGCCGTTGATGTACACCCACGCATCAATGGTACCCGTCCCGTCGGCGGCGAAGCGGATCGGGGGATCGAGCAGCATCTCCGCGGAGCCGGACGCCGTGCTGGGCGCGCCGATCATGAAACCGGCCAGCCCCCGGTCGTGCAGCGCCGCAAACTGTTTCCGCTCCAAAGCCCCGTAGGTGTAGCTCATGAAGTAGAACTTGACCCCGTGTTCCCGGCATACGGGAGCGTAGAGATCCACACTCTCCTCGAGGCTCGGGATGTTGAGGTTGTCGTCTTCGCTGCTCAGGTAACCGAGCTCTGCGTGCGGCCGGTTCATCAGGGGATACAGCCACCTCCCGGAGGTATGGCCGACGATCAGGCCGTCGATGAGTCCGTCCTCCACGAGGGTTCGCCAGTGCAAGGACATGTTGCCGTAGGGCGGACCCAGGACCCTGCCGCGCGGCAGGCCGGCATAGATCCGCTTGCCTTCGGGCATCGCGGCGCGCAGGTCGCGGAAGAACTGCACCAGGTATTCCCCGCGCAGGTCGCGCCACGCCTGCACCGCCGGATCGTGGCGGGCGAAGCCGGGCGAACGGTAATCGAAACGCGGGTCCTCCGTGATATCGATCCCGTGCCGCCGCCGGTACTCCTGTACGACGGGCGGGCTGAAACCGTACTGGTCGGCATCGTCCGCCGGCGGCGAATGCGTGCGTGCGCAGACGTACACGCCGTCGCTGCCGAACTCGTTCACGAAGTCCACCATGCGCCCGACCATCAACTCCCGGCTTTCGGGATAGGCCATCTCCAGCACTCCGCACTGGTAGTTCCCCTCCAGATCGACGACCTGAAATTCGGGATGCTCGATGGTGAAACGGTCCTGAAAGGCAAACGGCACGCCATGCGGCTTGGGGCCGCCGTAATGGATGTTGGTGGGGCAACCGTGATCGAGCATCGTCATGTAGAGCAGGAAGGATTGCCCGTTCTTCGGCGCCTCCCGGCGCACCGTCTCGAGCGGGTTGAACCCCTCTATCGCGGCCTTCGATATTTCGTGCCAGCGCCGGTAGACCGGCGCCGTGAAGCGAACCTCGTGGAACCGGTGCCCAACGTAAGCCGACGCGCGCCAGAGGATCACATCGATATCGTCTTGGTCCTTCCACCGCTTGAGCGACCGTGCGATCTTGCCGTAGGTGTTGAGCTGCGCATCCCCGCTGTTGGCGGCGATATGGTCGCCCCAGCTCACATTGACGCAGTTGGACGGGCGCGGCGGGTCCGCGGCAACGGCCCCTGTCGCGATCAGCAGGACGCCCAGTACCGGCAAGGCAACGCTGTTCATGTGCACTTGTCGTTCTCCCTATGTCTTATGACCATGGACCACGGGCGGCGACCATCGCATAAATCGTATGATTTGGGCACGAAACCAACTAGTCAAACCCCATCCGAAAAGGGTTTCGGATGGGAGGGTTCAGTGTTCGGTGTTCAGGGTTCAGGCGCGGCTTGGGCCGTGAGGTGCTGCTGT
>JAFGJQ010000208.1 GCA_016929015.1 Phycisphaerae bacterium | reverse complement strand
AAGATTTCCTTGAAGGGCCCCCAAACGCGATCTATCGCGTTTGGGAACCCAAGAATATAGGCCCAATGGCCATTTTGCAGAACGCCACTTCTCATACACCTTCTCAGAGAGGACGGGCGTTCCCGTGCCGGTGCGTCCGGTAATGCAGGAGTTCTCAGGCGTGCGTCCCGAGTACGCCATCTTGCCCATCCTGCCGGAGGGCTGGGCGGGATGGCCCTTTCCCGTGCTGCCGCGCCGAGATCAGGCGGGGGTTTCGGGGACCCGCGATGGGTGGGTTCGACGCGCGGGGACGCGGCGAGTTTTCTACTTGTCAGGTCTTTTTATTGGGCCGTCCCATAAAAGGGTAAAGTTTTCCAGACGCGCGTGCCGAAACTATCCATTGTAGGCATTTATGCGGACTGTCAGTGCTGAAAAAGAGGTTTTCAGCCGGGCAGACTGCCAACACGATGGATCGGGTTGAAGGCCTCAGGCAGAATACCAGGAATCCAAGTCCGGCCCAGGAACCGGCGCAATCGTAGGCTCGTTTGCGGAGACCAACATGAGAACAGTGGCAATCGTCAATCAAAAAGGGGGATGTGGAAAGACCACGGTATCGATCAATCTGGCCAGCGCGCTGGCCGAGCTCGGCAAGAAGGTCCTTCTGGTGGATATGGACCCGCAGTCGCACTGTGCCGTCGGACTGGCCGTGCCCGAGGAGCAGATCGAGCAGAGCATCTATGACGTGCTCATCTCCCGCAGCCGCAACGAGCCGATCCGCCTGACTGAGATCCTCTGGCGGATCGGCGACAATATCGAGCTGGCGCCCGCCAGTATCGACTTGTCGGCCTTCGAGCAGCAGATGGCGGGCATCACGGACCGCGAGACGTGTCTCAAGACCGTGCTCGACGAGGTCCGCGGGGAGTATGATTTCGCGGTGGTCGATTGCCCGCCTGCGGTGAGCCTGCTGACGTTCAACGCGTTGCGGGCATCGACCGACGTTCTCGTGCCGGTCGAGACGGGGTATTTCGCACTCCACGGCCTGAGCAAGCAGTTGGAGACGCTGGGCATTTTGTGCAAGCGGTGCCAGCAGCACGTTTCGGTGCGGGTCCTGGCGAGCATGTACGACATTCGCACGAAGATGGCGAGGGAGATCCTGGCCGAGTTGCGTTCGCATTTTGGCGACCGCATGTTCAAGACGGTCGTGAACTTCAACACGAAGATCAAAGAGGCATCGAGTTTCGGGCAGCCGATCAACGAGTACGATCCGGCCAGCAAGGGACAGCAGGACTTCCGCAATCTGGCGCAGGAGGTGATCGGGAGCGAGGAACGGCCGCAGGTCAAGAGCAAGCGGCTGGTCGATTCGCTGGCCGATCAGTTGGAGGCGATCGGCGCCAGCGCCAACGAGCTGCTCAAGGCCACCCAGTCCCCGGTCGTCGCGATGGAGGCGAAGGAGCCGGAACCGGTTGCGGTCGCTCAGGCGGTCGCCATCCAGGAGCCGGTCGTGGCGTCCCAGTCGGCGGGGGCCGAGGTCGAGACGGTCGTGGAGACGCAAGCGGAGGCCGCAGACCTCACCGATGCCAAGCTCGCCAACTACTACGGCGTCAGCCAGATCCAGGACGCGGTGGTCTTCGTGACGTTGTATCCGCGTGCCCAGAGCGTGGCGCTGGCGGGGGACTTCAACAACTGGCAGCCCTCGAACACCCCGATGCAGCGCGTCGGCGACAGCGGCGTCTGGCAGGCCAAAATGAAGCTCGCCAACGGGACCTACCGCTACCGTCTGGTCGTGGACGGCCAGTGGCAGCAGGACCCTTACAACGAACGATCCGAAATGAACCCCTACGGGGACTATAACTCGGTCCTCGAGGTGAAGTAACCTCCGGCGTGTGCCGGATGAGGGCGGATTTGCACGGACAAACTCGGACCGGCACGGACATTTTCGTCCGCTTCCGTCGGGGTTTGTCCGTGTTCGTCCCTGCCGGCGCTGTTCGTGCGAACCTGAGCGGGAGATCTCCGGTATTTAGACTTGACAAGACCGTCCGATAACTGTATGGTCACATAGAAACCTGAGTTTACCATTGTCTTATGCGATGCGGGGCTGACAGGGTAACCGGGCAGGGATGCTATGCGTTGGGTATTGACGCAACCTGTTGCTTGCGCCCCGCAACGTCGCCACGCGTTGGATTGGCCCTATGGAGCGGGCCCCTCGCGGGCGGGAGGGATCGGGGGGACGTGGACTCCTCCGGGCGAGTTCCTCACTCGCGCGGAGTCACCACGATCGCGCGATTCGGCGTTTGCGGCCGGAGGTAGCGTCATATCCTTGCATTCAGCTCCCTGTCGAACCACCGGGGGTGATGCCGATTCGTCTATCCCAGGTGTCGTGGGTCCCGGGGAGGGTCTGCCCCGACCCACCGGGAACACCTGAAGTCTGTCCCCAAAGGCCTGGGTGAGGTTGGGTGGCCCTGCTGAAACGGGCGGCTGGCACACGAGTGGAGAACGGGAGATCCCGTTCGGTGCATGCGCGTGGACTGCGTTGCCCGGGATGGTCCCGAGAAAGAAAGGGAGTTTTCAGGACAAGGAGAAAAATGATGAAAGAGCTAAGGATGGTGATGGTTTTTGTGCTGGCGCTGAGTACGGCGCTCTACGGTGAGAACGGCGACCCGGGAGGCGATCCGTCGCTGTTGACGCCTCAGATCGAGGTGACGAACGACATCACGACGACGCAGAGTCAGAGCGTCTCGGCCTCCGGCGGTTCGAGCCAGAGCGACAGTTTTTCGAACGCCAGTGTGAACTTGAGCACGACGTCGGTCTCGAACTACGAGGCGCGAACCGCGCCGCTGACGAGTCTGCCTCCGTACCTGCCCTACTGGACGCACGGGGGCTGGGGCACCGTGAAGGCCTATTTCCCCAACGGGCCGACGATGAACGACCAGATTTACGAGACCACATTCGATCCGGAGAACCCGGAGGACATGCGCGAGCTGCGAAGCGTGCTGCGGAGCCTGCCGCACAACGGTCTGCTCGAGGCGGTCGGCGGCGCGCTCAACAGCGTCGCGGTCGTGCTGTTCGGCTCGCCCGACCGGTACCATCACGGGCGGGGACTCGAGATCGTCAATTCCGTCACGCGGGACCGAAGACCCGAGGGCAAGCCCCTGCTGGTCTTCATCGACTCCAACGTGGATATGAGCCTGCTGGCGGAGGAAGGATACGCCTACGTCGGCAAGGTGAATATCGAAGGCGACGTGGACCGCAACTGGGACCAGGCCTACAAGACCGCGGTCACCGAGGCACTGCTCTGGGACGTGGATATTCTGCTGGTCTCCGGCGGGATGAAGGGCGTGACGGTCGGCTCGAACGTGACGTTCCCGTCGGCCGCCGCGGGCTACAGCCAGATGAATTACTCGCTGTCGCTGTTCGGGGCCAAGGCCACCGGCATCACGGAAGGCAAGGGCAAGGCGGTCCTCAGCGCCGACGCCTACCGGTTCTCGCCCGGGACGGTGGAGCGCAGGAGGATCCCGGCGTCCCTCTACGACCGGATCCGCTTTCGGGCGCGACCGGTCTCGACCGAGCCGACGGGCGCTCAACTGTTCCCGAAGCAACTTGCGCCGGGCGTATCGGCCGCCGAGGAGCCGGTCGCCATCGAGGTGACCGCCGCCAGGGAGTCGCCTGCGATCGAGGTGACTACCGCCAAGGAGCCGGCCACGATGCAGATGCCCGCGTCCAAGGAGGTGGCTGCCGTCCCGATGACGGCTCCCCTCGCCGCGAACCGCGGGCCCGGAATCAACGTCAGCCGGGAGTTGTATGACATGGCCGGGTTCCAGAGAGGCCAGCAGGTCGGCAGCGTCAACATCCGGTAGAAGGTGCATGAGCACGTGGCAAGCAACCAATTACTGACTCGACGGGCGGCAGCCCAGGGCCCAAGGCCCTGGCGATGGCGCCTCCCGTGAATGCAAGGAGTGGAACATGAAGAAGGGACTTTTCATCATTGTGACGGGCACTCTGCTGCTGGCCGGCAGTGCACAGGCCCATCGGGCGCCGGGCTCGATCGGGTGGGCTCAAAATTTCGAGATCGGAGCGGTCAACCAGGTGGACTGGCTGGGGGGCGTGGGCTCCGCCAGCGGGTTGAACCGGGCCACGTTCGAGCAGATCCAGCAGTTCAGCACCGCGCGAAGCGAGGTCTCCGCCCTCCAGAGGCAAACGGGCCGACTGATGCAGAGCGCCTCGGCCAGCGGTCTGGTCGGACCGAGCACCTCCCGGCAGGAGGCGACGGTCAACGGCGACCAGGCGCTCTGGGCCCGCGGCGGCAGGTTCCCGTCCGCCGGGGCGCGCCAGAGCCTCGACGGCACGTTCGTGAACCAGGTCGTCAAGCCCGACGGGATCGGCGAGGTCAGTGGGACCCAACGGTATACCGGCCTCCAGGAGCAGAGCCTCTCGACGCCGAACGGCAACGGCCTGCAGTCGCAATCCGTTGAGATCGTGCAGCGGGCGAACATCACCACGGGCGCCGATACCGACCCGGTCGTGACCAGCACGATCAATCTCCAGCTCAGTCAGTCGCAGATGGCCCAATAAGGCAGCCGCATTTGCCCGGGTGCAGTAGAGTGCATTCGGGTGAATGCCTCGATTTCGACCGCTGCTCAGAACTCTTCGAAGGGCAACGCGCTGCGTGTCATGAACGCGCAGCGCGTTGCCCCGGCGGTAGCCGCGCGGATCAGAGCGGGTACATGACCGCAAGTGCGGCCTGTGTCGCCGGAGTTCGGGCGGTCTTGCCGTTCGGAGTTCCGCCTTCAGGCGGGTCCCAACAGTCCGAACAGCCTTGAAGTCCCATGATTGGGGAAGAGGAGCCGGCTACGCCGCAAGACCCTCCGACCCGCCTGAAGGCGGAACTCCAAACGGGACTCACCCGCGGCCATGCCCCCGCCGAGACACATCGAAGCGTCCTGTGCCCGCGCGCACAAACGGTCATGCACCCGATCAGACAGACCCTACCCGCAGATTTCACCTCCCTCTTCGCCCACACCTCCCGTATCGCCAAGACGCCTCTACGCGTCAACGGCCGGACGCCGAATCGAGAAAACTCGAAATAGTCTTCCGGCTCCGCCGACTGATAGTACGAATCGTACTATTGGAGATCGCAACGTGAAGGGACAATCCGGGCTATCCATGTTGTCGCTGGCGATCCTCGGCGTCATCCGCCAGCAGCCGCAGACGGGATACGACATTCGCAAGCTGTTCGCAACGACCCCGCTGGGCCACATCCGCAACAGTCCCGGGGCGATCTATCCGGCGCTCAAACGCCTTGACGACGCCGGCTGGATTCGCGGCCAGGCGGGGCACGGAAAGACGCGAGTGCAGCGGGTGGTCTACGAGATTACGCCGGCGGGCCTCGAGACGCTCGAAGACCATCTGTCTGAGCCCGTCACACAGGACGACGTCACGTGGCGGATGGACGATGTGCTGCTGCGGTTCGCATTCATGGAGCCGGTGATCGGCCGGGAGGCGACGTTACGGTTCCTGGGGGACTTCGTATCGCAGATCGATACGCACGTGGCGGGCCTGCGCGGGTACCTCGACAGTGTGCGTGACCTGATGCCGGTCTGCGGGCGGCTCGCCATGGAGAACGGCATCCAGAGCTACGAGATGAACGCCCGGTGGGCCCGGCGGGCCATCGCAGAGCTGGGAGGTGACTGAAATGGATGAAACGTGCATGAGTCTCTCGCTGAACGCGATATCGACAGGTGGCACTGCCGCCACGCTGAACTGGTGGCCCAAAACCGAGGCCCGATGGTTCGGAGTTCTGCCTTCAGGCGGGTTCGAGAGTCCTGCGGCGCAGCCGCCGCCTTGGCTGCAGCCCTGGGAGTTTGCAGGGCGGTTCGGACCGGTCTGACCCGCGTAAACGCGGAACTCCCAACGGACCGGCCGCGGCAACCGTCATTACCGAATCAGCGTGGATGCAGTACTACAAGAAAGGCAAGAGCATGGCGGAGAAACGAGTGGTCGGAACGACGCTCGGGTATGTGTGGCGGATCGGGCTGTGTGCGCTGGCGAACGTGGTCGGCACGGCGGCCGGCGGGGCTCTCATCTCCGCGTTACAGATGCCTGTGCCGGAGACGCCCGGTCAGGCCGGCGAGCGCGTCGCGGGCCTGCTCCTGTTCGCCGCGAGTTTCGCGCTGGCGGCCGGACTGATCCCGCTGGCCCGCCGGCTTCGGGGGCCGTATTGGCTGCGGTGGTTGATGCTCGCGGCGCTGTGCTACGTGTGCCTCGGCGCCGCCGCTCCGCTGGAAGGGGCGATCTTCACGAAGCTGCCCGGTATGGGGTCTATTCCGGTTCTGTTCCTTCCGCCGTGTCTGCTGTTTGGAGCGGTCATGGCAGCCCTGTTCAGGCCGGTTCGTCGTGGCGGCGCGCCGATCGAAGCGATCCGACGGTTCTTCCGCGGCAGAACCTGGGGGCAGTGGACCAGGAGATTCGCCGCGGCGGTGCTGGCCTTTCCGGTCGTGTACTGGACCTTCGGCCTGATGGTCGCGCCGTTT
>JAFGJQ010000207.1 GCA_016929015.1 Phycisphaerae bacterium | reverse complement strand
TACTTGTGCGGCTCAGTGTAGAGCTCACCCAACGCCGCGAGGACATCGGCGTACTTCGTGGCCAACGGGAAGCGCTGGCAGTCGATGTCGGCCAGGCCGTCCTCGGTCTGGATGAAGATCGGGGCGTCGGCTATCGCACCCCACGAGCTCTTGCCTACACCGTGCACGCCGTACAGGAGCGTGCGGCGTGGGGCCGCCACGGGCCCGCGTTGCACCTGTTCCAGTAGTTTCATCCGTTCGTTCTCCTTCGTCGTTGACTCACGTCGTCCTCTGTGCGTCCGGGGCCGGGGCCGACACGCGTCCCGCCGAGCCCTCCGTGGCCGAGACCTCCCGTTCGGCCCCGCCCCCGGCCTCACAGCCGGTCCACGCGCCGCAATGCCTCGTAGCGGGTGAACCAGTCACCGGTTTCGCGGCATTGCCGCAGGTCGTTCATGGCCTCTTCGTTGTCGCGCTGGGCGGCATCGAGGACCGCCGGCGCGATCTGCCAGACGCCGCAACGGAACGGCTCGCGCTTCTCGACCGCAATGATGTGCACCGGCAGGACATGGCCCGAGGCCCGGGCGATCAGGGCGCGATAGAACGCGACCTGGTAGAGGTAGCCGAACGCGCGCATCGAGGCCTCAAACGAATCGAGCTCGTCGGCGGTCTTGAGATCGACGATGCCACAGTCCGCGTCCGGATTGATCCAATCGACCCGCGCCTGGCAGCGGTGGCCGCCGTACTCGCAGCGCACGACGCCCTCGGCGATGCCCTCGGCCAGCAGCTCACCGGCGTAGCGGTGCTCGGTCACCGCCGCGGCCATCTGCTCGACCAGTGCGGCGTGCGTATCCGAGAGGACCTCTTTGCTCTGCTGTGTGGCCCATTGAGCAAAGGCCTTCGTCTGCGAGCCAAACGGCTGGCCGGTCCGGGGGTTGATCGGACCGCCAATTGCGAAGGCCCGCTCGTAGCGCTGCCGGCCTTCGAGGATCAGCGTGTGCGCGCCCCGGCCCACGATGTAGGCGGTGGTATCGCGATCGGGCACCAGCCCGAGTTGCTTCCTGCGGTACAGCAGCGGGCAGCGCCGAAACTCGTTCAGCGCGTGGGCGCTCAGGAAATCCTTCGCCTTGGCGTGATAGACGTCTGCCGGCTCGCGAACCAGGAACCCGAGGTCGATCGTACTGGCCATGGACATCCTCACGTGCTGCGACGCTGGCTCGAAGGCCGCCACCGTTGTGTGCGTGAGCGTTCGAGGCCTGTCGTAAGTAGCTCACCCTTTGGTTACCTATGCCGTGCGGAACCGTTGCGCCCGGTCAATCCCATCCGAGTCCGGCATTTTCGAAGTGAATGCGAGCCCGCGCGATCGCTTTGAGCACCCGGTGTCGGGTTCGGTGAAACGCTCGGGCGGCGCTGGTTATGCCATGCTCGGCGACGTGGATCAGGATCGCCCGATCTTCCGATGAGAGGTTCTCCATCGCGTGCTGGATGGCGTCGCCCAGTTCGAGCTGTTCGATGGACGACAGCGAGTCATTCTGGGGCAGGCGCTGGCCATCGCGCTCGAGCAGGACATCCCCGAGCATCGCGGACATGCTGTCGCACTGCACCGGCGTGCGTTCGAGCGAGACCGCCTTGAACTGCTCGCAGCGCTTGGCCCGGCCGCGGTAGCGCAGTTCCATCGCCGCCCAGCTCGTCAGGGCGTTGTGGACGAACGTCCTGAGGCTACCCCGGGCCGGGTCAAAGAGGTGCGCCTTCCGCAGCAGGTGCAGCCGCATATCCTGCCGGAGGTCGTCGTAGTCCGACCGTGAGAAATCGCGCCGGCGGCAGAGCTGGTGGGCCTTGATCCCGATGAGCCTTTCGATGGATGGATCCGAGACGATGCGCTCCCGCACCTGGGCGAGGTGGTCTTGGCCGTCGGCCGGGGAGGACTGGTCGCTGAGGGTTGCCTGCATGACAGGTCTCCGAAACGGGTGTTACTGGTGAGCCCGCCCCACGCGGTGCTCGACACCCTCCGGCGAAATTGCAGGAAACGACCTTCTGAAATGTCTGGCGGCGCGTAGCCGACCGCCGTAGCTGGGGTTACGGCGTGGGATTCCCGGATTGCAGTTGCAGCAAACCACGGCAACTGCAATTCCACGACGGTCCGGTGGCGTGTTTGGAAGCCCGAATCACGCCTTCCGCCGCGGAAAATCGCGATCCGAGCCAGATTCCGCTTGACAATCGGACTACCTAACGTTAACCTAACAGTAGATCGGACAAGGCGTCGTCCGATGCCAGCCAGAAACGGCCGGCGGCAGGCCATGGAATCGCTACCCACGGAGGGGGGCTGCCGGCGTTCTTTGCGCATCTCGTGCGCCCGATCCGCGTCGGGTGCCCGGGGGACGTTCTGGCGACATGGACTGCGAAGCGCTGCTCACATCTCACACGGGGCAACCGCGTGCTCGCCGCCACCGGCCATGCCACGCGTTCATCGCCCCTGCCCGCCCCCTATTCGCTGGGAGTACCTCGATCACCTGCATCCGACCGACGTCTGCCGCACGCTGGCAGCCCAGCGGGCGACCACGTAAGCGGCTGGAGACCAGGCTCCGGGACACGAGATGCGTTGGACACGACAAATCGGAGGGTTCATTCATGCATTCGAGGGTGTCAGCAGCACCGCCGGCCAACCGGCAGAGGATCGGAGGTAAGGATTTCGCCGTCCACAGCGATGGTGCGGCGAGCAATGGCCTGACGGATGGATTGCTGTTGCGAATCTGCCGCGTGCGCCGTGATGATCCGCATGTCACCGCCGAATGGATCGCCACGTTGCGGCAGGTCGCCAGCGTCTTTGTCGAGCCGCCGCTGCCCGAGGATGCACAGCTCGAATCCGCGATGACGCTCCTCGCTTCGGCGCTGGGCCAACTGCCGCAATTCAATCCGACGCACTTGCCATTCGGATACCGTGGTCCGCAGGTGCCGTCGCGTGACTGGATTGAGCGCGAGGCATTGGAGCGAGTGGGTATTCAGCTTGTCGGTCTCCTATGGCAGAAGGCCACCGCCGAGACCGTCGCCGACGTGGTGGAGCGGGCGGTGTCCGAAGGCGTCCGGCTGGGGTTCCTGGAGCAGCAGCAGTACGACGCCTGGCGGCCCGGCATGCCCAGCGGTTCGGGCTGGCGGCTGGCCGTAACCGCTACGCCGTACGGCGTGGCTCGGGCGATCGGCCTGATCGAATCCCTGAACGAGGCCCCCTTGCCCGGAGCACCGGAACCGGCGAGAATCGGGCCGGAGGGCGAGTCGGATACTGTGACCGATTCCTCGCGCGTTGGTGATGAAACGATGGCCGCGGATGACCCATCACACAATGGTCCGGACTCAGTCAAGGAACCGTATCGCGAACGACTGTTTACGCTGTGCAAAGCGCGGGGGCTCTGGGACGGTGAACCGGGCCCGCGGGAAGACCGCGATGCTCAACAAGCCGCTATGTGGCTGGCCGATGAGTTGGAAGTCTGGGTAGAGGCCATTAGCGATGCCGACGCCGACCGACACCCGGCTGGCGGGTACGGAACCATGCTGGCCGCCGACCTTGAAGAGATGCTGGGGCCCTCCGAACTGACCTATGGGGTATTCCAGGACGATTGGACCCCCCTCCTCACACAGCTTCGGATGAGCGGCTTGAGCGAGCTTGCCGAAAGGCTCGAGTGCCTGGCCGACGAGGTTCTGCCTCAGGCGCAGGGGCTGGCCAGGCACATGGACGCGGTAGCGTATCTGCGGAACGGCGGGCCGCGGGATGTGTTCTACGGCACGTACGCGGAGGACGATCTCGTCACGCATGAAGCGTGCGCATGGCAGAGCCGCCAGGATGTTGCCCGTAGCGTGACAAGAATCGTGGGGACGCTGCGGACGTTCGCTAACGGTCTGGCCGGCAAAGCCTCCGCAGCGGCGGCCATGCCCAACCGCACGCAGAAGGCCGGACCGCGCCGCGGGACACGGGCGGCCAACATCGAGAAGCTCGAGAAAGAACTTGAGACACATCTGCTTGCGGCCCGTGACCATGCCCAGTCGCTACGGGATCGTGGGCTAGAACCCATTCTCCTGCCTCGCCCCAGCCAGAAGGAACTGGCCGACCGCACGGGTCTTGAGCCGCCAACCGTGTCGCGTTGCCTCAAGGACCAGCGTGCCACGGTCCTGAAGATCCTGTGGGAAACCGCGGATTCGCTCGAAGCTGTGATGAGGTACAAGGGGCGACGCTGACGCGGGTAGCCGAAGTCGACGGCCCGCGACGGGCTGGACAACGCCGACTCTCTTGGGTATTCTCATCGGTGAAGCTGTCGTGTCCCCTTTCAACGGTCCCGCAATCTGTCCCCCAGATTGCGGGATTGTTTTTGCGATCCTGGAACCACTGCTACCCGCCGCCCTTCCTGCCCCCCAGCGTGTCCGCGCTCCGCGTGGGCGGTGGTGCTCAACGCCTTTCGGCATCACAGATGGAATCACGAGCACGCCAGTGCGCTCGGCACTACCGGCGACATGTGCTCAACGCCTTTCGGCATCACAGATGGAATCACCCGATGTTGTGCGCGGCATAATCACGCCAACGGGGTCGTGCTCAACGCCTTTCGGCATCACAGATGGAATCACCGTCGGGGTCCGCCCGAAGAACCTCGATCCAGCCAGTGCTCAACGCCTTTCGGCATCACAGATGGAATCACAAGCGGTCGTCCTCGGTCACGAAAAACACGACGCGTGCTCAACGCCTTTCG
>JAFGJQ010000206.1 GCA_016929015.1 Phycisphaerae bacterium | reverse complement strand
GCATGACTGCAGCGCCGAACGAAATGCGTGCAAGTCCGTCGAGCCCGCCCGCGCGATCAGAAACCCGAACAGCGGAAGGAGGAAAAACGCCGTACCCAGGTGCGTGGCGATGAGGTACATCCAGGCCCCGCGCACCGCGCCCGGCTCCCGGTGGCGCGCGACGACCAGAAAGAACGCCGCCAGGCTCATCAACTCCCAGGCCAGCAGGAAAAGGACCGCGTCGGCGGCACACACCAGCAGCACCATGGCGCCGGTCATGACGCAGAGAAAGCACGCCGGCACGTGACTGCGACCCTCCGCCGCGTCCGCCCGAAAGTAACTCCAGGAATACGGCGCCACCGCCGCTGCCAGCACGCCGATCGTCAGCAGAAACCACGCCGACAGCCCGTCCAGGGCCAGGCTCGCCGTGCCAAGCGGCAACGGCCAGTGCACCGTCGCGCGGGGGAGTGATTCCCTGCACAGCTCCGCCAGCGCAGCGCCGCCGCACAGCACGCCGCCGATCAGCATGCCGCCCAGACCGCCGGCCAGCCCCAGCCGTTGCCAGCGCGCGAACACCAGCGGCCAAAGCGCGCCGGCACCCAGCACCCCCAAGGCCCACAAAACGTATGTCATGCCGAATCGCCCCGTGCCTGATCCGCCTTGACCATGCGGCTTTCGACTTCGGCGCACCGGGCCAAAACGGCCTCCGCGCTTTCGCGACGGTCGAGCACGCCGCGGAACTCCGTGTCCTGCAACGCGAACATCAGGTGGCTCAGCAGGGTCAGGTGAATGTGAACGGTCGTGCTGATGATCACGAACAGAATGCCGACCGGCCTGCCGTCCAGCGCGCCATACTCAATCGGCCGCCGCAGAAACGCCAGCGTCACGTGCGGCTCGTCCAGACCCAGCACGATCGGCCCGCGCGGGTGCGGAATCGCGATGCCGTTCCCGATCCCCGTCGAGCACAACGCCTCACGCGCCACTAGCACGCTGTGCAGCTCGTCGCGGTCGACGCCGTCGGGAAGGGACAGCAGGTCGCACACCGCCTTCAACGCCGAGGTCTTGTCGGTGCACGCCACGTCGCAAAGAACGCCGCCCCGCCGCAACGCATCCGCCAGAACCAACTCGCCGGCGCTGTCCCGGCTGTCACGAAAGAACTCCGGCGACACGTGCATGCCCCGCGCGCCGGCCCACTCCAGAAGCTCCACGCGGTTCAGCCGGCACCGATCCTTCACCCGGTAACTCGGCAACGTCCCGTTGCGAATCCAGGCGTGGATCCGTTCCTCCGGGACATTCAACATCCGGGCCGCATCTTTGGCCGTCAGGTCCATGACCGTGCTCTCTTGTACAGGAACAAACCGCCGCACGCCCCGTGCGGCACCACTCACGTACCGCCTTACGCCGGCCGACCCGCCTCCGGGCTGACCAGGGACGCCTCCACCCGCCGCGCCTCGCACAGAATCTCCTCCCGCGACGCCTCACGCTGAATCGCATCCCGGAAAACGCCGTCTCGCAACGCGAACGCCAGGTGAGACATCAGGTGCAGATGCCCCCGCGTCGTCGGGCTGATCACCGTAAACAACGTTCGCACCGGCCTGCCATCCAGAGCGCCGAAGTCGATGGCATCCTCCAGAAAGCACAACGTGATGCTCGGGCGACGGACGTGCAGCACGATCGGGCTGCGCACGTGCGGAATCGCAATGCCCTCACCCACGGCCGTGGAGCCCAGCGACTCACGAGCCAGCAGAGCACGCAGCAGAAAATCCCGGTCCACCTCATCCGGCAGACGCATCAGATTCACGACCGCCCGCAACGCCGACTCACCGTCACGACCTTCCACCCGGTAGCAGATCGAGCCGTTCTCCAGCGCCTCCGAAATGCCTGCGCACGCCTCACCCTCCCCCGGGGGCTCCGCGAGGATATCCACCGAGACCTTCCTCTGGCGAGCGGTAGCCCACTCCAGCAACTCCGGCTGGTGGAATCGATACTGCCCGTTGATCAGGTACGCCGGCACCACACCCTGCCCGATCCAACGGTAGACCGTCTTCTCTGACACCTCCAGAAGCCTTGCTGCCTCTCGGACCGTAAGTCTCATATGCCCCGTTTCGGTCAATGTAGTCTGAACAGGCCAGTCTGAATGGACATTATGGCGAGAATGTCCAAATATGTCAATGGGAGCCCCGGAAGGGACAGAGGGGGTGAAGATCGCAGTTCCGGTTGCTCCAAGGGAGCTGTCGCAGACCTGCGGCTCAGTCAAACGCAGACAAGATCGGCGAGGGCGGCGTCAGGAAGGGGCCTATCGTCCGCGCAGGCGGACACCGGGGACGCCTCACTGTGGGAACTCGCGACGTCCCGGCCGACGCACTGCTGAACCACATACACGGGCCGGCGTTTCACCTCGCGGTAGATGCGGGCGATGTACTCCCCGCAGATGCCCACCGCGATGAGCTGCATCCCACCCAGAAACGCAATCGCGGCGATCAGTGTGGCAAAGCCCGGGAGTTGCGAGCCCGTGATCAGTCGCCAAGCCACGATATAGCAGGCATAAGCCAGCGACCCGGCCGACACCAAGAAACCCATGAGCGTCACGAGTCGCAGGGGCAGGTCGGAGAAGCTGATGATCCCGTCATACGCAAGCCGAAAGAGGGCCCGCAGGCTGTACTTGGAGTCGCCCGCGGCCCGGTCCGGCCGGTCGTACTCCACCGCCGTCTGTCGAAACCCCACCCAGCTTCGCAGCCCGCGCAGGAAGCGCGTTCGTTCCGGCATGGCGTTGATCAGGTCCACGACGCATCGGTCCATCAGGGCGAAATCACCCGCATCGACGGCCACGTCGATCGGCGCCACCCAGCGGAAGATGCGGTAGAACGTGAAATATGCCACCCGCTTCCACCACGCGGCCTTCCGCGTCCGCCGGCGTGCGTGAACCACCTGCCACCCTTCGCGCCAGCGGGCGACCAGCCGCAGCAGGATTTCCGGCGGGTCCTGCAGGTCGCCGTCCATGGTGATGACCGCTCGGCCACGGGCGTGCTCCAGACCGGCACACAGGGCCGCCTGGTGCCCAAAATTGCGGGAGAGGATGACGCCGCGGACTTGCGGGTCCGTCTCCGCTGCCCGGCGGATGCGCTCGGCCGTATCATCACGGCTTCCATCGTCAACGAGCACAACCTCCCACGACAAATCCAGGTGGCCCAGCGCCTCCCGGACTCGCCGGATCAGCGCGTCAAACACTTCGCTCTCGTTGAAGAGCGGGATCACGATCGAAACGTCGGGAGCTTCGCGATCGCGGGACTGTGTGCGAACGTCCGATATCATGCGGCATCCATTCCTGCGTGCGTTATCCGGACCTCTGGAGCTCTATCGGACTGGGCGGAAAGCAGCTTTAGATCGGGAGGCACTCGCGAACGAGTGATTTCACCCCCGTCCCCCGTGATCCGATAACCCCGGAATGAAGCCGTTCCCATTGCTGTCTCGCCGACCGACCGTGGCCGCGCTGGCCGTCGGCCTGGGTCTGGCATGCTTGGTCGTAGCCATTCATCGGGCCAATGCTCGATCGCTGGTCGGCTTTCACGGCGTGACGCACTCGGCCATCGCCTTCTCCGTGCTTCAGGGCCACATTCCGCCGGAGAACCCGCTGGCTGTCGGTCTGGACCTTCCGTACTACTGGGCCTATCACCTGCTCCTGGCCGGAGTCGCCCGTTTGCTCACCTGGCCGCCGGTATACGCGGCGGAACTGATCAATGTCGCGACCGTGATCGGCATGAGTTTGCTCGTAGTCCGCGTCGGCCGGTGGCTTCTCGGCAGTCTGCGCGGCGGCCTCATCGCCCTGGCGTTTGCTCTCTTCGCCGTGAATCCGCTGGGACCGATCTTTCTGGCGTATCAGGTGCTCAGCGGCACGGTCGGGCTGGCCATCTCGGAGTTTGCCCGTAGCCCGTCACATCCGATGCTTCGCGCCATGTATCTGAACGATGACGTGCGCTGGGGCAGCGGGTTCTTCTTCTTCCTTCAGCCGTCCTCGCGAAGCATCGCGTTTCTGGCCGCCGTCTCCGCCGCGGTCCTGATCTGTCGTTCTCTCACCCGATTACCCTGGCTCCGCGGGCTTGGCGTCGCTCTGAGCACGGGGATTGCATGCAGTATGAATCCCGTGGTCGGGACCGGCACCGCATTCGGATTGGGGCTCGGCTTGCTGGCCGTCAGTCGGATATGGAGGCCGGATCGCCCGCGCATCGCTCCGCGAACCCTCGTCGCCCTCTGGGTGTCGCTGGGAGCCGGCGTGGTCCTGTCGTTCCCCACATACAGCCAACTCCTCAACGATCACTCCGTGGGTCTTCCGATCGAAGGCCCTCTCTCTGCCGTGTTGCCCAAAGCCCTTTACGCCGTTCTCTTCGGCCTCATGCCGATCGGACTGACCACCCTCGCCTGGTGGCAGGGTCGCCTGGAGCGCCCGCAGTTGCGTGTTCTGGCCATAGCCGGGCTATCCCTCGCGGTTCTCTGCACTGTCACCCACGTTTCCGCAGGCCGGGAGCACAGCTTCTTCAACCTCGCTCTGTACTTTCTGGCCTTCCCGGCGGCGGCAGCGTGTCTGCCTGGACGCTCCGCCTCACCCGCCCGCATTCGGCAAGCGAGAGGAATCGCACGGGCTGCCGTGGCCGCGCTGGTGCCGGTTACAGCGGTCACGCTGTTCGCGTTCCTCTATCGGCAACCGATCCCCCTGCACGCGGACGGCATGTACCTCCGAGACCCGCGTGACCCGGACCGGGCTGCGACCTACGCCTGGCTCGCTGAGAACACTCCGCCCGATTCACTCGTGCTGACAGACGTTCACGACGGCAAGCAGACCGCCTTCTATGATTCGGAGAGCGAAATCCCCGCCATGACCGGCCGAAGCCTGTTCATCGACGTACACGGCTGGTACATGCCGGCCGACCCGCGCGTCGAGAAGAGGCGTCAGGCCGTCGACGCCCTGTTCGCGGCGGCCACGCTGGCCTCCGCGCAGACACAGATGCTCGAATAACCGGGCAGGCCCCTCTTTGCCCTCGGGCGATCGCCGGAGGACGCCCGCGCCCTCGAGGCAGGCGGACATCGCCCGCTCTTCCAGGCCGGAGTCTACACCGTGTATGCCGTGAATCCCGCTGCTCGGCCCGCCAGTCTGACCAGCCGCGCCGCCGCGGAGAGCCAACCATGACCGCCATTACCCTGATCCGGCCCCCCACCGTCGCGACGGCCAACTCCTACAGCGTGCCCATCACGCCGCCGCTGGGGCTGGCCTACGTCGCCGCCAGCCTGGAAGCCGCCGGACACCAAGTCACCATCATCGACGCCGTGGGGGAGGCCCCCCTGCACCGCGAGGCCACCTGCCATCCGCGACTCGTCGCCCACGGGCTGAGTATTGAGGACATTGTCCGCCGCGTGGATCCATGCACGCGGGGCATCGGTGTATCCGCCATGTTCTCCCAGGAATGGCCGCACACCGAACAACTCATTCTCGCCCTCCACCGCCGATTGCCGCAGGTGCCGATCTTCCTGGGTGGCGAGCACGCCACGGCCGCCTGGGATTATGTGCTGGGCACCTGTCCGGCCGTCTCTTTCTGCGTGCTTGGAGAAGGAGAGCAGACCGCCATCGAGGTGGCCGAGCATCTGGCGGATCAACGCTCGCTTTCCAGCGTCGCCGGTGTGGCCTGTCGTGACGCACGGGGCACACCCATGCGAACCGCCGAGCGCCCGCGCGTCCGACAGCCCTCCACACTGCCCCGCCCCGCCTGGCATCTGGTGCCGCTGCCCGCGTACCTCGACGGCGGGTTCGGCCACGGCGTCGATCGGGGGCGGTCCATGCCGATTCTGGCGACCCGCGGATGCCCCTACCAATGTGCGTTCTGCTCGAGCCCCACGATGTGGACGACCCGCTACTTCCTCCGCGACGTGACGAACGTGGTGGATGAGATCGAGGAATACGTTCGTCGTTACCACGTGACGAATATCGATTTCTACGACCTGACCGCCATCGTCAAGCGACGGTGGATCCTCGCCTTCTGCGCTGAGCTCGAGAGACGCGCGCTGAACATCACGTGGCAACTGCCCAGCGGAACACGGACAGAGGCACTGGATCGGGAGGTGCTCGGGGCCCTGTACCGCACGGGCTGCCGCAACATTACCTACGCCCCGGAAAGCGGATCACCGGCCACCCTGGAGCGCATCCGCAAGCGGATTTCGCTGGCAGGCATTGTCCGGTCCATTCGAGACGCCAAGCGCGTCGGCATCTCCCTCAAGTGCAACCTGATCATCGGGTTTCCTGACGAGACGCGCCGCGACGCATGGCGAACGGTGCTGCTTGCCTGGAGGCTCGCGTGCCTCGGCGCAGACGATGTACCGCTGTATCTGTTCAGCCCGTACCCCGGATCGAGCCTGTTCGCCGAGTTGAGGCGGCGCGGTGTCATTGGCCGGTTGGACAACGACTACTTCGCATCGCTTGGTTGCTTTATGGACCTGACGACCGGCAGCGGCTACTGCCGCGCCGTCGGCCCGCGCGAATTGAACTTCTACCGCTTCATCGGGATGGCCGGCGCTTACCTGCTGGGGTACCTCAGCCGGCCCTGGCGAATCCTCCGCACGATCCGCAACGTCTGCACGGGGCGCAGCCAGACCGTGATCGAACAGCGGCTTTGCGACGCCCTGAAACGAAGACTCGCGCCCCCTGCGGCCGAGCCGGAACCGGTGCCGCAGCCGTGTACACCGGCCGTCTGAACGGACCATGCGGTACCCGAATGAGGACGCCCGATAATCCCGCGGATCTCAGCACCTGGAAGGCGGCATCCGTGTGTGGAGGTGGTCGGAATACGGATGAAGCTCAACCCGCGCCCCTGCGGGTCTCGATATACGTTCGGGAGGCTATATGGCCATGACCGACCCGGAATTCAGACTCGAAGAACTCAAGCGATGCGTCGAACGGCTCCGCAAGATCAGCGGTGACCAGTTTGCGGAGCGGATGGCCCGGGCCCTCGAACACTCCCTCGCCATTCATACGCTTGGAGTCAAGGACGCCGAAACCGTCAACGCAGACTCCAAGACCGCCGGCGACTCGACAAAGCCGGCGACCCCCGCCTGACTCCGCGATCACACAGGCACCCCTGCGCCCGCTCCTGCACTTGCGGTGCGCGCCTTCGTGCCCGCCGCGATGAAGCAGTACTTCCCCCAAAAATGCCGGACCTCCACGTCCGCAAACGCCGCTCGGACCGCTTCCGCGTGGGACCGATCCGGCCGGACGTGGTGGACGCCAAGCCACGCGCGGGCGATCGGGGCCGCCGGCCCCCACCCGTCAAACGTGGAGAAGTCCAGCACCACAATCCGGCCGCCCTCGCGCAGGTGGTCCCGCGCGAGTTCCAGCGCCGCCCGCCAATCCGGGATCATGCTGAGGCTGTAGGCGAACAGGACCGCGTCGAACGGTTCATCGAGCCGCAGGCATGTGGCATCGCCTTCCCTGAGCTCGACGTGGTTCCATTTCTGTGCGGCGACCCGCCGCCGGGCCCGGACCAGCATGTGCGGTGAGAAATCGACCCCCACCAGCCGGCCACGGACGGGATCGAGGTGCTCCAGAATGTGGCGAAAGTTCAGCCCCGTGCCGCATCCGACCTCCAGCACCCGGCTGTCCGGCCTCAGCCGAAGCTGCTGCACCGCCTGCCGCCGCCCATGCAACACGACCCACCGCGTCGCATCGTACACGCACGCGTGAAACCGATAGAACCTCTGCACGGCCGCGTCGGACACGTGAACGACCTCGCGAAACCCCTGCGCGCACAACGGGCACGTGTGGGACCGGTCTCCCGTGTGGGACCGGCTTTCCAGCCGGTCTAGTCTGTGGGACCGGCTTCCCGTGTGGGACCGGCTTTCTCGCCCCGGCGAGTCGCCTGCGGGATCCAGCCGGTCTCCTTCGGGCAAGCACACGGTATCGGCGATCCGCGTGATTGGCCAGTACTCGCATACCCGCCCCCCCGGAGTCGGCAGCGGGCGAGGCTGATCGCGGCCGCCTCACCGCTCCTCCAGCGTCACCCGGTTCTGCTTCTGGTTACGGCCCTGGCGGAAGGTCAGGTCGTAGGCCAGGTCGCGCTTCTGGCCCGGCTCGATAGTCGAGGCAAACTGCGGGCTCTGGTAGTCGTAGAGAGTCGGAGCAAGATCGCTGCGAAACAACACGTCACCCGCGAACTGTCTGCGAATCTCCACGTTGACAGGCTTGTTGCGGTAGTTCCGGATGCGCTCCACCCACGACTGGTGTTCATCCCAGCCGGCCACCGTGTCACGGATCTCCACCTGGTGGCCCTGCTGAGGGCTGTAGTACACTTCAACGTCGTGCCGGCGAAACCAGAAATTGTCGCGCCGGCTCGCCAGCTTCACCCACTCGTGGATCACCTCCGGATCCACGCCCAGGTTCAGCTCGATCTCCTGCCCGATGGGCACATAGCGGATGCACTGCTGGACCAGCATCGACAGGCCGTCGCGGCCGTTGTCGCGATACAGGCGGACGATGCCGTCCGGCAGCGGCGTGGTCCCCAGGTCCGACTCGCGATCGTTACGAAGCAGGAACATCCGCACCATCTGCGGCCCGTATTCCTGCGGCCGGAAGCGATACTGGATGCGGAACGGCACCTGAAGCCCCTGGAACAGCCGCATTCGCTTCGACCAGGTGTTCCGGATCGTCTCCGTGCCCTCCACGGTGAACAGAAAGTACTCGGAGAGCCCCTGCTTGACGATCTCTTTGGGCGCGGCGGCCGACTCGGCGACGGCCATCCCTGCCTTGAGTTCCATGGACAAATCCCTTCTCACTTCGTCCACCATCTTGGATACGGGCCGGCGCCCCCGTTCGTACTCCAGCCGATCCTCCTCCCCGATCAGGCCTCGCTGCGCCAACTCGCGGACTTTCTCCACAAGGTTGATCGTACCGACCACCATCCTTACCTGGGCGTTCTCGTAATCCTCGCCGGACTGATTCGTGATTCGCACGAACCCCTCAAAGCGCATCCGCTCCTCCTGGGGGTCGCTCGTGCAGACGTAATCCGCGGCCCACGAGATGCCGCTGGTGAAATACGTCACCTCCACCTGGGCGTCCCCGTCCAGCTCGCTCCGCACGTTCCAGTACAGCATCTGCGGCTTGTCGTGCGGGAAGGTGGTGTCCAGCACCTCCAACTGGTCGGCGTTCGTCTTGAACCGCAGCTCCACGCTGGACGGGTCAATCAGCGTGTTGGCCCAGGAGAACTGCAGGGGGTTCATCCCCTTCTTGAAGGTGACCGTGCGCGTTTCGCGTACCAGGGTCAGGTCTTCGCTGTTGTAGATCGTGAGCTGCACGCCGTCGCGGGGCGGAATCGTGGACAGGTCGATGTTGCTCGAGGCCGTCACCACGGCAGCAAAGCCGGCCGACATCAGCACAATGGTCATCATTCGCGTCATTGCTTCGCACTCCCATATCACGGGACAGCCATCCCGATTCTCACCATTCATTCCGAATCCGTACGTGCAGCGTGTGCGTGGTCTTCACCGCCTGGTCATCAGGACCGCGGGGCGACAACTCCACGTGAAACAACACGCGATCGACGGTGGTCTTCTCGACATCCATCTGAGATTTCGTCAGGGTTCCCTGATCGCCCAGCTCCCATTCCACGTCCCGACCGCTGTTCACGCCGATTTCCGTCCGCAGGGCCGGCAAAGACTCCGCCAGGTCCAGCACCACCGACTGGTCCTTGAAGTTCTCGATTTCGTACTTCACGATCACGTCATAGTCATAGAGATTGCCGAGCACTCGCTTCTGTTCGCGGCGATCGATGGTCCGCTTGACGACGATGTCCTTGGCCACACCCAGAAACAGGTCCAGTTCGTCATCGCGCGGCGTAAAGCGGGCCCAGTCCTCTCCCAGGAACGCGCTCATCCCCTTGCCGTCATCCTGGAAAATGCGGGCCTTGCCGAACATCAGCGGAAACGCACCCAATCCGTGCGCCGAATCGTTTTTCAGGCGATAGCTCATGGGCACGCGAAGCTGCCGTTTTCCTTCATCCAGGTATCCATGCGCGGCCAGGTCCGCGAGATACACCTTCTGCACCGGCACGTCCGTGAAGCGGGCGGACAGAAGCTTCTTGGTCTCGTTGATGCCGATCGGCCGCTCGAGGTGCTCGCCGAATCCCGCCCACATGCCGCTCGTGCCGAACTCCTCGTTTGACTGGTTATGAAGCTGGACGTACTGCCAGAGCGTGAGCTGTTTTTCGTCCGGTGAGGCCGTGGCCTGGTATGCATACGACTTGTCCAGGCGACCGATGAGGTAGCTGATCCGGATGCGCGCAGAACCCGCCTTCGGCGACGCCACCTGCCAGGTCAGGGCATTCTCGCCCGGCGGATACGAGACGGAAAGCACCTTCACGTTTTCCGGATCCGACAGACAACGCAACTGGATGCTCTCCCGATCAATGCTCGTGTTGGCCCAGGCGAACACCACGTCGTTCACCCCCTGGGTCAACGGCACGACCCGCTCCTCTTCCACCAGCGTGACCTGCGGATTATCCAATTGGATTTCCACGCGTTCCCTGGGAGGCAGCGTGATCAGCTTGATCCCCGCTGAAGCGGCCGGCACCAGGGCCATCAGAATGCCCACGGTCACGATCCATGCGATTGACTTGCTCATCGACCCATCTCCGTATGCAGAGGCCCGTTCCCGGACTCACGGACCCAACCCGCAGCCCCACTGCATGGCCTCTCTGCTCGTTAGTCGATGGACGCGCGGATATGGTTCCCGGCAAGGGAAGAAAGAAACCGGACAATGGCAGAAGGTCCGAAAACCGGGCTCAGATCGCCTGGGCAACCGGCTGTTCGGTGGCGGGTTCGGCGGCGGACGCGGCGGTGGGGCGGGCACCGAGCCAGGACAGCCACGCGGCGGGATAGGTCGGCATGGGAACCAGGCGCCAGTCCTCCGAGGCAAAGTGCTTGTGGACGGGAGCGGTGTCCCCGGGCAACAGAATCACGCCACGTCGCTTCTTCATGAGCCCGGCCGTCATGAGCGACGCGAGGATCTCCACCTGCGCCAGGAGAGACTCGACATGCGCAAGGTTCACCACCATGGGGGTCGCGGCCGGTGACCGGAGGACGGCATCCGGGCGGTGCAGAAGCTCCACGTGCGAGGAACGCACCTCGAAGTAGGTCCGAACGGGGTCGCAGTCCCGATGCACGTGGCTGAAGTACAGCACGTGTTCCAGCGGTTTGCGCTGGTACAGACAGGAGCACTGCGTCGTCGTGGGAAACAGGTAAGCCATCTCCGTTGTCAGTTCCGCCATGGTCCGGCGCGCCTCGGTGGTCAGTCCGCTCACGGGAAACTCAACGTGTCGCAGGGCCGCCTCGAATTCCTCCGGCACCGAGCTCAGCACACCCAGCGGAACATCGCCCGGGAACAGGGCGTGCGCAAGCTGACGCGCCGCATGCACCACCAACGACAGGATCCGCGAGGACACCTTGGTCGCCTGCCGGTCCATCGTCTGCTCCTGAAGCGAAACCACGACGTCCGCAAACACCTCCGGCAACCCGAATTGCTGCAACACCCACCGGGCAACCTCGCCGCTGTGAACACCGATCAGGTTTTGCTCCGAGGCGTTGCCGGGCCGCTCGCCCATCGACGCCGCTTCGGCAAGCCGCGCATAGAGCGGTCGGAAGTAGTGGGCCAGCACGTAGTACCCCAGGTCGGCCAGCAGGCCCGCAGCCGCCGCTTCCGACGGACTGCCCAGGTCCAGCCGCCGGGCCAGAAGCTCCGCGAATCGGGACGTCGCCACGCTGTGAACCCAGAACTGACCCGGGTGCCAGCCCTCCCCGCAGCTCTCCTTCACCGGAATCACGGATTCGGCGATGACGTAGAGACCCTTGGGACCGACCAGCCGGGCCGCCTGGGCCGGATCGGTCACCGGGGTGGACGTGCCCGGGTTGGTCCGACTCCCAGCCGCACCCAACAGGGCCAGCAGAAGCATGGGGTCCCGCAGCGCAATCTCGACAACCTGGTCTTCGGCGCGTTCCTTGGCGCAGGTGGTCGTGACGGCCTCCATCACCGTAAACTCGTAGGCCTTGAGTTGCTCCACGCTGCCCAGCGTTTCCGCGACTTTGGCCGCCGTGAGATGAACCACCGGTGGCGCCTTCTTCGGGGCCGCCGGACCGTCCTTCGCTTCCGCCGGTGCCTCATCGGTGACCGGATGCTCCACGACCGTGCGCAGCGTGTTGAGGAGCTTCTCCACAACGGACGCGTCGCGGACGATCCACTCCACCGCACCCGCTTTCAGCCCGTCGGTCAGGTCCTCCTGGTGCCGTGGCTCTCCAAAAAGAACGACGGGGATGCATCGGGTGCGCGGGTGCAGCTTCAGCGATGTCAGGGCGTTCATCTCCCCGGTTTGCCACAGCGCCGTTTCCAGGAGCACAACGTCCACTCGCTCCGCCTGCGCGACGCGGATGGTCTCCGCACCGGTGCTCGCCTCGCGCGCGCGGAATCCCTCTTGCTCCAGCAGGTGTGCCAGAAGCTTTCGTTCGCAATCGCGGGGATTTGCCAGCAGTACTGTAGGCTGCTCCATGCCCCCAGAACCCTCTTTCACGCAGCTCGGTCCACTCGGACCGACGCTCGCTGTCGACGCTGTCCCGGCTTCCCGGCCCCATGAACAGGCCGAGACTGGCCTCCCCGGACCTCGCCGTATCCAAGCCTACGATACGTCGACGCCACAAGGGCAGCGGTTCAGCGTCAAATGGGGAACATGCCGAGGTCCGCTTGGGCCCAACACACCCGCGCGCGGCCGTCCGGGAATCCTCCCGCCCAGCCTCCATATTGCGGCACCACGTCACTCGCCACCGCGGGCCACGGTCCGGTATACTGCCCCGCAGGGTCCGCGGGCCCATCGGCCCGCTATGGGACCTCAGGAGGAACCCGATGACACGCTTCCCAAACGCATCCCGCCTGGCCGTGTGCGTTCCGATTCTCGGTCTCGCCGTGACAGGCGCTCCCGCTTCCGATGCGGACCCGCCGCCCGGACCGCACCAGTTGGCCCTCGAAGCCCACCGCGACACGCCCACCAACCCGGCCCTGATCCACGGCGTGCCCGGACGCAACATGCGGGTCCGCGCCTCTGCAGCCCGGCCCGGCGCAACGGTCTTCGGCTACCTCCCCTACTGGAGCGAGGACACGTATCTGCGCTATGACCTGCTTACCCATTTGGCCTGCTTCTCCGTGGGAGTCAACGAGGACGGGACATTAGGCAATGACCACGACTGGCCCTGGACGGCCACCATCGAGGAGGCCCACGAGCACGGCGTCAAGGTGATTCTGGTCGCCACCCTCTTCAACGCCGATGCCATCACCACGCTCATCACAGACGCCGCGAACCGGCAACGCTTCTTCGAGAACATCCGCGACAAGATGCTGGAGGGCGACGCCGACGGGCTGAACATCGATTTCGAGAGCGGCACCGGCTGGCAGAGCAACATCAATGACTTCATGGCCGAGCTGACCGCCTACCTCCACGCGGAGATTCCCGGGTGCGAGGTCACGTTCGCCGGACCGGCCGTCAACTGGTCCGACCGCTGGGACCTGGCCGGCCTGGCCGACGCCTGCGACGGCATCTTCATTATGGGCTATGCGTTCTATGGGAGTTGGAGCGCAACCACCGGCCCGAATGCTCCCCTGAACGCGACCGGCGGCGGCATCAGCATCACGGACACGGTGATGAATCAATACGCGGCCGTCCGCACCACGCATCCGGAGAAGCTGATCCTGGGTGTGCCCTATTACGGCCTGCACTGGACGTGCGAGTCGCAGGAGCCGCGCAGCCCAGTCGTGGAATGGCAGGACTCGCCACGGTTCTTCGACGCGCAGCCCCAGTCCGAGACCTACGGCCTGCAATGGGATGAGACATCGCAGACCCCCTGGTACTACTGGAATGACGGAACGCAATGGCACCAGGTCTGGTTCGACAACGCCGAGAGCCTGGCCCTCAAGTATGACCTGGCCATGGAAAACGGGTTCCAGGGCGTCGGCATGTGGGCACTGGGCTACGACGACGGCCGGGATGAACTCTGGGATCTTCTGGAAAACACCTTCATCGAAGACGTGGCCGACGCGGACGGCGACGGCGTGCCGGACCCGGACGACCTGTGCCCGGAAACACCCGCCGGCCAAACGCCGGACGCCGGCGGCTGCGCCGCCTCTCAGCGCGACACCGATGAAGACGGCGTTACAGATGATGTGGACGCGTGTCCGGACACCCCGGCAGGCCAGGAAGTGGACACAAACGGCTGCACGCCGGTCCCCGATGATGCAGACGGCGACGGCGTGCTCGACGCGGAGGATGTCTGCCCCGATACACCCGAAGGACAGCCCGTGGACGCCGGCGGTTGCTCTCGATGGCAGTTGGATCACGACGGCGACGGCGTGCCGGACACCGAGGATCAGTGCGCCGATACCCCCTCCAACGTACCGGTCGACAGCCGCGGCTGTGCGTCGGGGCAATCCGCGGATGGCGAACCTGACGACACAGCACCCCGCGGCAGCAGCAGTCGCGGCGGCACCTGCGGAATCGGAATGCTGCCCGCCGCGGTATTCCTCCTGATCACTCTGGGCCTATGGAAGTTCCGTCGAGGCTAACCAAATGCCCACCGGGGTGGGCTGTACGGTTCCGCGTCAGGTCAACGAGAGCAGCCCCCGAATGGCCGCCCCCGGGAGACCGCCGCTCCCTTCTCTGCCAGTCCCTGCCCCGCTACAATCGCATCCGTGGTCATCCCTCACTGAATCGCGCCATCCTGCGGGCCCCGGGCCTTCGGCGGCGCGCCGGTCTGGACCACAGAGCGAAGCAGCCGTCGGGCTTGATCCCTGCTCATTGGAGGGAATCGCATGCCTCAGATCATCAATGGATGCGGCACGTGGTACTACGGAAAGCGAAATGTCGTGAGGCGCGAGGATGTCTGCGAGGCCTGTGGACGATACGCGGCGCTCACCTCGTATGACACGCGGCTCTTCGTGGTCTTCATCATGATCCCGATCATTCCGCTCGGCCGCAAACGGATTATCGATGAGTGTTCCAGTTGCCGGCGCCATCGCGCGATGCGGATGAGTGACTGGGAAAGCGCCCGCCGACGCATCGCGGAAGCATCGGAAGCTCACCGCCAGTCGCCGACCGACGCCGATCGGGCGAAAGATGCCCTGCAACTGGCCGTCGTTTACTGCGATCTCGACGCATTCAACAATCTGGCGCCTCTCATCGAGCAACACCTTGCGTTCGATCCGGACATGCTCTGTCTCCTGGCCGCCTGCAGCCACCTGTTCAGCCGCACGGAAGAGGAGGAGCGCTATCTGCGCAGGGCGCTGGACGTGAAGGACACGGCCGACATTCGGGAGATGGTGGCGGACTGCCTGCTTCGGCAGGGACGCGCCGAGGAGGCCGTACCCTACGTGCAGCACATCGTGCATGACGGCATTCCCGACCGCGTGGATCTGCTCTATCACCTGGCCCAGGTGTTCCAGGCCAACGGGGAGCATGAGAAGGCGCTGGAGGTGTTCGACCAGTGCGAGATCGTCGCGCCGTCCCTGGGCCAGGACGGGACCTTTCGAAGCCTGCGCGAAGCCTCGGAAAAGAAACGGGGCACGCACATTGCCGTGAAGCCCGCCAAGGTCGTGAAACGCATCCAGCAGTCCGCGGCGCGCCGTCGGCTGGCCAAAACCGTGCCGGTGGTTCTGGCGCTGGCCGCGCTGGCGTACGTCACCGTGGCCTGGGTCCAGGGCATGCGGCGGCAAGTCTGGCTCGCCAACGGACTGACCCGCCCTTATACAGTCCGGCTGAACGATACGGCGTATACGCTGGAGCCGATGTCCGTCGTGAGCATACGGCTGGAGGAAGGCGATCTCCGGGTCGAGCTTGTCGACCCGCCGTTGCCCGTGGAGCCGGAAACCGTCCGCATCGAAACCGCATTTTTGACTCGGCCGTTTGCGAACCAGACGTTCGTGCTCAACCCCGACGGAGCAGCAATCCTGCAGCGCACACGCGTGTACTACTCGGCTCGAAGTGACACGAACGTAGCGTTCGAGCCGGAGACGTCGTTTGCGGCCGGCCGGCTTCTTCACCGGTTCGACGACGTGGACTGTCCATTTGAGGAGTTTCCAAAGACGGTTTCTGTCTCCAGCGGATCCCGGGAGGCCAGTCGCGACGGCCTGACCCTCGTGAAGCACGACGATGATCTGGCGACATTCCTCCTGCCCGCTCTCCTCATGGATCAGCTGGGAAAGGACACATCGGCGCGTGTGGCGCAAAAGCAGTTGCTCATGGATCCGGAGCAGCAGGGATTCATGGGCCTCCTCATCAAGACAATGAGCCGAGAGGACTTGGTCGTCTTTCTCCGTCGTGGGTTGGACAAGCGGCCCTTGCTGATCGACTGGCACCGCACCTACCAGTCCACCATGGAGGCCCTGGGCGGCCAGGAGAAGATCGAGCAGGAGTACGACGCGATGCTGGCCCGAACGCCTGAGGACCGCGACCTGATGTATCTCGCGGGTCGGGCGGCGCGGGATCCGGAGAAGTATCTCCGGCTGTGCCGGCAGGCCGCCGCCGGCGACTCGCCCTCCCCTCGTGCGTTGCATTCGCTCTGCAATCATTTCCTGGGAGAAGGCGATTTCCCCCAGGCAGTGGAGTACGCGGAACGAGCGCGGGCGCTGCTGCCTGACGATCCTGCGGTGACCCAATTGTGGAAACAGTCGTTGTTCGCTAACGGCGAGGCCCAACGGTCGCTGGAATCGCTGCGCGCTCTCGAAGCGGCTCCGATCCCGCAATGCCTGTGGACATTCGCGGATGAAGCGTATGTCCACACCATTCTGGGCCAGGAGAACGAACGCCGCGCCGTGCTGGAACGCCTCCGGACGCGCATCCGGGAGTGGAGCCAGGCATTCATCGATGAGCAGATCCGCGAGGTGGAGGCAACGTGCCAGTACTGCCGCGGAAACGTGGGGCCGGCGGCGGCGATGCTGCAGCAATCGCAGGACCCGGAGAATCGATTCATCGCATGCCTGATGCGAGAGGACCTGGCCGGCGCGGAGCGGGAAATGGGGCAGATGGATCCGAGCGCTCGTGCGCACCTGCTTGTCTACCTGGCGGCGGCCGGCGGCGGCCAGACAGAGCTCGCGGAACGGCAACTTGCGGCCGCCATCGAGCTGCTGGCCCGGGGAGACTCTGATGAACAGGTATTCGCCAGGGCCCTGCAAGACGGATCGCAAGTCGCGACGGAAGAGTTGCTCCGCCTGCAAACGTCCGTGCACGAGAAGCCGGTATTGCTCGCCGCGGTGGGCCTTCGCGACCCCGGCAAGCGTGACGCCTGCTTCCCCCTGGCGGCAAAGCTCAATTTCGATAGACGCTTCCCGCACCTTCTGTTGAAGCGCGTGCTGGAATCCCCCAGCCCCTGAGTCATGGCGACATCAGACGAAAGAACCCGCGCGCTGCTGACGCGTCTGGAGCAGGAGGCGCAAGAGCATCCCCGACGCCATGCGATACGCCTCACGGCATTGGTACTGGCCGGCTACCTGTACCCCCTCGCCCTGCTGGCGGTCAGTTTCGCGGTTGTCTCCGTCCTGCTCGCGCTGGCGCCCTTTGCGTGGCGCTCGTCTCACGATCACGCGATCCTCCTGTACGTATTCGTCCTGATCGGAGCCCTGCTGGCGGCGGCGGCCATCGTCCGGGCGTTCTGGGTCGAGATGCCCCCACCGGGCGGCCATCCGCTGTCACCTGGCGAGGCACGACCGTTGAGAGAACTGGTCGACGAGGTCCGCGCCCTGACGGGCAGCGAGGCCGTTCACCATATCCATCTGGACCCGCGCTTCAACGCAGCGGTGGTCCAGCAGCGGCGGTTTGCGTTCTGGGGTCGACCCACCAACTACCTCATCATCGGCGTGCCGATGCTCCTCGCCCTGACACCCGGGCAACTGCGGACGGTGCTCCTCCACGAAACGGGTCACCTGCGCGGTCGGCATGCTCTCTTCAGCGCGTGGATTTACCGGATCCATCTGACGTGGGAAGGTCTCGTTCCATCGCTGGCTGCAACTTCCCGCCTGCGATGGTTCATCATCGGGTGGTTTGTCGAGAGGTACGGCGCGTACCTGTCCACGCAGACAATGCCCCTGCGCCGGCGGCATGAATACGACGCCGACCGCGCCGGCGCTGCGGTGTGCGGCCCAACCGTCACGGCCCGCACGCTGATCTCCACCAGCCAGATTGCCTATCGCCTCGAAAAGACGTTCTGGCCGACCGTGCTTCGCGAGGCGGGCCATGAGCCACTGCCCCCATCGGACCTCCTGGGGCGGATGGCGGCACACCTGGCCTCGCCCCCCGAGCCGGAGACCCTCGAGCGCTGGCGCAGGCGAGAGCAGCAAAGCCGTTCGCCCGTCCACGAAGAGCACCCGTGCCTGCGCGATCGGCTCGCCGCGCTCGGCTGCGAGGAGATGCTGGACGCGGGGCAGGACGTGCCGCTATGCGAGGACGCATCGGCGCCCAGGCCCGACGACTCCGCTTTGATTCTGCTCGGCGACGGCCGGGAGAGACTCTGGGCCATCGCCAACGCCCTCTGGAAAGCCTCGATCATCGCGGTCTGGCGAGCCGAGCATGAGGCGGCCCGACAGGCGCAAAAGGCGTCCGCGACACCGACCACCGACGTCGTACGGGCCGACGATCCCGATCAGGATTGGAAGGCCATTGAGACGCAAGCGCGATACGCCCCGCCGGGGCAGGCACGGGCGCTGCTTCGCGATTTCGTGTCTCGTTTTCCCAAACAGGCAGACGCCAACTTCACCCTCGGTCGGCTGTTGTTGGACCAGGATGACGAGGACGCTGTGCAGTTTCTGGAAACCGCCATGCGGCACGACAGCGACTACATCGGCCCGGCGCTTCAATTGCTACTGGACTACTACCGCGACATGGGACGAGACCCCGAGGCCGATCCGATTCAGGAACGTCTGCGCGCCCATCGGGACGCACTCACCGAAGCACGCCGGGAGCGCATGACCGTCAGCCACCGTGACCGATTCCTCCCGCACGATCTCACGCCGAAGTCCATTGAAACGCTGAACCGCATCCTCTATCAATACCCGCAAATTCGGGCCGCCTACCTGGTCCGCAAGCAACTCCGGCTCTTCACGGACAAGCCCGGCTACGCGCTGGCGATCGACCGTCGCTCGCACCTGCTCGAGGACAACTCCCGGTCGGACAAGTACCTCGCAAATGCTCTCCAGGCACAAATCCCTGTACCCTGCGCAGTCTTCATTCTGGGGCGGGGAACCGGACGCCTGCGATCGCGGATTCTGGCGGCCTGTCCAACGCCGGTCTATTCCGTCGGAGACTGATTCGGCGATCGCTTCCCACCACACCCCGCCCCCTGGTGCCCTGTGCCGGGATTGCTACAATCCCCGCCATGATCTCCCGTCTACACAGCGCCGCGTTCTACGGCATTGAAGGTTTGCCGGTCGAGGTGGAAGTGGACGTCGCCCATCGGGGCTTCGCTGGGACGGCGGTGGTCGGCTTGCCGGACGCCGCCGTCAAGGAGAGCATCGAACGGGTCCGCAGCGCCCTGGCCAACTCCGGCTACCAGTTCCCACGCTACAAGACCGTCATCAACCTTGCCCCGGCCGACCTCCGCAAGGAAGGACCCATTTACGATCTGCCCATGGCCGTCGGAATCCTGCTGGCCAACGGGGAGGTGGAATCCGACCTCACCGGCGACTACCTGATCGCCGGCGAACTGGCCCTGGACGGTCGAGTGCGGCCCATCAAAGGCGCCCTCTCCGCCGCGATGCTCGCACGCCGGCAAGGGTATCGCGGCATCATTCTGCCTGCCGACAACAGCCCGGAAGCCGGCGTGGTTGAAGGCGTCGACGTGATCCCCGTGTCGTGCCTGGCGGAGGCCGTCGGCTTCCTCGCAGGCCAGCTCCCGCTCGACCCCGTGTGCATCGACCTGGAGGCCGTCTTCGCGGCGTCCAGCCGATACGATTGCGACTTCTCCGACGTTCGCGGCCAGGAACACGTGAAGCGAGCGCTGACCATCTCCGCCGCCGGCGCCCACAACATGCTGCTCATCGGCCCGCCCGGCTCGGGCAAAACCATGCTGGCGAAGCGCCTGCCGACCATTCTGCCGCCGCTGTCACTCAACGAGTCGCTGGAAACCACGCGCATCCACTCCGTGGCGGGCGAATTGAGGGCCGGCACGTCGCTGCTGGCCACCCGGCCGGTGCGCACTCCGCACCACTCCGCCAGTACGCCGGCCCTGGTCGGCGGCGGATCGGTGCCGCAGGCGGGTGAAGTGTCACTGGCCCACCACGGCGTGTTGTTCCTCGACGAGTTTCCGGAGTTCACGCGAAACGCGCTCGAGGCGCTGCGCCAGCCGATGGAAGACGCCACCGTCACCATCGCCCGGGCGCACACCACGGTCACCTTTCCCGCGTCGTTCATGCTGGTGGCCGCCATGAACCCGTGTCCCTGCGGCTACTTCACCGACCCGCGCAAGCCCTGCAAATGCACGGCCCCACAGATCGACAAGTACCTGGCCCGCATCAGCGGCCCGCTGATCGACCGCATCGACATCCACGTGGAAGTGCCGGCCGTCCCGTTCTCCGAACTGCGATCCGACCGTGACGGTACGCCCTCCGCCGCCCTGCGCGAGCAGGTGGTCGCCGCTCGCCGGGTGCAGCGCGAGCGTTACGGCCACGACTCCACCATGCTGAATGGCCGGATGGGCCCGCGGCAGCTTCGCAAGTTCTGCAAGCTGGACGACGCCGGCGAGTTAATGCTCCGCCAGGCCATGACCGAACTGGGCCTGTCCGCCCGCGCCCACGACAAGGTATTGCGCGTCGCCCGCACCATCGCGGACATGTCCGGCGCCGAGAACATCGCCGCCGACCACCTGGCCGAGGCGATCCACTATCGAAGGCTGGACCGGCAGTTGTAGACAACGATTCATGTTCCGCCAGGGTTGAATCGTTTGCTCAGCAGGTCGCGTGAAGCATTGCAGCGAGCATCGCACACCGGCGCAGATGCAGTCGCGCATTCGTCAAACCCTTCTCGGATCAACAATTGTGCGACAACTCACCCGATGAGGCCAACACATCGGATCAAGCACTGCTTCATCTCTCTGGGGGAATGGCCGCGGCAACCGGGCTGTGTCCGGGCGAATCGAAAAAAAACGTTGCGTGGGCAATGGCGAGGTAGGTACCATGCTTGCATTGGAGACGGAGAGCCGCTGCCCGGGAAGCGGTCGGCAGGGACGTCTGCCGTCGCGGGGCAGCACACATCAGGAGAGGGAGATCAATCCTCGGTTTTTCAGCGGCAACGCGTACGCGTATCGGCCAATGGCGCGTTCGGAGAGCGGCGGTTCGCTCTCAGGCCGATCGCGTCTGGTTCACAGGCACTTCGGATAGAGGGAGGGAGAACCATGTGCAAGATTCCATTGTTAATCACGCTTGGGGTGGTCCTGATCGCACCCGTTGCGCAGGGGCAGCTCATCGTGGGCAACGACCAGGGCGGACTGAAGACGATCTGGAACGTGAACCCCGTAAGCGGCGCCGCCGCACCGCTGTATTCAAGCTCCGGGTCGGAGGCGGAGCCCTGGGGCATGGCCTATGACGGGTCGACGAACACCCTGTACTGGAACTTCAGCTCGACCCTGTACAGTTCGCCGTTCGGCGCCACCCTGACCCCGACCAACCTGGGCATGATGACCTTCAACGCGACGAGCGTCAATTTCGTGGGCCTGGGCTTCCATAACGGCAAGCTGTATGGCACGCGCAACATCACCACGGAAGCGGTGTATGAGATCGATCCGGTCACGCTCGTAGCCAAGCAGGTCTACGTGTACCCATCCACATTCGACTTCGGCGGTCTCGATTTTGACGCAACCAACGGCCTGATGTACGGCCTGAGCGATACCGCCCCGGCCGGCTCCGCGGCCGGGCTCTACGAGATCGATTCCGCCGGCCAGTCCCAAACATTCAAAGCGCCGTACCCGGCGGGAGAGTTCGACATCGACGGCCTCGCCGTCCACAACGGCATCGCCTACTACATAACGGACGGTCCAAACACCGAACAACCCAGCTTCTACAAGTACGACGTGGCGACGGGCCAGCTTCTCGGCACGATCCCCTCGCCGTTCACCGGTTCGGGAATCTTCTGCGCCGCCACGTGGGCGCCGGAGCCGTCTTCGCTGGTTCTGCTGACGCTGTTGGGCGCCACTGCCCTGCGCCGCCGCTGACCGCACAACCGAAATCAGACCGTATCGACCGTCGGGCCGCGCGACTCCCTTTCGCGCGGCCCGGCTGCGCCTGTGCAAGACGCAGCAGATCAGTCTCCGCTCTCGATCGGCTGAAACTGGACGCGGAAAACGTAGATGACGCCCTGCTCCTTCCGATCGGCATCGCGGCTCCGGGTCGCGAGGGCGGAGAACAGCATCGGCTCGCCCATTTTGACCAACGCTTCGAACTTCTGCTGCAGGCGAACGATGACCGGGGCTGAGACGTTCTCGGAGAGGCGAACCTGCGGGTCCAGGTCGACGCCGCTCAACTCCACATTCCACTCGGCGCGAAGGTACTGGGATGGTGTGCCTTCGACCCAGCACGTCCGGCCCGAGACGATGCAACCCACGTTCTCGTAGTTAATCGCTCTCGTGACCACGCCCTTGTCGTTCGTGCTCGAACCGGAAACCAAAGGCTGCTTGATCATCGTCGTCAGCGCCAGCCCCTCGCCCACCACGATCGGCGTGTTGAAGATTTGCACCACTTGCGTCCGACCCGCCTGGAGGCCGTCGCTCAGCAGGGCGTTCACGTCCACCGGCCCGGATGACTGGTCAATCTGCTGGAGTTGCTCGTCGCCCAGTTCCAGTCGGATCACGTCGATGTGCAGGCGCAAGCCGCTATCGAGCGTCGGAGCCGTTGTCGGCGCCGCGCGGCGGATGTCGCCCCGACTCGGCCGCCGCGGAGCGTCCGTCTGCCCGCGCGCGGCAACACCGATGCCCGTAACCATTACCCCGACCGACGCCAACACCAACCCCGTGCGCGCTATCGAACGCATGGTCGTCCTCCTCTTCTGAGCCAAATGAGTCAAATGGACCGGACTGTGCTCCACCCGGTGGTACCGGCATCCGGACCCGTGGTTGCGGAAATCCGGAAACGCCGGCACCGTCAGCGCGTGCGCACGAACGCTTCCCACAGGCCGGTGATCAGAAACCAGCTCCCCGCCAGGGCGATCGCCCACTTCCACAGCCCCGGCCACGCGTGCAACCCGATCCACGGACCCCGGGCATCGGCCAGCGTGTGAACGGTCAGGTTTTCCAGGCGGTGCGGATCGGGCCGAGGCTCCAGCCGGCTGAGGGCCAGCGTCGCGACGACCGCGTACGCAAAGGACAGGAACCCCACGTACGCAAAGTTCAAGTCCGTCCACACGTCCAGCGAAACGGCAAGGACCACCGCGGAAACCATCGACGCAAGCGCGGCACGCGGAGTAGCCCGGCGTGAGAAGATGCCCACTACGAACAGCGCCACCACGACGCCCAGCACGTCCCCGAAAAAGGTCTGCACGAACGTGACGGCGGAGGCGAACCGTGGAACGACGGGAACCATCGCGACCGAAATGACCAGCACCGCCGCCTCCGCCAGCCGCGTGACCGCCTTGGTCTCCCTCTCGCCCGCCCCGCCGCGGATGAACCGCAGGTAGATGTCCTGCGTGAGCAGCGTTCCTGATGCGGTCGCCAGGCCGTCCACCGACGATAGCAAGGCCGCCATCATCCCCGCCACCAGCAGCCCGCGCGCGCCGACGGGAAACATGGTCAGCATTACTTCCATGAATGCCTCGTCCGGCTCCTTCAGATCGGGCCGAAACTTGCGCATGGCCACACCGATGATGAACGTGGCGAAGCACGCGACATTCGCCAGGACGGCCAGCAGAAGCAGGCTTTTCTGGGCGTCGCGTTCGCTGCGGGCAGCGAGCAGGCGCTGGGCGGTGCCGAAGTTGCACGCCAGCCACGACACGCCGGCCACGGTGGCCCACAGGACGATGGCGGGGGCGGGGAAGAAGGTGCCCGTCCGCGCGCCTGCATCCAGCGGCGGGATGAGGCTGGCGATCGGCGTGCCCGCGTTTCCCTCCACGCCCGACGCCGCGATTTCCGTCAGCCCGCCGGCCGCCGCCACGGCCCGCCACGCCACGACGGCCAGCGTGATCAGCAGAAACACGCCCTGGTAGACATCCAGCGTCAGCACCGTACGCAGGCCGCCCAGAATGACGTATGACCCGCAGACCACCGCAATGAACGCGACGCTCATCGGCAGCGACCAACGGAGCAGCTTATGCAGCAGCAGCCCACCCAGGTACAGGGCGCTGGTCAGGATGATGATCAGAATCACCGCCATGAGCACCGAGAACAGGGCCCGGCACTGAGCGTTGAACCGTTTTTCCAGGTACTCCGGCGTCGTGACGATCCGCGTCCGCCAGTAGATGGGCACCAGGAACATCGCGGCAAACCAACTGGTGAACCAGATATGAACGGCCGTCCATTGCAGGGTGTATAGCCCCCAGATGAACGCGATGCCCGCCATGCCCATGTACGTCGGGTCGACCGCAAAGGCGACCAGCGTGAGCGCGGTCTGCTTCCACGTGAACGTCCGCCCGCCGGTGAGGAACTCGCTGGTCGACCGGCGGGCTGATCGCCGCGCCAGCACGGCACCGGCCGCGAAGATGGCCACGAAGTACGCCGCGACGATGGCGGAATCGAGGTGCTTGATCACGGAAACCTCCGACAGCCCGCAGCCCCGCTGCGAATCGGGCCGGAGTGAACTCCAGACCGCGCCGGCGCGGCATTGTACCGTCGGCCCACGCACCTGCCCACAAGCCCACTGTTGTTGCTGCACGAGTGTCACGGGCGGTATCATGGGAAATGCCTCGGAAGAATGGACGACGGTGCCATGCACGGGAGTCTGACAGTGGGCATTCGAAACAGTGTTGTCCGATTCGTCGTATCCGCATTGGGAGGTGTGCTGTGCGCCACGGCCTGGCTCGTGATGGCCAGTGTGGTTCGCGCCCTCCTTTCGCCAGGGGAAACTTCCCACGATCCGTCATGGTTTATGCCGCTCGTGGCGGTGGGAGTTCTGGTTGCGCTGCCGCTGGGCGCGGTTTGGGCCTTTGCCGCCATGACGCCTCGCCCGCCGCGTCGCCCCCCGGCGTGGTCAATGGGCGACGTTCCCCTGGCCCGTCCGATCGGACCCGTCCCACCTCCGGTTTCTGACGTCCCGGCAACCCCAGCCTTTCCCGCCGAAGGCGAATCGGCCAGCGCCACCTTCCAGTTGGACGACGAGGATCTCCTCGCCGCGCAGCGCTACCTGAAACGGAACTCCCCGACAAACCGGCGTGTGATGCTCGCAGGCGTCGTCATCGTCTTCCTGATGTTGGCTCTTTATCAGATTCCCACGCTGCGGAACGACATCACGATGCGGGAGAGATTGGTCCAGATGATCCTCAACCTGGTGATCTACGGTTTCTTTGCGGTCACCGTCCTGGCGGCACTGTCCTGGGTCGAACGCCGGAGTATCGCGCGCGCGATCCGCGGGCCTGGTGGAGCAGCAGACCGGAGTCCGACCGTGGTCACCGTGTCTGCGGACTCGTTGAGATCCGAAAGTGCCTCTGAAACCAGCATAAGGCGATGGCACGCGGTCTACCAGGTGGCCCGCAATGACGAGTTCATCGTCCTGTACGTCGGTCCCCACATCGCGCACTTCGTGCCGCTGCGGGCGTTCGCCTCCCAGGCCGACGCGGAGCGATTCTTCCAGCTCGCCCAGCGCTACCGCGAAGCCGCCGCTCCTGATGCCGCAAGCCGAACCTGACCGATGCCGGTGCGACAAACCGCACCCGGTGCCGCAAATCGCCCCGAGTGGCGCCCCCCGGCCAGCCGGGTACAATGCCCCCGTCATGCAGGATATTCACCCTGTCGATCGCTGCCCGGAGTGCGACTACCCCTGGACCGGCCTGCCCCCCGAAGGCCGCTGCCCCGAATGCGGCTTCCCATACGATTCCCACACAACGGTCCATCGGCTTCCGAAGACGATAGCGCATCTGTGCATGGGGCTTCTGGTAATGGGTCTCCTGGGGAACGTCCACCATTGCTACAGGTATGTGAACCGTCCCGGTTTTGTCGAGGCACCGCCCGGCTCCCTCACTCCACTCGTCAAGGCAATGCGGTGGGACATGGCCCTGGAGTACGGATGCGGGGCTGTCTTTTGTGCCGCTTTGCTCGTTTGGGTCTGCCTGTTGGCGCGGGGGCCCTGGTACGTAAGCTTCGACAGCCTGGGAATGCGGGTTCGCTGGGGCGGGCGCACACGCACCGCCGAGTGGCGCGGAATCAAGGAGATTGACACTTCACGCCGGGTCTTTGACTACATCGTCCCGTCGCACGGACGGCGGATTCGCGTCATTCGCTCCCCCCACACGAAGACCTACAAGCAGTTTCTTACCAGAGCAGATGAGCAACTGATCCGCTAGCGACAATCAGAGGCCGACCGCGAAACATGACACTCGCAACGAAGCAGTGACGGCGCTTTCATCGCCTTCTGCGTCTCTTTTCAGCTTGCGCGCTTGCACGGCATGGTGAAGCAGAGGTCGGCTTCAGCCGACCGACTGGACAACTCGTCCACGCGGCCCCGCGAGCGCAGAAATGAACGATCACTCAGCGCGGAAGACGCTTCCGCTGCCACAGGGCGGCGCCCAGGATCAGCCAGGCCGGCCCGGCCGGTTCCGGCACCCCACCCAGCACCTTGTCCGACCCGCCGCATCGCGTGCCCACCTCCTGAAACCGGGCGATCGCAATGGGCCCACTCGCATCGTCGTAGAACGTCTCAAACGCGTTCCGCAGGTCAATGGGCGTCAGGCCGGTGTTCCCCAATGACAGCGTCACCGACTGCCACTGCCCGTCGGCCACGCCGCCCCGGGCGCTGCCGCCCTCAAACTTGCGGTCGCTCGTGATCATGACGTCGTAGCCGCGCGCCGCGCTCATCCAGCCCGGCGACACGGTCACGTTCGCGTTCAGTTCGTCGAAATACGTGCTCTTCCCGCCGGACGCGAACGAGACTCTGTCGACAAGGTCCGGCACCTCAAACCCAAACGCCGTCAGCGTCGAGCCGATCGCCGCCGGCGTGGTGTTCTCCACCCGGATGCTCAGATAGTCGTTCGGCCCACTCTCGGAAAACGTGAAGATCAGGCTGGCCGTCGCCCCGGTGTTTTCCGTGGATCCGACCGCCGGATCGATCCAGATCGTCAGCGACGCCGCCTCCGCCGGACCGGCCGGCGCCACCACCACGCCCACAATCAGGCACGCCCAGGAAAACGCTTTCATCGCTCTCATCTCTATGCCCTCCCCGGCAACCATCGCGCCGGCCGTCTCTCAAGAGTAGCATATCCTGAGGCGCGCCCCGGGCCGTTCTCCATCATCCGGCAGATTTTGCCTGCGTTGGGCCGCGGCCCGACAGCCTGCTTCCATGCGGAGACGCTGGAACGTCCGCCCGTCCCGGCGCAAAAAGACGCACGCCGTGCTGGTGTTTCGGATCGCCTGGACGCCCTGTTCATGCCCCCGGGCGCGCGGCAGGGTCCCGCCGGCGGACCGCAGCGTGCGTTTCTCCACCGGCGTGATCGGCACTGCCATTCCGAGCCTCGCCAGGGCCGTGCCGAGCCCGATAACCCGATCGGGTTCGGCAACGTCTGCAACGGGGCGTTGCCGTCCACAATTCAAGTCCGCGCCAAGCATGGTCGAAATATCGGACGAAGAGTACCGCGCCAAACCGATAGGCCGGCACACGCTCCTCGGAAACGCGTTGAATGGTCTTCAACAGCTCGGTATTCGCTGCATTCTTCCTGGCGTTTTACGTCGCCTATCTTCTTCTGCTGCGCCGGCGACGTCCGCAGAACGTGCTGATTCTGGCCGGCAGCTACTTCTTTTATGGATGGTGGGACTGGCGTTTCCTGAGCCTGATCGTCGTTTCCACACTCATCGACTTCATGTGCGGCCGGCTGCTCGATCGGCGGACGCCGGACGACGCGCCGGACGGCCCACGCTCCTACCGCTACAGTCCGCGTGCCCGCCGCGCTCTGCTCTGGACGTCCGTGCTGGCCAATCTGGGCATCCTGGGGTTTTTCAAATACTGCGATTTCTTCGCGGTGGGACTGTCCGACCTGCTTCAGACAATCGGCATGCCCCTGGACATCAGGCTGCTCAACGTGATTCTGCCCGTCGGAATATCCTTCTACACATTCCAAACCCTCAGCTACACCATCGACGTGTATCGCGGCCGATTGCCCGCCACCCCCAGCCTGCTGGACTTCGCCTGCTTCGTGGCGTTCTTCCCCCAACTCGTCGCCGGTCCCATCGTGCGCGCGGCGGAACTGCTTCCGCAGATGGCCCGACCGCGACACCTGGACCGCGAGCACGTCTACGAAGGCGCATACCTCCTCCTCTGGGGACTCTTCAAGAAGGTGGTTATTGCGGACAACCTCGGCGCCCGCCTGGTCGACCCCATTTTCGACGGGGCAATCGCCGACCCGCTCGGCGGAACGGTCCTGGTCGCGATCTATGCATTTGCCATCCAGATCTACTGCGACTTCTCCGGCTACTCAGACATGGCCCGCGGTCTGGCCAAGCTCATGGGATTCGACTTCCAGTTGAACTTCAATCTGCCCTATTTCGCCGCCAATCCATCCGAGTTCTGGCGACGCTGGCACATCAGCCTGTCCAACTGGCTGCGCGATTACCTCTATATCCCCCTCGGCGGAAACCGGCGCGGCCCCCGCCGAACGTACATCAATCTCCTGCTGACCATGGTTCTGGGCGGCCTGTGGCACGGAGCGGCGTGGACATTCGTGATGTGGGGCATCTACCAGGGTGCATTGCTGGGCGTGCATCGGGCGGCCATGCCGTGGATCGACGCCGTGACGGCTCGCCTCTCGGATCGAAACCGGCGCGTCGCCCGCATCGTCGCCATCCTGCTCTTCTTCCAGTTCGTGTGCCTCGGGTGGCTGATCTTCCGAGCCGACTCGGCCGCACAAATCGGACGGCTTGCGGACGCGATTCTGAGCCCCTGGCCGTGGTGGATTCTCTGCGGCGCGAACACGCTGGCCGGAACCGGGCTCTGGACCCTGGTTGCATACGCCGCCCCGCTCATGCTGATCCAGTGGGCACAGTACGTCACGAATGATCTCAACGTGGTGTTCCGGCTGCCCGCGCCCGTGCGGGGCGGGCTGTATGCCGGGCTTTTTTACGCACTGATTCTGTTTGGGGCCGATGTCGACAAGCCATTTATCTACTTCCAGTTTTGACGGTGTCCTCCGACCGACGTCATCCGTTGACCGACGGTCAAGTCGGCTGCACACCCTCGCCCGAGTCTGGGACGCGGCCCCGCACGGAGCGTTGTGGGCCCTGGTCTGGATTGCACTCGCCCACGGGTTGGTCAGTCGCTGGCTTCTGACGAACCCCCTGCCCCACGCTTTTCTTCGATACAAGGTCCTGAAGCTCACAGAAGACGTCCGACCCGAAATTCTGATCGCGGGCGACTCTCGGGCGGAGCGACAGTTGATTCCCGAACGGCTGGCGGCCGCGGGCAATCTTGCCCCGCAAGCCGTCGTGAACATCGCCCAGAGCGCCTGCGAATCGTGCAACGCCCGCGCCGCGTACATGACCTTTGCCGACCGCTTCGCCAAGCGACCAATCGTGTTGCTCAGCGTCTCCGTCTTCAGCGTCAACGACCGGGCAAGCCATCCGGGCTACCTCAGCGACGGCATGCTCTGGTCCGTCGGGCTGGCAGACCGCTTCCGAATGGTGCCGATCAGCCGGGCCCTGCGAGCCACATTCCTGCCTGAACGGACCGGGTGGGCGCGTCTGGCGGAACGATGGGGCAAACCCTGGACCTTCTCCATTCCGAATCAGGGTTTTGTGGACCAGGCGGGGTCAGCGCCCCTGGCACTTCCGCCGGAGGAGTTCCGCCGATTGATCACGGAAGTAGACCGGCACTGGTTCAATGAAGCGCGGATTGACGGCGCCCGCTGGCAACAGTTGGAAGCGGACCTCACGGCGCTGATCGAGACCGGAGCACAGCTCGTCCTGTTCGACGGACCCGATCATCCGGACTATGTCCGCGCCGTCGCATGCACGCCGGCCGGCCGCGTCCTGGACCAGTTCGACGCACGAATTCGCGCCCTGGCGGATCGACTCGGCGTCCCTCTTCTCCAATATGCTCCGGACTGGCTTGGCGACCGTGACCCGGATGCCCTGTTCAAAGACTTCATGCACGTCAACGTCCCCGGCGCCGAGTTGCTCTCGGAACGAGTCGGTCAGGACCTCCGCCGACTCCTCGAAACCGGACGCCTGCAACCCCCGGGGTGATGGCGGTTCCCCTCCGGAACGTCCGGAGCAATGGAACACCCAATCGTGGGCCGGCGTGTCGCCCCTGCGATGTCGGCAACGCCTCCCCCGGCTGCCCGCCCAGCCGCCCGAACCGCCGCTCCCGCCACGCGAGGGCACGGATCGCCGCGAACAGCGCACGCCAGCCGATGACATGCCGCACTCGGTCCCCGGTGATCAGATGCGCGGCCTTCGGCAAGTCCTCGACCCGGACGCCGGAGGATGCCGAGAAAGGCAAGTCAGCCACGGCGCAGGAGTTCGTCGGCAGCCGCGGCGTTCGGCAATCCATCGGGACCATACAAGGCGTCAAGACCGAACGTCTTGAGAATCTGCTGTGCGGTCTGCACCTGCTGCGCCGTCACGTGCTGCCGCCAGCCCCCAATGACGTCCCCGCCGGTGCGAATCGCGCTGCTCTGATCGGCAAGCGCCGAGGGCCGCTCCACGTGCCGCAGCACATCCGGGGAGTACCTTCGGCCGATGAACCGGAACAGCCGAGGCAGCGCATCCGCCGGGTTCAGCCAGACGTGCTCGTAGAAGAGTACGTGAATCTCTCCGCTGACAAACTGCCGAAAGGGAACGTAGGTGTCCAGGCACCACAGCAGAATGAACCACTCGAACGGGTCTCGCGTCTCGTCCATGAGTTGCCGAAACGGACCAAGATGATCCGCCATCAGCTCCGGCTGCGCCAGGATGTCGCTCATCTGCCTGCCCTGCCATCCCTGCCGAAGACGGGAAAGGGCCACGGGGACGGGATGACGAATGAGAAGGACGATCGGAATCCCCGGAAAGCATTCGTGAATCCACTTCAACAAGAAGTTCGCGCGAATCATCTTGACCAGACGCCGGCTCACAATTCGCTTGCGATTGAATTGGTCCGTCCAGGCATTTCGAATGCGCCCGGACAAAATGGCCCGCATGGGATCGAGAAAAACCGGGTCGCGCGAGTCGACACGTACGTACTGCCGCGCAAGGAAATGGGACGTGGCGGGCACTTTGAGAATCTGCAACGGCTCAAAAATCACTCGGTACGCATTGTCGTAGTTGATGAGGTTCTCGATCCAGGTGGTGCCGCTGCGCCCCGAGCCGGCCAGCACCACCGTGCGATGCCAGTCCCGGTTCCAGTCGAGGAACAGCCTGCACGGCGAAAAGGCTCGTGTAAGGCGGCGTCCCAAGGCGGAGAGCTTGGCCATCCAGTCGTCTCCATCGCGTCCGGCGGGCGGCGTTCACGCATCCGGCCGGCAATCAGCGTTGTATCGAACGCTCGAACCTCCCCGAAGCGCGTCCGGCAGCAGGCCGCCCCGTCCGCCATGCTCCGAGGCATCCTCCACCCCTTGTCCTTGGCTGCACCGCGGCACCGGCCTCACTCACCCAGCCCCCCGAAACGCCGCTCCCGCCGCGCGAAGGCACGGATCGCCGCGAACAACGCGTGCGTGTCAAAATCCGGCCAGAGCACGTCCGTCACGTACAGCTCCGCATAGCTGATCTGCCACAACAGGAAGTTGCTGATTCGGTACTCGGACGCCGTGCGGATCAGCAGGTCCGGGTCGGGCAACTCCGCCGTGTACAGCGACTGCGACACCGTCTGCTCGGAAATGTCATCCTCGCCCAGCTCCCCGGCCTGCACGCTCCGAACGATGCGCCGGACCGCGTCCACCAGCTCGCACCGCGATCCGTAGTTCAGGGCCAGCCCCACCTTCAACCCTCGGTTCTCCCGCGACAGGGCAACCGTGGCGTCCAGCTCCGTCAGAACGGATTCCGGCAATCCGTCACGACGCCCGACATGGATGAGGCGGATGTTGTTCTCCATGATCTCGTCGCGCTCCGCGATGAGATACTGCCGGCACATCTGCATCAGAAAATCCACTTCCTCCTTCGGCCGCTTCCAGTTCTCGGCGCTGAAGCTGTACAGCGTCAGCGCTTCCAGCCGCAGACGGGCACAGGCCGTGGTAATGGTCCGTACCGCCTGGACGCCCCGCTCGTGCCCGCGAATGCGCGGCAGGTTCCGCTGGCGGGCCCAGCGCCCGTTACCGTCCATGATCACCGCAATGTGTCGCGGCAACTGCGCCCGCTCCAGGCCCAGCGCCTCGCGAGGATCGTACGGCTCGTTGGAAGGATCCGACATGAATGCGTCCGAAAGAAAGGAGGACGCCGGCCGTCCGGCTCGGCGCGTCTCAACCGCCCGTCTGCGCCCGTTGAATCGTCTGCGTTCGCTCCGGCCCCACGCTGATCAGCGTCACCGGGACCCCCACGAAAGCCTCGATCCGCTCGACGTACGCCCGCGCTTCCGCAGGCAAGTTCTCGTAGCGAGCCGCGCCCGACAGGTCGCCCGACCAGCCCGGCAGAAACTCGAACACCGGCCGGACCCGGGCATAGTCATCCGCGAGCGCGGGCGGACCGCCGATCAAACGCCCGTCCAGGTCGTATCCCACGCACACGCCCACCTGCTCCATGCCGCTGAGCGTGTCCAGGTGCATCAGCGCGATTTCGGAAATGCCGCTGAGCCGCGCGCTGTACCGCGTGGCCACGGCGTCAAACCAGCCGCACCGCCGCGGCCGCCCCGTGGTTGTCCCGTACTCGTGCCCGCGCTCCCGAATCTCGTCTCCGGTCGTGTTCTTCAGTTCCGACGCGAACGGCCCGCTGCCCACCCGCGTGGCGTAGGCCTTGGTCACGCCGATCATCCGCCGCACCGTCCCCGGGGGCACGCCCGCGCCCGGGGCCACACCATAGCCCCCCGTGCTGCTGGACGTTACGAACGGGAACGTGCCGTGGTCAATATCCAGCAGCGTGCCGTTGGCCCCTTCAAACAGCAGTCGCTTGCCCGCTTCCAGGGCCTGCTGCAGATAGGCCGTGGTGTCGCAGATGTGCGGACGCAGCCGATCCGCGGCGGCGGTCACCTCGCTCCACACCGCGTCGAAAGCCAGTCCGCCGTCATCGCCGTACACGGCCCGCAGGGCCGTACTCCTGGTACGCACGATGACGCTCAGCCGTTCGCGCAGATTGTCCGGGGAAAGCAGGTCACAGACGCGGACCGCGCTGCTGCGGCGCATCTTGTCCGCATAGCACGGCCCGATGCCCCGGGCCGTGGTCCCGATCCGGCCCG
>JAFGJQ010000205.1 GCA_016929015.1 Phycisphaerae bacterium | reverse complement strand
TGCGTGAATGCCGCGGCCTTGAAGGATGCGGCCGGCCGGTACGTCGGCGGCATCGAGACGTTCCGTGACGTGAGCACCGAGGAAGAGCTACGGCGCAAAATCGAGAAGTCGTACACATTCCATGACATCGTCAGCCGGCATCCGCGTATGCATGAGATCTTCGCGATTCTGCCGGATATTGCCGCGTCGGAAGTGCCGGTGCTGATCGAGGGAGAAAGCGGCACCGGCAAGGAACTGCTCGCACGAGCCATCCACAACCTGAGCGCAAGACAAGATAGCCCCTTCCTTGCCGTCAACTGCGGGGCATTGCCGGACAACCTGCTTGAATCCGAGCTGTTCGGCTACCGCAAGGGCGCCTTTACCGATGCCAAGACCGACAAGCCCGGACGTTTCGATGCGGCCAGAGGAGGGACACTGTTTCTTGACGAAGTGGGCAATATCTCGCCCGCCATGCAGGTCCGGCTTCTACGTGTTCTCCAGGAAAAGACATACGAGCCGCTTGGGGCGACCGAGACGGTACGCAGCGATGCCAGAATCATCGCCGCTACGAACCAGCCGCTTTCGGATCTGCTCCGGGCCGGCCATTTCAGAAAAGATCTCTATTACCGACTGAATGTTCTGCGCCTGGAACTACCGCCTCTGCGAGAGCGACGCTCTGATATTCCGCTTCTGGTCGAGCATTTTCGTTGTCGCCTGAACGCGGAGACCGGAAAAACAATCGAGGGTGTGGACCCCGCGGTGTTCGACATGCTCATGCGGCACGACTTTCCGGGCAACATTCGCGAATTGGAGAACATCATGCAGCATGCCTTCGTGCTGTGCCGCGGTACGGTTGTCGAACCCCCGCACCTTCCCCGCGAATTACCATCCGGCGAGAGCTCTGCAAAACGGCCTGCCGCGCTGACATTGAGAAGTGTCGAGAAGCGCACGATCGAGGATGCGTTGCGGGACAACGCGGGCAACCGCTCGGCAACGGCAAGGCAACTTGGAATCGACCCGAGCAGCCTTTATCGCAAAATGCGCCGCTACGGAATCGAATGACCAGCGCTCAGAACGTGATCACTTTATCGCTTTCAACGACCCACTCCGCGAGTGCGGGCATGGTGGCTTTCTGCGCTCCGTCGAAGTAGGGCTGGTTTCTGTAAATGCCGCAACGCGCCATGCAGGTTCCACAAACCTTTACCGGAACCCCCTTGGCCATCAGGACCTTGAGCATCTGCGACAGGTCCTGATCGTAGTTCTCCGGCGGCTTGCAGGCGTCGCGCGCCATATCCACGGAATCGTTCATCAGAAAGATGCTAACTTCCTGCCCGGCCGCCAAGAGCTTGTCAGCCAGCCGTAATCCGTTCCAGGTTACGTCCGTATTGTCATAAGGTTCGGGTTGAAGATGATGAGTACTTTCATGTTTCCCTTTTACCGTTTTTCGTGCGGCAGTGCTTTTTTAGTGTCATTTTGACGCTCGTCTCGTGCAACCTCGGAACCAGCCCCAGTGTCATGTTCCTGTTTATTCGCAGGGCGCTCAGCTTTCTCCCGTGCGTGGCTGGGCATCGCATCCACGTCCTGGGGTCTCCCAATGACGACCAGAACCATCTTCTCCTGCACCACCGCGTCCGGGCCCGGCAGGAAGATTGTGCGCTCCGATTCCGGATCGCGCATCGCGATCACGAACACCCCCAGGTGCCGGCGCAGGTCCAAGTCCTGGAGCGTTCGCCCGCGGAATTCCGGGGGCGGCGTCACCTGCATCACGGAGTACTCTTCACTGATCGGCACGTAATCCAGCAGATCCGGATTCAAGACCTGCCGGACGAGCCGCCGCGCCGTATCCCGTTCCGGGAAGATGATGTTATCCGCGCCGACGGCCTCCAGAATCGTCGCGTGGTCGCGGTTCTGTGCCTTTGCGTGGACCCGCCGGACGCCTATCTTCTTCAGGTGCAGGACCGCCAGGGTGCTGACCTCCATGCTCTCGCTCATTCCCACAACGGCTTCGTCGAAGTCCGCGCTGACCACGGACGCGAGGCTCTTGAAATCCCGCGCATCCATCACGACGGCGCTATGAACGCGGTCCGCGATTTTGTTCACCACGGACTGATCATTGTCGATAGCCAGCACCTCGGCGACCTTCGAGAAGTTAACCGCCAGCTCCCAGCCGAACTGGCCCAGGCCAACCACGCATACACGCTTTTTCGGCGTCTTCATCCGATCATCACCCTTCCTTCCGCGTACCGCGTCTGCGGACGTTTTGTAGTTAGAAACGAAAGCACGAGCGTCAACGGTCCGAGACGCCCGACGAACATCGTTGCGATAATCCAAAGTCGACATGCCGCCGTGAGCTGTGAGGTCAGCCCGGTGGAAAGCCCCACGGTGCCGAAGGCCGACATCTGCTCGAAGACGATATCCCGCAGCCGGGTCCCTGCCGGTAAGAACTCGGCAAGAATCAGCACCCCGGCAGCGTTCCAGATGAAAGCCAGACCGACTACCGCCACAGCCCGCAAGACGAGTTCCGGCGGAACCATGCGCCCCAGCAGGGAGACCTCCTCGTGCCCGTGCAACGCGGATCGAATCCGCGCCAACCAAATGGCGAAGCTGGTCGTCTTGATGCCGCCCGCGCAGCTCCCCGGGGACCCCCCGATGAACATCAGAAGCATGACCACCATGGCGCTGGGCATCGTCAGCCGCCCGATGTCAACCGTGTTGAACCCGGCCGTGCGTGCGGTAATCGATTGGAACAAGGCCTGTCCGAACCGCCCGGATCCCGGTTCCGTTCCCAGCCCGAATACGGCGAGCGCAGCCGCGCCCCCCAGGACCAGCACTCCGCTTACGGTGAGGACTACGCGTGTGTGAAAACTGAAGCGCCGCGCATACTTCGGCGGTTGTCTGAGAGCCATGCGCCGGAGCTCCAACTGCAGCTCCCGCAACACCACATGCCCCAGACCGCCGAGCACGATCAGGACCATGACCGTACCGACCACCAGGCCATTGCCGCCGAAGCGGCAGAGACTGTCGCTATACAGCGAGAACCCGGCATTGCAGAAGGCCGAGATCGTGTGGAACAACGCGGAATACACAGCCGACCAGTTCCGCTCCGCCGCAACCAGGCCGACGCACAAGAGCGCGAATCCAGCCAGCTCGAT
>JAFGJQ010000204.1 GCA_016929015.1 Phycisphaerae bacterium | reverse complement strand
TGAGGATCAGCCGCAAGGAGGCCTTCAGCTTCGGTCTCGCCCGCAAGCTGCTGGCCCACTACGAGGGCACACCCCTGCACCTGGACAGAAGACGCCGCGCTCCACGTCCTGCAGGAAGGGTTTAACCGTAAGTCTGGCGGGGCCGGCCCGGTCGAGATGAAAGATCAGATAGAGGTGCGAGAACCCCTCCACGTCCCGCAGTCCTTCGGTGAACTCCGGGAAAATCTCCGCCCGACCCAGGCAGTCTTTCGCATACGCGGGTTGAATCGGCGTTTTCGCCGCTTCGCGATGCTCGCTGCGAAGGATTCCGATCGGGCGAAAGACGATGGAGGGCTCCATGCTCATCACCAATGTCCTTCCACGTCGGCGTCGGACGCCTCGGCCAGCTTGCCCTCGCGGAACAGCTCGACCGCCTCTTTGACCGTTGCGGCCTGGGTGGTATAGACGCGGATGCCCCCGGCCTTCAGCACACTAAACGCCTTAGGGCCGCAATGGCCCGAAATCACGGCCTCCGCCCCGAGGTTGACGGCGTTCTGCGCCGCCTGGATTCCGGCGCCCTGCGCCGCGTTCAGGTTCTGCGCGTTGTCATGCGCCTCGCACGCCAGCGTTTCGCTGTCGACCACGAGAAACTGTTTCGCGCGTCCGAACCGCGGGTCCACCGGCGACTCCAGCGCCGTCCCGCTCGATGTAATCAAGAGTTTCATGCTTATGCTCCCAAGTTTGTCGTTCCGTGCCGGCTGCAGCCGGACAACCCTACTTCTTCAACACCTTGCCCAGCACGTCGTCCTTGCCGAGCTTCTTCGTGCAGAAGAACCAGTCGTAGCAGTGCAGGTCCTTCGCCTCCATGCGCTCCTTTGCCACACCGCAGGATCCCGCCGTCGGGACGATCACGTCGTCTCCCGGCTGCCAGTCCGCCGGCAAGGCCACCGAGAAGGCATCGGCCGTCTTCAGGCCGACGACGATGCGGTACAGCTCTGCGAAGTTCCGTCCCAGGCTGAGGGGGTAGTACAGCATCGTTCGCACAATGCCCTTCGGGTCGATCACGAACACGGCGCGCACCGCCTTGGTGCTGCTCTCGCCCGGCTGGATCATGCCGTAGGCCTTGGCGATCTCCATCGTGATGTCCTCGATCAGCGGGAACGTCACCTCGACGTTCTTCATCCCCTTGTACTCGATCTTCTCCTTGATCGTGCGCAGCCAGGCGATATGGCTGTACAGGCCGTCCACCGAGAGACCCACCAACTTGCAGTTGGCCTTCTCGAACTGGTCCTGCATCGACGCGAACGTCATGAATTCCGAGGTGCATACCGGCGTGAAATCCGCCGGGTGGCTGAAGAGGATTACCCAGCTTCCCTCGTACTGCTTCGGAAAATCGATGTCTCCTTGCGTCGTGACGGCCTTGAAGGCCGGAGCCTTTTCGCCGATGCGCGGCATCGTCGCCGGCTGTGCGGTGTTCGTCGTATCCATGGTCATTCTCCTCGAGGGTGCCCAATAGTTGTGCGCGGACCACCGGGTGCCGTCATGGCCCGCGCTTTTTGCCGTCGCATGCTACTTCCGTTGCGTCTACTCGGGCTTCTTCTCCGGTGCCGGGACCGCCGTCGCCGGCGCGACCTCGGCCTGTCCGCCGCCGTGGCGGGCTCCGCGGCCCTTGCCGCCGCCGCGGCCATCCCGCGGGCCCAGACCGAGTCCTTTGCCCGCTCCGGCTCCAACACCGCGTCCCGTTCTCGGTCCGGCTCCAGCCGGCCCTGTTCCATCATGATTTGGCATGGTGCGCCTTCTTTCTGGACTTTGTCCATTGAATCGTTTTCCGACACGTTCGACATGCTGTAGGATCGCCCACATGGTCGTCCGGCACCATGGGGATTAACCCTGCCTACCCTCCATCCCGCGTCGACGGAGGCAGACTCCGCCGACCCGGCCGGCCGCGTACTGTCCGCCGGGCTGACAGGCGGGCGTTGCAGGTGCGGGGGTCTCCTCATCCTCCGACCCGCAGCGACCCACCGCGCCGAATCGGTTGCGCCGCCGCCCGCAGCAGCCGGGCATCGCCAGACGCGGGTCCGGCAACCGCCCCGCCAGAAAGGCCGACAGCACTTCCTCGGTTGCGCCGCACACGAACGGCAGCACACGGATGCCCCGGGCCGCCAGCAGCTCCGCCAGCGACCGCGAGACCGCGCCGCAGATCAGCGTCGCGACGCCCAGCTCGGACAGGCGCCCGGACTTCTTGCCGGGGTCGTCGGCTCCGATCTCCTCCTCCCGCCTCGACCTGACCTGCCCGTCCTCGACGTCCAGCACGTCCAGCCGCTGCGAGGTATCGAAGACCGGCGAGACCCTGCCGTTCCAAATGGCGATGCCCAGCTTCATGTAGACTCTCCTCGTTTCATGCAACCATATAAGGGCGCTTCCGGGTTTGTGTGGGGATTTCTCCCAGCGTTTGCGGCGGGCCTACAGCCCGTATGGCTGCCTGTTCACAAGGTCCTGGGGCTCCGCCCCAGGTTGCTATGCGGCAGGCCGTTGGCCTGCATAGGCGCGCTGAAGGCGCGCTGCACAATAGCTTAGGGCAAGGCCCTAGGATGAAACGCTTTAAGCGAATATGCGCCCTGAAGGGGCGTCGCAAATCCCCACACAAACCCGGAAGCGCCCATATAAGCAAAGGACGTGCCACAGTCACTTCTAGCGTCAGATGGAACGCAGTATGTTGCGGCGCAGTGGTTTGCAACATAGGCACCACAAGGGACAATACCCATTTAGATTCTATTGCGCGACTGTATCTCCGGCATAGCGTCGCGTCAATGCGACTATACAACCGCCATGCGGTTGTTGCGCAGGTTGACGCGGCCGCCGCAAGGCGATAGACTCTTGGACACGTCCGAACTATGAGTACGCATCCACCTAGCATTCGCGATATCGCCCATGCCTCCGGCTTCGGCAAGTCCACCGTGGCATCGGCCCTGGCCAACAGTCCACTGGTGACGTCCGAGACAACGCGCATTATCCAAGAGGCGGCGAAGAAACTCGGTTACCGCCGCGACCCCCTTGTTGCGGACTTGGCTGCCCGCCGCTGGCGTTCGAGGCCCAGTGCATCCAGCCCGAAGATCGGCTACATCTTCGACTACGGCGAGGAGGAAGTGCGCGGCACCTCGCCAATCCAGACGATCAAGGATGCCGCAGCACCGTATGGCTACGATGTCGACAGTATGGACCTTCGGGAGTTCGCGTCCGACGCCCGTGCTTCACTGGCGTTGTTCACTCGCGGGTATCGCGGGCTGCTGATCGGCCGGATACTCCGCAAGAACCATCCATTGGAACTGGAATGGGACCGTTTCACCGCGGTGGCCTGCGATCAAGGCTTCATCCGGCCGCCTCTGCACATGGTGCTGCTGGACCGCCGTGCCGCTGCCGAGCAAGCGACGCGCACCGCTATCGAACGCGGCTACCGGCGTCCCGGCTACGTCCACCTGGTCCACAGCGAGCGCGAAGCGGTTGACCCGGCGCGCCTTGGTGGGTATCTCGCCGCGCGCAGCGGCTTGCCGCGGAACGACCACCTCCCGGTGCATGTCGGCCTCTACCACGACCGGATCGGCGCCTCGATGGTGGAGTGGTTGCGCACCACGCGACCGGATGTCGTCATCGGCTTCAACGACCTCGTGGTCTGGTGGCTGAGACAGGCTGGAGTCCGGCTTCCGGAAGACATTGCCTTTGTCTCGATCGACCATGACCCCAAGAGCGGAGCCGACGTTACCGGGGTGATCGGCTCCAACTCGCCCGTCTACCACGCCGCCGTCGAGCTCCTGATCGGCCAGATCCACCTCAACGCCGTCGGCATACCCCATCCTCTGCAAACGCTCCTGGTCGAACCGGAATGGCATGAAGGAGCCACGCTGCCGCGACGCGCTGCCGACTCTCCATCGTCGACACACCCAAGCCGTTCGCGAAGGAATCTCGCCGTCTGACACGCCGACACGGCGGCGGAGGGGATCCGCAGGACCGGGGGTCGAAGGCGCGATGCTTCGCCTCGTGGACTCAAACCAGCGATGGCGAAGCCCGGTTGGCCTCGGCTGGGTTCGTGCGGTGGAACAGGGTGTGGTTGTCCGTACAGAGAACAGGAACGCCCGTCAGTTCCGCAATTTCCACCGCATGCGCGGAGTTGCTCTCGATGAACAATCGTCCACCCACACGAAGGCAGGTTTCCGCTTTGAAGCGCCCGTAGCAGGCCGCTTGGATGCGGGCCTGCTTCGTGGGGAGATCCATCAGGACAAGATGTCGGTATCGGACGCCGTGGCGACGCAGCCAGTCTTCCGTCTGTGCCCGGTACTTTTCAAGTCGGCAGGAGACCAGCCAACCTACCTCGATGCTGGGGATGATCTGGGGTTCGGCGTGCTTCAGGAAATGGCCGTAGCGTTCGGCGTCGTCGTCCTCGTCATCCTTGGGATCGCGGCAGAGCACGCCGTCGATGTCCATGCAGGCGTCCGCCAGAATGGCATGCCGCATGAAATTCCATTCGAACAACCGGGGAAGCGGAATGTCCTCTAGCGTCACATCGCAACCACCCCGAGCCTGCGGCACGCCATAGACCGCGAGCGTGGTCACCCGGTCGCCGCAGCGTTGCACCGTGGGGGCAATCTGCGTCCGCGTCGCTTCGCACCGCAGCCCCGTCGTGACGCTGTCGTCCACGAGCAGGACCTGCCTTGGGCCGGCCCCCCGGCTCCTAGCCCTTCGTGGCCGGTCCGCAAGGTACCCGTCCACGTCCGTTACCGGCACGTTGCGTCGCAGGGCGATGAGG
>JAFGJQ010000203.1 GCA_016929015.1 Phycisphaerae bacterium | reverse complement strand
GCGATTTCGTCGGCGAAATCCACGGCCTTTTGGTACACCTCCAGCTTTTCGAACATGAAGGCCATGATTCGTTCCAGGCCGGAATTGAGCAGGTGAGCAGGTGAACAGGTGACCGCAGGTGAACGGGTCAAATGGCCGTAGCGCACACGGTGGGCGGTGGGTTTTCTTCCCTCACCTGCTCTGTTTTTCCGCCCCGTGGGCGGAAAAATCGGGGCGACTGGATTCGAACCAGCGACCTTGTGGTCCCAAACCACACGCTCTAGCCAGGCTGAGCTACGCCCCGAAGGCGATCGGGCGGGCCTGAGCCGCTCCGCGGCAGGGGCTTGGAAGCCAGCCGGGCCCTCCGTCCTCGATCCATGACCCATCTTAGCTCGCCGGGCGACGCGGGCAAGGCGGCGGCGGGGGGCACGCCGGATTCGGGAAGAACCCGTCATATTGCGTAACCCGGGGTGGCGACGGTATATAGGATCCCACAAAGACGCGAGACTGAAGCGGTCACGGGGTGTTTGTGACGACGATACTGGACAGAGTGCAGTTCACCGGGCGATTCCTGCGCCGGCCATGGCGGGTGGGCGCGATCGCCCCCAGCTCCAATCACCTCGCCGAAGTCATGACCTCGTGGGGCGGCCTGCACGAGGCGAACGTCGTGGTGGAATACGGGCCGGGCACCGGCGTGTTCACGTCGCGGATTCTGGCCCGCCTCAAGCCGGGGGCCGCGTTCATTGCGATCGAATTGGACCGCGTGCTGTGCCAGTCTCTCCGCCGGCGGTTTCCCGAAGCGGCCATCTATTGTGACTCGGCCGTAAACGTTATGACGTGGCTGCGCCGACACGGGCTGTCGGCGGCGGATTGCATCGTGTCCGGCCTGCCCTGGGCGGCGTTCGGCCCGGAACTGCAGCAATCACTGATGGACAGCACGCTGGAGGCCCTGGCCCCCGGCGGACGGTTCGTCACGTTTGCATACCTGCAGGGATTGGCCCTGCCGTCGGGTCGAGCGTTTCGGCGCAAGTTGCTCGAACGGTTCCCCATCGTACGCACGTCCCGCGTCGTCTGGCGCAATCTGCCGCCGGCCTTCGTCTACCAATGCACGCGATAGCCCGCACGCTTGCTCAATGCCCGCTGGACGGGCACGACGCGCGGCCCTGCTTCTCCAGGTAACGCTGGTGATACTCCTCGGCCCGGTAGAAGGCACCGGCCGGCTCGATCTGCGTGACGATGGGGCGCTTCCACCGTCCGGCCTCTTCCAGGCGTTTCTTCGTCGCTCGCGCCGCCGCCGCCTGTTCCGCCCCGTAGAAGAAGATAACCGAGCGGTACTGCTCACCGACGTCAGGCCCCTGGCGGTTGAGCGTCGTCGGGTCATGGATGTCGAAGAACACGTCCAGCAGCGTCTCATACGACACGCGTGAGGGGTCAAACGTCAACTGCACGACCTCGGCATGTCCCGTCCGGCCGGAGCAGACGTGCGGGTAGGTCGGATTCTCCGTGTGGCCGCCGGAGTAACCGACCGCCGTATCCACGACGCCCTCAACCCGGCGAAACGTCAGTTCCACGCCCCAGAAGCATCCCGCTCCGAACATGGCCGTCGCCAGTTGATTGGTGTCTGTTGCAGGCGCCGGTTGCGTGTCCGGGGTCGACGCGGCCGTCGGTTTTTCCGAAGTGTCCATTCGTTTCGACTCCTTTTGCGCCGGGCAGCCTCCCAGCAAGCCGGCAGGCAAGAGTGTACCCGCCACGGCGGCGAGTCCCCAGTTCCATGTTTGCCGTCTCTGTGCCACGTGGTACACCCCGTCCATTGTAGTTCGGTCGATGGGCGCCGGCCGGTTGGATTGTGGAAGTGAGGCTTGGGGCCGGGCTGTTGGCGAGGGTGGTCGTGCGTCCGCGTCCCATTTCTGAAAGCGTTCGGCTTACGGGCGCCGGTACTCCTCCGTGAGCCGGCGCCCGCCGCCCCGCCTGGCCCAGTGTCAGGCGGCGAGTTCTTCGGCCAGGCCGTCGTCATCGCGTCGGCGCAGGCGGGCCAGTACGTCCTTGTGGATCTGGCTCACGCGAGACTCTGAGAGGCCGAGTACGGCCCCTGTTTCCGTCATTGTGAGCGATTCGTAGTAGTAGAGCACGAGCACCAGCCGCTCCGCCTGCGACAGGCCGCGGCTGAGGTAGGCGGCCAGCATTTCCCGTGAGACTCCCGCTCGCGGGTCGGCCGAGCGTTGGTCGGGCATGTCCCACACGCCCGTGCGGTGATCGGCGTTGTCGTTGTCGCGCGCTTCGATCGCGCTGAAATGCACTTCACATCCGAGTCTGGACAGCCGGGAGAGTTCCTCGAATCGCTGGATAGGCAGGCCCATGCGTTCGGCGGTCTCCTCCGCCGTCGGCGGGCAGCCCCACTCGCCCCGTAGGGCCTCCACCGCCTTGGCCCGCTGTCTCTCGAAACTCCGTACCAGTCGGCTCTGCCCGTCGGCGGCGCGCAGCCAGTCCATGACCGCTCCCACGATTCGCCGCCGGCAGAACAGTTCAAAGCGCGTGTTGAGCGACGGGTCAAAGCTCTCGACCGCCTGGATCAAGCCCTCGAACCCGGCGCTGCTGATCTCGTCGATTTCGATGTGTGAAGGCAGTCGCCGTGCCAGCCGCGCGGCGGCCGCACGCACGAGATGGGCGTAGTGCTCGACGAGTTCATTTCGGTCCTGCGTACGGCGGTTGGCGCGGAATCGACGCCACATCGCATCGATGGGCGTCCTCTCGGTCTCCTGGGGCATCGGGCTGTCCTTTCTCCCTCGTGGGGCGAGGTGGTGAAACGTCCGTGTTTCGCCGCCGATATCTCTCGGCGGCCGATTCCTTTCTTCGCTACTGGCCCGATCCACTCGCGCTTGGCGCGGCGCGAGCGATCGTGCAACAAAAACCTTCGACTCACTATGAGGTTAAGGCCGCGTGTGATGTGTTTGTCGTTCGGGTCTGGCTCGGTGACCCGCGCGGTCGGCAGTTTGCTGGGAACAGGTGCAAACTGCTTCAGCAGGCTAAGAATAGCCCACATTCTCGGACTCTGCCACGTGATATTTTGCCAAGCATCCCCCCTTGCCCGGTTCCACGAGGCGAAGCACCTAGATGTGGGGGTTCGGTCGCAGAGTGACGCTATGTTTGGTTACGGTCGGGCGGAAGCCCCATTTTGGCGCCACGTCGGTCCGGGACGCAGCGGTGGCGTGGCACGCGTGTCTGATGGAACGGTTCGGTGCAACTCTCGCGGGGGCAAGTGCCCGGTTCGCAACTACTGCGGCATGTCTTCGGGCGGCCGTTGTCGGCCGGATCGCTGCTCGCGCAGCGAGGCTTCCAGGTCAAAGACGCGGTACTTCTGCATGATGCGCCAATCGTCCAGGGCGCTGCGAGCGCGGGCGACGCTTTCACGCACGTACTGATGACGCTCGCGCGTCTCCTCCACCACCTTCATCAAGCGCACGCGGTGTTGCTCCGGCAAGGTGGCGATCCGTGCGAGGATCTCCTGCAATTGCATTTCGAATCGGTCGCCTGTCATGCTTCTGCCCTCCGTTTCCGCATCTTCGTCGTGCAGACTCCCCTGTTCAACCATACGCACCAGAGTCGGGCGCTTCCATCGGCACGAAGGTCCGAACACTGCGGGCGGTGTAAAGTCAGACTGCCTGCCGCACAGGCCCGGACATTACCGGCGCTTGATGCGTATTTTTCTCGTACACCCCCCGGGCCCGAGGTGAACCTGGGCAAACAGACAGGATTGCAGCGGTTGGCGGTGACCGCGGAAGCGTCAGGTGAGTCCGAAAAAAACACGGGCGTTTTCTGCAGAGCGAGAGGCGAGTGTCTCGAAGGATTCGCCACGCAACTCGGCCAGGAAGCGAGCAGTGTGGACTAGGTGGGCCGGTTCGTTCGGGCGGATCGAGCGGACGGGCACCGGACTGAGATACGGCGCGTCGGTCTCCAGCATGAGCCGGTCGGCCGGGTACTGCCGCGCCAGGCTCTGCAGTTCCGCGGCATTCGGGAAAGTGACGATGCCGGTGAAGGACATCCGCCAGCCGTGGGCCGCAATCCGCTCCGCCTCCGCCGCCGTCCCCGTGAAACAGTGGAAGACCACCGGCCGGCCGTCAAAGCCTTCCTGGCAGAGCATGGCCACCGCGTCGTCGACCGCCTCGCGACAATGAATGACCAGCGGCAAATCGCGTTCCTTCGCGATGGACAGCAGAGCGGCAAACAGCCGCTTCTGCGACGTTCGATCGGAGAAGTCGTAATGGTAGTCCAGTCCCGTCTCTCCCACGGCCACGACCTTCGGAGCGGCGCAGAGCGAGCGGACGGCATGCACGTCGGCGTCCGTGGCGCGGGCGGCCTCGTGCGGATGAATCCCGACCACGGCCCAGACGTCAGGCTCTGCGGCCGCCGTTTCCACGGCCCGAGTGGAGTCCGCGGCGGTGGTTCCAACGGTGATGATGCGCGACACCCCGGCGTTGCGGGCTCGGGCCAGGACGCCGGGCAGGTCGTGCTGCAGTGCGTCGAACGTCAAATGGGCGTGTGTGTCACAGAGCACGGGCATACTCGCGGTGTGGAACCGACTCCCGGCGGGATCTTACCGCCGTCCGGCGGCGGGCGGAAAGGCGTCCTCGAAGTGCTCGATATCGGGCGGCCCGTCCCCGCGGTCCACAATCGCCACGATGTCGAACCGGCACGGCTTTTCATGCAGTCGATGCCGGGCGACAAAGTGCCGGCCCGCCCGCGTGAGGCGTCGCCGCTTCTCCGGATGCACCGCAATCTCCGGGTCCGCGGCTTCGTCACTGCTGCGCGTCTTCACCTCGACGAAGACCACGGTGTCATCATCAACGGCCACCAGATCGATTTCGCCCATGGGGCAGCGGTAGTTGCGGGCGACTACGCGGTAGCCGCGCTGGGTGAGATAGTCGGCCGCCATCTGCTCGCCGCGCGGGCCGAGCTTCATCGGCGTGACCTCCGGAAGGATGAATGTCCAAAGCAACGGACCGGCGTTCCGCCGATTCCCGAGCACAAAACCCCGCCGGGCACGCTGCAACGCGGCACGTACGAGCGCGGGATCGAGTGCCGGAGACGCGGCTCAGGCGTTGACGGTCTGCGCCTCGGACCGCTGCGGGACCGTTTCCGTCGTGTTCTCGGCGGCGGCCGGCCGACCCGCTCGGGCGGAAGCGGACGTACGGCGTTCCTTCAGGCGGCGGGCCTTGCCCACGCGACCGCGTAGGAAGTAGAGCTTGGCCCGGCGGGCCTTGCCCCGGCGTTTCACCTCGATGTTGGCGATCAACGGCGAGTGGAGCATGAACACCCGCTCCACGCCCTCGTTGTTTACGATGCGCCGCACGGCGAACGTCTCGTTGATGCCCTGGTGCCGCCGCGCGATCACCGTGCCGTTGAACACCTGGAGCCGCTCCCGCGTGCCCTCGATGATCCGGCAGGTCACGTCCACGGTATCCCCGATGTGAAACTCCGGCACGTTCTTCTTGAGGTAGGCCTTTTCCGCAATCTCGATCAGCTCGTTTCTCATGACTCACCTTCCGCTGTATACCGGAGTTCTCCAGTCTTTCCGGGGTCGTCCGCCCCGATCATCCCTTACACAGCCGCGTACCGGCCGGGCGTCAGTCATCTTCGCCCCGCGATCCGCCCGGCGCCTCACGGTCCTCCAGAAGGTCCGGCCGGCGCTGCCGCGTCCGTTCCAGGGCCTGCTCCCGCCGCCACGCGGCGATTTTGCCGTGGTCGCCCGACAGCAGAATGTCCGGAACCGCCATTCCGCGAAACTCGCGCGGGCGCGTGTACTGCGGATACTCGAGCAACCCGTCGGTGAACGAGTCGTGCTCGGCCGAATCCTCATGCCCCAGCGCACCCGGCAGCAGCCGCACCACGGCGTCCATCACCACCAGGGCGGCCGCTTCGCCACCCGAGAGCACGTAGTCGCCGATGGACAGCTCCCGAACGTCCATCCCCACGCGAATCCGCTCGTCAAACCCTTCGTAGTGGCCGCAGAGCAGGATCAGCCACTCATGTCCGGCCAACTCGCGGACGGCGGACTGGTCCATCAACCGCCCCTGCGGCGTGAGCAAAACACGCACGGGCTGCCCTTCCCGTTGGGCTGAAACCGATTCGACGGCTTCGAAGACCGGCCCGCAGGCCATCACCATGCCCGGGCCGCCGCCGAACGGCGTGTCATCCACGCTCTTATGACGGTCGTGTGCGAAATCGCGGATGTTCGTCAGCCCGATCTCGACCAGGCCGCTCGACACCGCGCGTCCGACAATGCTCGAACGGAGGAACGGCTCAAAAACCTCCGGGAACAGGGTCAGGACATCGATTCGCATGGTCAATCGCCGAGCCTTCCGCCGCCTTCACGGTCAGATCCGCAGCCGGCGAAACCGGCGAAGACTGTCAGCCGCCGATGCCCGAACGCTTGATCAGACTGGCTACGGTGCCGCTCGGCTGCGCGCCCACCTTCAGCCAGTACTCGATCCGTTCCCGGTTCAGCACAACCTGCTTGGCCGGATCTTGCGCGATCGGATCGTACAGTCCCAGTTCCTCGATCACCCGGCCATCCCGGGCGCTCCGGCTGTCCATGGCCGCCACGCGATAGCACGGCCGATGACGCCGACCGAAACGTTTTAACCTCAACCTGACGGCCACTCGTACCTCCTGCCAGAACACACGTACCGAGGTTGCAGCCGGGCGGCACCCGTCCGACCGGCCAGAGTCTTGCAAGTATAGCGGCACAGCGATCTCAGGCAAGGGGCCGGATGTCCCTGCCCTGGGTCGGCACCGCCGCTGCCCGCATGGCGGTGGGCCGGCTCCCGAGATTAACCCGCTGCACGGCTGTGCCCTCTGAAACACCCCGTCCATTCGCGTAATATGCTGTTATTCAATGGGTTAAGAAGCGGGGCCCTGTGGCGCGCTGCATCCCAGGTGACGGAGTCGCATCGACAGCAGCATCGGCCAGCCCAGGTATTTCACCGCCCGGGGTGACGCGGCGGCCAGGGCGTCGTCCACGGCGTGTTCGGCCAGGTGGTCGATGTGCAGCCCGGCACCGATGGCCGCCATGACGTAGTTGCTGATCTGGTTGGCGGCGCTTTGGGGGCGGGTCTCTCGCCCGGTTTCGGGATCGGTGAACCGGGCGGTGATGCCGCGCAGCATCATGGCCGGATGCATGACGGAGATCACGATCCGACCTTCCGGCCGGCACACGCGGGCCATTTCGCGGAACAGGCGATCCGGGGTCTGCACGTGATCCAGCACCAGGGCACACAGCACGCGGTCAAACGCGGCGTTTGCCAGGGGCAGTGGTCGGGCGATGTCGTGCTCGACGAAACGGACCGCTGCGTCCGCCGGCAGTTTTTCTCGTGCGCGGGCCAGCATGCCGGCGGAGAAATCCAGGGCGGTCACGTGTGCTCCGGCCGTCACGAGCTGCGCCGTCCACCGTCCCGTGCCGCAGCCGAGGTCCAGCACGTCGAGCCCGCGTACGTCGCCGAGCAGCGTCGTGACCTGCGGCTCCTCCAGCCGGATGAGCGGGTTGTCTTCGTCGTCGTAGATCGCGGCCCAGCGATCATACCCTTCCCGCGTGGGAAGCAGGTCCATGCTGTTCGGCGTGCTGGAAACGTTGTTCGCCGTCATTGTGCAATCCTCCGTATCGCCAGGCGCCATGGTAACGGGAATCAAGGAAACGCAAAAATGCAGAAACAGGAGGAAGGTACGCAGGGATCCCGGAGCGGGAGGGATAGGTTCCGGGACGGAGTAACGGTGAGGCGCTGTGGACTGTGTGGGGTACGCTGCCGAGGGTCCGGGAAGCGAACGCGGCTCGGTGCAGAAGCTGCAACAGGCGGCTGCTGTGCGGAGTATGCAAAGGGAAGTTCTCGGTTGGCTCGTCTTGGCAGGCCGGGGCCTCGACCTTGTACGCCTGGGGACTCTTGCTACACTTCAGATGAGCGGTCTGTCTCTGACTGGCGGGAGAGAAGCAGCCGGGAGTCCGCGTGCCAGATTCTGGCACTTCCGCTGCACGCCAGCGATTGTCGCTACTGTCTGCTGTCCATGTACAGAGTCACGCGTACTCATTGCTGTTTGATTCAGCCTGTGAGTTGGAGCGGCAAACTCCGCACTTGCTTGCGATAGACGCCGTCACTCTCATGTCGTCCCGGGCTCCCAAACGGGTCCAACCCGATGCGCATTTGCACTTTGCGACTTGACAGGAAGAGTGTCGCGTGGTGTACTGCCCCTCAGGTCAGGTGGTCGTCCACAATTCCAAGCGAGGGAAGCGCGTACGGGCAATCGAATAACGGCGCCTACCGGATCTTCGCGTTGGTGCTCCGATGACGGTGAACTCCAGTAACAACGCAGGTCGTTCAAGAATGGAATGGGAACGGCTGTTGTCGCCAAGCAGAGCACGCGAATTGATGGGTGGGCCTGCCAGCACAATGTCTGACCATCGGACGGAGTTTCAGCGAGACTATGACCGGGTGGTGTTTTCGGCGCCGGTACGCCGTCTTCAGGACAAAGCACAGGTATTTCCGCTTGAGCCAAACGACGCGGTGCGCACGCGACTGACTCACTCGCTGGAGGTCTCCACTCTCGCGAGAGGGATCGTGGACTGCGTCGCGGGCAAGGGCACGTGCAACAAGGCGTTTCGGAAATCGCAGGCAAAGATAGAGGTCGTTGCTGCGACAGCGGGCTTGGTGCATGACCTGGGTAATCCTCCATTCGGCCACTTCGGCGAGGCCGCCATCAAGGAGTGGTTTGCCAGCGGCAACGGCAAAGCTGCCCTGGACGAACTGCGCAATCATCCCCAACTTGCAGGTGATTTCAGCGAATTCGAGGGAAACGCGCGAACCCTCCGGCTGCTCTGCAATCTTCAGATACTGGCGGACCGACACGGCCTGAATCTGACGGCCGCAACGCTATCCGCTGCGATGAAATACACATCGCCTTCCCACAAGGCTGCGTCCTCTCAACAGAAGCACGAGGCGTCAAAGCCCGGGTTTCTGTTCTCGGAGGACGAGATAGTAGGGCGAATCCGTTGGAAGACCGATACACACGACCGAAGGAATCCGATAGCCTTCATCGTCGAGGCCGCGGATGACTGCGTGTACGCTCTATGCGATCTCGAGGACGCGGTAAAGAAAGGCATCATGACCTGGGAGGCTCTGTGCAGTGCCCTCCGAGAAAAGGGAAGGAGAGATGGCGGTGCAAAGAACGCAGTGGACGGCGTCATCGAGAAAACAGAATCAGAAATCAAGAAACGCCTTGAACAATCCGGTCTGAGACTCAGTGGTCGGGCAAGAGATGACACGTTTGCTCAGATGTTCAGAGTTTACGGGGCAAGCTGCATCGTCGAAGGCGCCGCCCAGTCATTCCTTGCGAACTATGAAGCTATCATGGATGGTGCGTTCGGAAAGGAGCTTCTTGCAGCAGACGAGGCCGGCGGCGGGCGTCTGCTGGTTAAGGTATGCAAGAAGGTTGGCCGCGAGCACGTATACTCGACGCGTCAGAACATCGAACTGGAGTTGAGGGGCAGGAAGGTCATCCAGGATCTGCTGGATCTGCTGTGGCTCGGTGTGAAGGACTTCAATGGCGGGCCTCCGCGAGCCAGAACCCTGGCGGGAAAGGCGTGGAATCTGCTGTCTGAGAGCTATCGCTGCGTATTCGTTCACGACTGGAATTGCGCGCCCAGACTGTCACAAAAGACAGGGATTCCTGAGGCAGCCCTGCACCAGTATTACCGCCTCCTGCTGATCACGGATTACATCGGGGGCATGACGGACACTTTTGCCTGCACACTACACAGATCACTCAGCAATGGCCACTAGGCGAGAGGAAATTTCCACGTCCGTTGTCCGAAGGCGCTTCGAGAAGTACATCGAGCGTGACGAGCCCGATGTGGTGGCGCGCACGGAGATAATCCGCCAGATTCTGTCCCACGGATGGGACGCGTACGTATTCGGCGGCACGATTCGCGATATCGTGGTACGAGGATCCGATGTGCGCAATCGAGACGTAGACGTAGTAGTTGCTGGAGTGGAGACGGATGAGTTGGAGCGGTTGTTCCGGCCGCACGTTCTTCGTCGTACCCGGTTCGGCGGGCTCGTGCTGTATCGTGACGGGTGGCAGTTCGACATCTGGCCACTCCACGAGACATGGGCGTTCAGGACGGCTGGAAGTCTGGACGCGTCATTCCAACATCTCCCTCGCACCACGTTCTTGAACGTCGAAGCGATCGTCGTGGAGCTTGGCGCCAAACCTGGGTTTCCAAGACGCGTATTTGAGCACGGCTTCTTCCGGTCCATATCGGATCGAGTCGTAGAGCTGAATTTCCCCGAGAACCCTTACCCCAGCCTCAGTGTAGTGCGAGCGCTTACCATCGCGCGGCAACTCGGTTTTCATCTGGGGCCGCGCATCGTTCAGTACATCCTGGATCGGATGCGCCACATCGGCATTCCTGATCTGCTCGCAGCACAACACTCCCACTATGGGTATCAGCATTTCTCCGCAAATGACTTCGAGAGCATCGTTGCCACGATGCGCATTCGCCACATGCACGCCCCGGACCAACCGATGCACGTGCCGTCCTGGCAGCAGCAAAGCTTCCTATGGGCAACACAGGATCCTCATGAGGATCGGCTTGGCTATCGCCGGAATGTAAAATGAAGCACAGTTGACATTGAGGCTGGCGGAGAAGGTGTCGGTCGCACACGTGTTCAACGCGGCGATCGCGGGGTAGGATGCTGCCGTTGAGGATTCGTGGCTTTGCGAGGTGTTCAGTGTAAGTGATGCGCCTTGGATCGTGCCCGGCAGACGCAGGGCGTTTTCCCGTCTGCGATGACAGATCGCGTGACTCGTGTGGGTACGCGAAAGGATGGATGAGTTCCGCGCTGGCTTGCGCAATCAGGTGGCCGGATGGATTTCCGCAACTGTTATGAAGATGATGCGTACGCCGCCGCGTACGCGAAGTTGGAATTTCCGGGCACGTACTACCTCGCCTTTCGCGACCTGCCCGGACTGCTGTCGCGGCACGTTCGGGGGCGCCGTGCGCTCGATTTCGGCTGCGGGACGGGTCGCTCGACGCGGTTCCTCGCGAAGCACGGGTTCCAGGCGGTGGGCGTAGATGTCGCGGCTGAAATGGTCGACCGGGCGCACACGATCGATCCGACCGGCGATTATCGAATGGTGTCCGACGGCGACCTGCGGGAGTTCGAGGACGCGTGTTTTGACCTGATTCTGGCGGCGTTCACGTTCGACAACGTGCCGACCCGGACCCAGAAGGTCGCGTTGTTTCGCGAGCTGCGGCGCCTGCTGCGGGCCGACGGTCGCATGGTCAACCTGGTGTCGGCCCCGGAGATCTACTGGCACGAGTGGGCTTCGTTCAGCACCCGGGATTTTCCCGAGAACCGCCGCGCGCGGTGCGGCGACCCGGTGCGGATCGTCGTGACGGCCCTGGAGGATCGCCGGCCCGCCGTGGACGTTCTGTGGCCGGACGATGCCTATCGCGACGTGTTCGCGGAAGCGGGATTGCAGGTGCATGACGTGCATCGGCCACTCGGCCGCCCGAGCGAGCCGTACGACTGGGTCAGCGAGACGACCACGGCGCCGTGGACGATCTACGTTCTCGGTCTCCAGGAAGGCGGGGCGGAGGGTTCGGGGGCGGTGGGTTGTTGACGCGTTCAGCGCGCCGGCGGAGGGGTGAGATACCGCGGCGGTGGGCGCTGGTCGCAAGACACCGGCCCCAGCAGTCAATACTGCGGGGACGGCGGGTCAGGTAGTCGTCCACTCCGCGCTCGGAGTCTCGACGCCCAGACTGTCTGCCCTCAAAGGCGGATAGGCGATCTTGGCGGCCAGGCGGCCGATCGCCCGCATCCATCCGAGGGTGCCCAGGGCCGAGGCGATGCGGCCGTATTTGCGGTAGCAGATGTTGAACAACAGGTAGGCGGCGCGACGTCGCGGGTCGGTCGGAACCCGCTTCAGAATGCCGGCCCATGAGTAGAAACGGCGATAGGCCCGCAGATAGCGCGCTTCCAGATCGGCGGTCGTCATCTTCGCCGGCCGGAACACCGCTCGCGACGTGTTGTAGTGCGTCAAATCGTGGTCGATGATGCGGCCGTCGGCCAGCCACCGGGCGTGCAGGGCGGTTCCGGGATACGGCGTGAGGATGTGGGCGGTCATCGTTTCGACGCGGCGGTCGATCAGCCATTGCGTGGTCCGGTCGAACACGTCCGGGCCGTCCTCGTCGAAGCCGAACACCACGCTGGCATTCACCATCATGCCGCGCTGATGGATAGAATCGATGATTCGTTCGTATTCGTCGACCTGGTTCTGCCGCTTCCGTGCGGACCGAAGACTCTCCGGGTTGAGCGTCTCGAACCCGATGAACAGGCTGCGGCAGCCGGTCTCGGCCATGAGGTCCAGGAGGTCCGGGTGGTGGCTGATGTCCGCGCTGACGGCCGTGTGCCAGGTCAGGTTCAGCGAGCGCAGGGCCGGAAGAAGGGTGCGGGCGAAGCCCGGATTCGCGATGAAATTGTCGTCGATGAACATCACGTGGCGGCTGCCCAGCGAGGCCAGTTCCGCGAGAACTTGCTGGACGGACTTGAAACGATAGCCGGCCGGCAGATTCGGCGAGCTGTTGTAGCAGAACGCGCAGCGCCAGGGGCAGCCGCGTCCGATGGTCAGGGTGTTTGTGTAGAGGTATCGTTTCGGATCGATCAGGTCCCAGCGGGGGACGGGAGAACGGGTGAGGTCTGCCGGCCGGTCGTTTCTGTAGATGCGTTGCAGGCGGCCCGCTTCGGCATCGCGCAGGATGCGGGGCCAGAGTTCCTCGGACTCGCCCACCACGATGGCATCGGCGTGGCGGGCGCAGTCTTCGGGGCAGGCGGTCGGATGAATGCCGCCGAGCACAACGGGCACGTTTTTGCGGCGGTAGGACCGGGCGATCTCCCAGGCACGCTGGGCGGTGTCAGCTTTTACGCTGATGCCGACCAGGTCCGGCCTGTCGGTCAGTCGCAATCGCTGGACGTTTTCATCGAGAATCGTCACGCGATGGTGCCGCGGGGTCAGCGCCCCGAGCACCAGCAGGGCGAGCGGCGGGGCCATCTGCCGCTTGAACGCCGAATCCATCGGCCGCATCGTCACCCGCGGCGAAATCAGCTTGATCCACATGAGCCGTCGTCCCGCCCGGTGGATCGGCCGGCGAGTCGTGTCATAGGCGTCTTCCCCGAAGCGAGGGTGCGCCATCTTCAGCCGGTCTCTCGATCCCAGGCTGCGTGCTGTCCATCCGATTATGCGCCTCTTGTTTGTTCGCAGTTCAGTCGACGTGTCGGAAGTTGCAGCGTGTACGCTTCAAGATGGGTCTTCCGCCGGTTCGCGCGCGTCAACCGGGCGGGACGGTACTTTGGCGGTGATGTGTCATCCTTCGCCCCTGCCGGGGCGGATAGGGGAAGGAGTCTCCTTCGGATGCCACGGGTTCTGTCCCGATGCAATCGGGACTCTGCCCGTGGCTGTCCTTGACTCCTCCGGAGTCAGCGAGGCGCTGGGCGCGTGGAAGGGCAGGTTGGAGTCTCGGTCGAGCGATGAGGAAGCCGGTCGGACCGAGATCGGTGCAGGACGCCATGATCGCATCGCTCGCCATTCTGCATGAAGGTATCGCGTCCTTAGAGCGGCGACGAACGCAGGCAGAACATGCCCGAGGCTGAAGCCTACGGGCACGGCACCCGGGCGATCCCACAGCAGAAAGTGGGTTCCAACGCGGAAGGTGGGTTCCACAGTAGAAAGCCGGTCCCACAAAGACAAGCCGGTCCCACAGAGGTCGGCCCCCCGGCGGGGTAGCGTGGCGGGGGGTGGCCGGTGGGCGTAGAATGGTGCGAATGGACACGATCCTGGAAGTGCGCGGCCTGCGGAAGGACTACGCGGGGGCGGGGGGTGTTGTGCATGCCCTGGCCGGCGTGGACCTGACGGCGGCGCGCGGGCAGTTTGTAGCCATCATGGGGGCGAGCGGCTCGGGCAAGAGCACGCTACTGCACCTGCTGGGGGGGCTGGACCTGCCGACGGCCGGTCAGATCATCATTGAAGGGCGGAACCTGACGGCCCTGAACGACCGGGCGCGGACGCTGTTCCGCCGGCGCCGGCTGGGGGTGGTGTTTCAGGCGTTTAACCTGCTGCCGAGCCTCTCCGCGGAGGAAAACATCGCCCTGCCGCTGATCGTGGACGGGGAGAACGGGGAGGCGGTGTTGCCGAAGGTGCGGGCTCTGCTGGAGACGGTGGACCTGGCGCACCGGGCGACGCACCGGCCGGCGGCGTTGTCGGGCGGTGAGCAGCAGCGGGTGGCAGTGGCGCGGGCGTTGGTGAACGACCCGGCCGTTCTTCTGGCGGACGAGCCGACGGGGAATCTGGACTCGCGGCACGCGCAGGATGTGTGGCAGTTGCTGCGTCGGCTGGCGTCGCAGCAGCAGCGGACGATTGTGACGGTGACGCACGAGGCGGCCGGTGCCGCGTTTGCCGACCGGATCATCGTGCTGAAGGACGGGCGGATTGTGGGCGAGATTCAACCCGGGGGGTCGGGCGATGCGGCACTGGTGGCGACTCGCTACGCGGAACTGGCGGGTTAGGCCCGGCCGGACGGCCGGGGCGACGCTGGCGATCGCCCTGGGCGTGGGGACGGTCGTATCCGTCACGTGCTTTTACGAGTCGGTGCGGCGCAGCATCGGCGATCAACTCATCACGCGCTGGTTGGGCAAGAGCCACTTGAACATCGAGCCGGCCCTGGGGCACTGGGGTCGGCTGCCGGAATCCCTGGCGGGCGAGCTGGCGGGCATGGAGAACGTGGCCCGGGTCAGCGCGCGGCTGAAGCGCCGGATGGAGTTAGTTGTGCCGCCGCGGTCGGGCGGTGAGGGGGCCGGCGTTTCGAGCAGGGCCGGTGTGGAGGAGGACGTTGACGCGATCGGCATCGATCCGCGGGTGGAGTATGAGTTCCGCGAGGTGCAGGGGCTGCAGGGCCGGCGGATCTCGGCGGGCGAGAGCGGGGTCATCCTTTTGGAGGCGCAGACGGCCGGGAAGCTGGGCCTGCGGATGGGGGACACGGTGCATCTGCGGGCCGGCTGGGGCAAGCCGGAGCAGCCGTTCCGGGTGATCGGGCTGATGCACCTGCACCGGGTGGCGAAGTTTCAGTTTCCGACGGTGATCGTTCCGCTGGGGGACCTTCAGGCCCTGAAAAACGAGGCCCGCCAGGTGACGGTGATCGACCTGATGCTGACGGACTATTCCGTGGGGTCGGTGCGTCGGACGGCGGAGCACGTGAGCGACCGGCTGGCGGCGTTGGGGATTTCGGCGGAGGTGACGACGGCGGAGGCCCGCATCCAGCAGCTTGAGGAGGCGGAGCGGATCACGCACATGGTGCTGGTGCTGGTGGCGTTCGTGGCGATGCTGACGGCGTTCTTCATCATCGTGACGACGATGAGCATGGGGCTGATCGAGCGCATCGGGCAACTGGGGATGCTGCGGTGCGTGGGGATGACGCGTTGGCAGTTGTGCGTGCTGGTGCTGGTGGAGGTGATGCCGCTGGGGGTGGCGGGGATTGCGCTGGGGCTGCCGATCGGGGTCGGGCTGACGCAGATCGGCGCGTCGTTTGTGCCGGAGTACGTGCAGGGCGTGGCGATCAGCCGGTGGGGCGTGGGGTTGGCGATCGCGGGCGGGTTGATCACCACGTTGTTCAGCGCCGCCCTGCTGCTGGTGCAGGTGTCGCGGGTGTCGCCGCTGGCGGCGGTGAACCCGGAGTCGCAGCCGAGCCGTGCGGGATGGACGGTGGTGGCGGCGTTGGCGGGCGTGGCGCTGATTTTGGCGCACAACGGGATGGTGAAACATACGCCGTCGGAGGCGTGGTTTGAGCCGGGTGTGGCGTTCGCGAGCGTGGCGTCGGTGTATGGGGGTTTCGTGCTGCTGACGCCGGCCATGGTGTGGCTGATCGGCGGGCCGGTGGTGGCGCTGGTGGCGCCGCTGTTGCGGTTGAAGCGGCGGTTGGCGCAGGACCAGGTGCGTCGTGCCCCGTGGCGCAGCGCGGGCGTGTGCTGGATGCTGATGGTGGGGCTGTCGCTGATCGTGTACATCGCGGCCCGGGCGGAAGGGATCATCGCGGCGTGGGATTTTCCCAAGGCCATGCCGGAAGCGTTCGTGTGGAGCAACAGCCGGTTCCCGGCCGAGTCTCGGGCGGAGGTCGAGGCGCTGCCCGGCGTCGCGGAACTGACGGTGGTGGGCGACTTCTTCTGCGAGCTTCGGACGCCGAACCCGCGGGCGCCGTGGGCGAGGGCGGAGATTGCGCGGGGTGGCTGGCTGCGGGGGGCCTTTGTGGCGGGCGAACTGGACCGCTTTCTGGCAATGACGAAGCTGAGCTTTCTGGAAGGCAACCTGGACGACGCGGTGGCCAAGCTGCAACGGGGCGGGTACGTGCTGCTGCCGCCGGAAGCGGCGCACACGCTGAACGTGTCGCGGGGGGACCAGGTCGAGATTCGGCTGGGCGGCCGAGAGGCGTCGTTTGAGGTGGCGGGCGTTGTGCAGTCGCCGGCGCTGGACGTTGCCGTGACGTACTTCCAGGCGGACAGCTACATGATGCAGGCGGCGTCGGTGTCCGTGCTGGGCACGATCGCGGATGCGGAGCGATGCTTCGGGCTGCGTGAGGTGGGGATGTTCTTGCTGAACGTGAAGCTGCCGTCGGCGCGGCGGCCGGCGGCGTTTGAGGCGGACGAGCCGCCGGGCGTGGACGCGCGATCGGTGTTCCAGGCGATGATCGACTGGCGGTCCTCGCTGCCGAATGAGAAGGACGTGCTGGAGGCGGTGGTGCCGCAGGTGCAGGCCCGGCTGGCGGAGCCGTCGGCGCCGTTTGACGCGCTGGCGGTGCAGACGGTGCAGCGGTATCGGATCGTGCTACAGTCCGTCGCGGAGGATTGGAGCGCCCTGCGGCCGGCCGACCGCTGGGCCGTGTTCCGCGAGCGGCTGGCGCTGCATCGGGTTCTGCAGGTTGCGGGGCAACTGGGCCGGCCGGACACGATGGCCGGCTCCGTCCGGCTGCTGAAGCAGCAGATTGACCGGGACATTCGGGAGGTGACGCTGCTGATGACGGCCATGCCGGCGGTGGCGTTGGCGGTGGCGGCGTTTGGCGTGGCGAACCTGATGATGGTGAGCGTGACGGCGCGGACGCGGCAGATTGCGGTGTTGCGGGCGGTGGGGGCGACGAAGTCGCAGATCGTGCGGCTGGTGTTTGCGGAGGCGATTTCGCTGGGGCTGCTGGGCTGCGTGGTGGGCGTGGTGCTGGGCATCCAGACGTCGTGGAGCGCGGCGGAGATTACGGAGCGGATTGTGGGGATGTCGTTTCCGTGCGTGATTCCGTGGTCAAACGTGTGGATGGGCACGGCGCTCACCGTGGTTGTGTGCGTTCTGGCGGGCATCGGCCCGGCCCGTCACGCGGCGCGGAACAACATCGTGGATGCGATGCAGGCGCGGTGACGCCTTTGGGTGCGGGCGTCGCCGGGCTGAATGTGCGGCAGGGGCAGGGGCAAGGCATGGAACGGCCTGATACGGACGCATTGCTTCTGCGGGCGAACGAGGGCGACGCGGACGCCCTTCAGCATGTGCTCATTTGCTGCCATGCGAAGCTGGTGCCCGTCACGCAGCGGCTGCTCGGTGCGGTCCTCCGCCGCCGGCACGATCCGGAAGACGTGATTCAGGATGCGTTTGTGGCGGCCTTCCGCACGGCCGGGCGCTACCGCTTTGACACGATGGGCGTACTGGAGGCCTGGCTGCGGCGCGTGGTGGAGAACCGCGTGACGGATCTTCAGCGGGCCGCCCGCACCCGCAAGCGCGACGCACGCCGTGAGGAGTCGCTGCCGCCCGCGGCGACCAGCTCCTACCCCGACCTGGCCGCCAGGCTGGCCGCCACCGACTCCACGCCCAGCCGCCGCGCCGTGCGGAAGGAAACGACGGCCATTCTGCTGACGAGCCTCGCCCGCCTGCCGGATGACCAGCGGGTGGCGGTCCGGCTGCGGTTCCTGGAGGGCCGGTCCGTTTCGGAGGTCGCGGCGGCGTTGGGCAAGTCGGAGGACAGCGTCTACAGCCTCACCTATCGCGGGTTGCGGTCGCTGCGGCAGCGGGTGCAGACGCTGGGCCAGTCGCGAGGCTGAGCCCGGGCGGAGCGGGGCTGCGACGCCCGGCGGATCGTGCCTGTTCGGTTCGGGGCGCGGCCGGCCGGTCGGTCGGCTTGCGTGTCAGGCGGCTTTCGTCTTGAAATCCTTGCCGATCCAGCCCTTGGCGAGGATCAGGAGGATCGTGGATGTCATGGCGATGCAGGCGAAGATGAACCACATCACCTCCGTGCTCTTTGGTCCTTCGGCCGGGCAGAACTTGTCCATCATGCGTCCGGAGTAGAGCAGCGGTACGAGCACCTTGGTGAGGAACCAAGGGAACTGGGCCACGCCCATGTACTCGCCGGTGCGTCCCTCGGGTGCGATCTCGGCCGCGTATTGGAGGAAGCGGGGCTGCCACATGGCCTCGCCAACGGTCATGATCAGGATGTAGGCGAACAGGGTCCACCAGTGCGGCCCCAGGACCAGCAGAAAGGCCGGCGCCGCCATGACGAACGTACCGACGATCATCATGTTGTAGACCTTGCGCTTCTGTGTGACGGCGGTGATGATCGGGACGGCGATGAAGATCAGGATCGGGTTGGCATTGGCCGCGATTTCGAAGTAGTTCCCGATCCAACCTTCGTACGCTCGCTTGATGTACGAGGGGAGAACCAGCCAGTTGTAGGTGAAGAGCGTCTGCACGGGGATCAGGGCGAAAATGAAGAAGGCGAACTTGGCGTTCTGAAGCGGGTGTTTGGCCAGCCATTGCTTCGCCTTCGGCCACGATGCGATAGGCAACGGCAAGATGAAGACCAGGCCGGCGAGAATCCACCGCCAGACCACCATGGAAGCGAACCGCGACATGATCCACTCCCGGGTCAGTTCCGTCCAACTGTAGTACCACGGTGCGTCGCCCTTGAATAGGAGCAAGACGATAGCGCCGACCCAAAAGAGCCACAAGTGGGGCTTCACGCGGGTCGGCGAACCGTTGTCCGCCGCCGTGGGAGCCGGCTTCGTATCCTTGGTCACCGGCCCGGATGCGTTCCTGGCCTCCTCGGCCTTGATGCGTGCCGTTTCCTCCCTGGCGTTCTTCTCGGCCACCGCGACCGTGCGCTTGCTGAGAATGAGGAGCGTGCAAAGCAGAGCAAGGATGGTGAAGAGTGTGTACACCCAGAACGTGCCAGGGATTCCCAGGCCGGCATAGTTGTCGTCGCGAAGCAGGAACGCGAAGGTAGGCAGCCACCCGCCGAGGTTCATGAGGGCATAGAGCATGGCGAAGCCCATGGCGGCCGTCTTAGGCGTGGTGAACTTCCGTACGCCGGCATAGGCTGCGGGCTGGTACATGCCGTACCCGATGACAACGAGCAGCATACCGATGATGGTCACGGATTGCAGGGTGGACCCGATGGGATTCACCAGCACGGCCACGCCAGGGCCGCTCGTGTCTTCCTGAAGCATGTAGCCGCCGTTGCGGACGTACGTCACGTTCACGTCCTTCAGGACGATGTTGACCGGACCGTCTTCGATCTCGCGCAGTTCCGCGATCGTCACTGTCTTTGCGTCGCTCGGGGCTTGCAGATCTTCGGGGACGGGCGCCCGTTCCTTGACTTTCAGATCACGTTCGTCCGTAGTGACGATATCACGGTACGGCGGCGTCTGGCAACCGTAGGTGTCGATCGCGTCGAAGTCCGTCGGCCAGGTTGCCTGAAGCGCCAGATCCCTCGCCCCATCGCGTTGAATGACCTTGGCCTGCCGCAGCGAGACCCGCGCACCCACGCCGAGCGTGGCGTCTTTCGTGGAACGGACATGCAAACGCGCGCTGCATGGTTTGTCGCCGTATTCAATCAGCCAGTCGTCGCCATCGCGCTTGGCCAGGTGGACCTTTCCCAATTGAAACACCTGACCGACGTGTTCCGGCGCAAGCGGGGTTCCGTCCCCGACGGCAAGGTCCGGACGGACTGCGTCGTCGACGGTACCTGTCGCATCCCCGTTGAGCATGAGCCGCGCCTTGACCGGCTTGCCGCCGAACTCCGCGACCCACGCACCGCCGGATCCCTTGGTGACGGTCACTTCACTGATCCGCACGACCCATGACTCGATATCGGGGCCCGGTTCGATTCCATTGCCTTCGGCAAGGTCGAGCGGGAAAGTGTTGATTGCCGTAACGTCGCTGACCCAGTGGCTCCGGATGATGTACTCCGGTTTGCACGCGGACAGATCGACGGCAGAGACATCCTCCGGCCAGTTGACGTGGAGGATGTAGCCATCGCCATCATCGGCCGGAACCACGCGGGCCCGGTCGATGGCAAACTTCGCCCCGGACGCCAAGGCTGGCTTCTGGTCGGGCTTGGGCTTGAGTTCCTTCTCCATTCGCGCCACGTAGGCCTGATCGAGCGAAACCCTCGCCCCGGGGCGGATGTGCAGCTTGTCGGCGCCGCGGATCAGCAGGGTCGCTTCAACCGGCTTCGAACCGTAGCGAACCGTCCACTCTTCGCCGTCGCCGCCAAGGACCTCGGCCTCCCCGAGCCTCACCAGCTTTGATTCAAGGCTTCCGTCCAGCTCGACCCCCTCCCCGCTGGAAAGGTCCATCGCCATCTCGCGACGGACGTCGACGGCATCCGGCGTACTCGCGATGACGGTTGCATTCGTGATCGTCTTGTTGCCGT
>JAFGJQ010000202.1 GCA_016929015.1 Phycisphaerae bacterium | reverse complement strand
GCTCCAGCCGGGTATCCGTGGCGGCCACTCGTTCCAGGGCGATCCGGACCGCCTCGCGGCACGATTCGGGGAGCGGCGCGAGTGACGATATGCCCGTCCCGCGGTGCAGCCCGTCTTCCCGAAGGGTGACGAGAACCTGGCACTTTCGGTCGCGCAGCTCGGCCGGGGCGTAGGGCATGGGGTCGATCCGGCCCTCCCGGAGCTGCTGTTCCAACATGCGGCGGACGCAGCGCGTCAGGAACTGCTGATCCAGCGGCGAAATGGCGGGCGGGACGGGCTCCGGCGAAGCACCCGCGGCAGGCAGGGCCGCCACGGCTCCCGTCAACACCGCCACGCAAAGGATCCCGCACGGCCGTTGCTTGTGGTTCCACATGGCAGGCAGTATATTTGCAGACGAGGTGAGTCTCAACGGCGTCGGATTTCAGCTCCTGTGGCCAACAGCCCGGATCATGATTTCTCCAAGCCGATCGTGGAGTCGGCGGCCCGCGTGGCGCAGCAGATCCGCGCCCAGGCCCTCATGGCCTTTGTGGATGCCGTTCCCGATCTCGATCATCTGCTGGCCGCCGTGCAGCCGCCGACCACGCTCATCCTGGTCGTTCGCGACGCCCGCGACGAGCTGCGCCTCACGGGCTCCACGGTCAAAACCGTGACCGCCCCGGATTTCTCCCTGACCCGCATGGGCCAGATCAAAATGGCCACCCTGCTGGCGTTTTCCCAGCGGCTTCTTTCGCCGGGCGACGTGATCGTGTTCCTCACCGGCGTCCACGGCAAGGCGCTGGACACCCTGGTCACCACGCAGGTCGGACAGGAATACGAGCTGTTCCAGTCCGTGGATCAGCCCAAACTGACGGAACATATTCGGCGCGTCGTGTTCCAACGCGTGCTGACCCTGGCTCTGGAGGTGGCGTACGAGGGACGGGAGGGCAAGCCGCTGGGCGCCCTGTTTGTGGTGGGTTCACACAAGGAACTGGAACCCTTCTGCCGGCAGAACATCATCAACCCGTTCCGGGGGTATCCCGAGCGGGAGCGGAACATCCTGGACGACAACATCCGCGAAACGGTGAAGGAGTTCTGCTCCATCGACGGGGCGTTCATCATCAAGGGCAACGGCGTGATCGTGTCGGCCGGCACCACGTTGCACCCCACGCTGGCCGGTGAAGACCTGCCACAGGGGCTGGGCGCCCGCCACGCCGTCGCGGCGGCCATCACCGCCAACACCCGGAGCGTGGCGTTGACCGTCTCGGAGTCCACCGGCGACGTTCGCATCTGGCGCCGCGGAAAGATGATCACGGAAATCGAGAAGGGCGCCGAGGCGCCCCGAACCGGACCGCGCAAGCCGATGCCCGACGGAGGGTGATCCCGGCCACACGGACGCGCGGCGGGATGCCGTGTAACAAGTCTGTAATCCCTGCCGACGAACCTCCGCAGGCGGGGGGTGACGGGGTATGATGCAGGTGTGTTTCGTTTCAGCGGCAGGATGATCCACGGTTTTCCATTCACGGAGATTCAGTGATGAAAGGCCCTACTGCAGGCGCGGTCCTGGTCATTTGTTTTTTGCTGGCCCCGATGCTGGCCTCGGCAGAAGAGAAAGCGGAGCCACGACTGGTCACGGTTACGGGCACGGCCAGAGTCGAGGTCGCGCCGGATGAAGTCGTCCTGACCGTGGGTGTGGAGACGATCGACAACGATGTCAGCACGGCGGCGGCCACGAACGACAAGCGAGTGAAGGATGTTTTCTCACTTGCTCACGAACACGGCGTCGCGGACCCGGACGTCCAGACCGATCGCGTGAGCCTCGGCCCGGAATACGAATACCGCGAGACGGACGGCGAGCGCAGGTACGTGCTCGTGGGGTACAAGGCCACACAGACGATCGCGATCACGCTTCGGGACATTACGAAATACGAGACACTGTTGACCGGACTGCTCAAGGCCGGCGTGAATCGTGTGGACAGCGTCGAGTTTCGCACGTCCGAGCCGCGCAAGCACAAGGACCAGGCACGCATCATGGCCGTCAAGGCCGCCCGGGAGAAGGCCGAGGCGCTGGCCGGCGCCCTCGGACAGCAGGTGGGCATACCTCATTCGATCGTCGAAGAACCGGTGAATTGGTGGTGGCCCGGAAACGTTATGGGAAACGACAATCGCGCTGCGAGTATCCAGAGCGATCAATCCGAGTCAGAGAGCAGTGTCGCCCCCGGGCGGCTCATCATGCGAGCCAGGGTCACGGTGAGCTTCGAGCTGAAATAGTACCGCGCTCCGTGCCTGCTCCTCGGCAACGCCAGCCGGGGAACTCGGCGGCCCGCATCCTTGGGGAATCACTCATGGGGACGCCTGTCGGGAGGCCGGGCGCCGCGCCAGCAGCACGCCGGCCACGACGATCGCCAGCCCCGGCACCACAATGTGAATCGGCAAGTGGGCCGGCGTGCTCAGGTCGGCGAAATCCATGCCCAGCCAGTCACCCACGCGCGGCAGCAGGGCGACCACGCTGTTGTGAAGAACGTGGGCCAGCACGGCCGGCCAGATGGAGCGCGACTGCCAGCACAACCACCCCAGCACGATCCCCAGGGCGGCCT
>JAFGJQ010000201.1 GCA_016929015.1 Phycisphaerae bacterium | reverse complement strand
CTTGCCGGCCAGATGGGCCAGCAGGACCGGCTGATACCGCCGCACCAGGTGGCGAAAGTCGTCCGGATGGCCGTCCCGACATCGCCCCACGTAGTACTGATCCGTTTCCGTCATCCGACACCTCAACCCACTCGGGTCCTGCCAACGTATGACATCGCGTTTGCCGACCCACTCTCCTGGATTACGTTCTCGCTATATAGTGCGGGCCCAGCCCGTTTTGCGACATTAATCGCAGGGCAGGAGTGATTTTTGTAACATCGCGGCGCGTCGAGCGTCTTATAGAGGAAAGGCCGCAGTGCGTGCCTGCGGAGGGTGCGCCGATTCGCGGAGAATCCTCTTGACAAATGGCGGCCCGACGGTATTGTCGTCGGGTGGAAAAGCATGGAGGGCCGGGCCGGTTTGTGTGCGGCTCGGTCGCAGGAAAAGCAAATTCATAGTATGGTAAGACCCGGAGATGGCTCCGAGCGCGGGAAAACCGTCTCGCCGGACGCCAAAGGTGCGCCCGGCGCGCGGGACTCTCGCGGGAGGGACGGAGTACATGGCGACGCATGATGGTCTGATGAGCGTCTGCGAGGCCGCTTTCATCAGGGGAGCTCAACGGAAGCGCCGTTGGGGAATCCGCCGTGCGGGCACGGCCGCGACGACCGGATCGGGCAACCACGTCACCTCATCGCGGTCCCGCGCTCCCCCGATCCACCCTCAGGAAGAGCACGAAGTAGAGAAAGACGCCGGCTGCGCTCCGCCGCGGGGCACACCTGCGGGATCGAGCTGAAGCGGGTGCACCCTCGCAGGCTGGGGAGCAGCCGGGTAATCCACACAGTCCTGATCACAGCGCCGCGGGTGACAGGGACCTCTGCGGAGAGGGTGTGCCGATCCGGCGGTTGCTGCACAAGGAGAATATACCATGTTGGAACGAAAAAGTCAACTATGGGCATGGGCCGCGGCCGCGTCGGTGATGGCGGTCGTCCTCTGGGGGGCCTTTCCGGCCTCGGCGGCGACGTACAACGGAACCGTGGGCAAGCCGCTCTCGATCGATGCGACGAAGGTACCCTTCATCAAGATGGCCCCGACCGCGGGATACTACTGGGACTGGTTCGCCGACGGCAGACCCGACGCCTTTACCACCCATGCGGTTGCCGAGCACACGTGGTACAGCGCGTTCTCGGGCAACGTCCGCGTGGGCGTCCTCGATACGAACAGTCAGTTGGATTGGGGCCTGATCTCGGTGGAGATCAAGGGTCCCGACAACATCATGACCGTGACGCTGGCGTCCGGCGGCGATCTCCACATTCAGGGCCCGCAGGGGCGCCACGTGGGACCGGCTGCTCAAGGTGGGCAGCTTGAGCAGCAGATCCCGGACAGCTCGCTGGCGGTGTTCGACGCGAAGGGCGGCAGCGTGCCGTTCGAGGGACGCGCTCTCATCGATGGCGGCTCTCAGATCGCCGCGTTCCCGCTCTACATGGCCGGAACATACCAGGTCCGAGTCGTCGGGACGAGCGGCGGGCCCTTCGAGTTGGTCATGTGCGGGATCCAGGACGGCAAGACCGTCGTCCAGAGGACCTTTGCAGGCGACATCTGCCCGGGCGAGGTCATGCTGCTGGACGTGACGGCCGATTGTCCCGCCGGGGCCCTGCAGGCGACCTGCGGCGCACCGGTCTACTGCCCGGGCATCGTCGTCGAACCCGCGGAGATCAACCTGGTGGTGCAGCCGGGAAACGTCTACACGGTGCCCCTCACCGTGCGGGAGGCCTTCGGGCGGGCACCGCTCAAAGCGGTACACCTGGCCTGCTGTGACATCACCCACTCGGTGAATTGGGTTCCGGGCAGCGACGTGAGCTTCACTCCCAACGACTTCGACATGAAGGACGGCGGGCAGACCATCGTGGCGGTCATTTCCGTACCTCAGTCATTCTGGGGTCTGGGCAAAGGCACGATCACGGTCGAGTGCGCCGGCGGCGGTCAGCAGACGATTGGCCTGACGCTCCGCACGCCGGGATCCAACCCGCCGCATTGCGTGGGCATCGGACCGGTCACGGGAGTCGTCGGTGAACCCGTCACGTTCGACGCCAGCGGCTGTTACGACCGCGACGGACGCATTACCGGATACCACTGGGAATGGGGCGACGGAACCACCGGCTTCAGCTCTTGGCCGGTGGCCTCGCACACCTACACTACTCCCTTCACCGGGCAGGCGCGCCTGGTCGTCTTCGACGACAGCGACCAGTGCGCCGACACGTACGTGGACGTCACCATCACGGATCCATAATCGTTCCAACGGTAGTATTCCTCCTATCCGACTGAGGTGGCAGCGGCAAGGGGTCCCCAACGCGTGCCTTCGCGTTGGGGAGTCCCAATCGCAGGTTTGCCGCTGCCACCTGGAAGGACGGGCCCCTCCGGCCCTTGTCGGCCCGGCGAAATCGCCGGAGCACGGGCGGCATGATGGCCACGCCCGCCGCAATCAGGACGAGACCGGCTACATCTCCCCATCGATCCGGCCTGAGCGAGAGGGGCCATCGGTGGTTCAGTCCGATCCCGACCAGCAGGGCCGCCAGATAGATCAGCGGCGGATGAAAGAACGATCCCGGTCCCTTTCGTATCTGCATCGTCGCAGCCTCTCTTCCGTTGGGACGTGCCCGAAGGGCGGCTATCCCCCGTATCCCTCGTCGGTCGGCAGGTCTCTGCTCGATGCCGCCTGTTTGGAGAGCGCGTCGCAGATTTCGTTCCACTGATGTCCGGCGTGGCCCTTGATCCAGACGAATGTCACCGTGTGGCGCTCGCAGGCGTCGAGCAACCGCTGCCAGAGGTCCGGGTTGACCGCCTTGTCCGTCTTGTTCCGGCGCCACCCATTGGCCCTCCAGCGCCGGGCCCAGCCCAGGCTCATGGCGTCGACCAGGTACTTGGAGTCGCTGTAGAGCGTGACCGAGCAGGGGCCCTTGAGGGCCTCCAGGCCCACGATGGCGCCCATGATCTCCATGCGGTTGTTGG
>JAFGJQ010000200.1 GCA_016929015.1 Phycisphaerae bacterium | reverse complement strand
TTGTGGCGTGATTTCTAGGCGAGACCTTGGCCATCCCGCCGGTCTTGCTGTCGGTTTCGTAATCCACCCACAGGCCGCCCATCGAATAGTGCGTGGCCGGGAAGATCTTCATCGGTTGCGTGTACGGATCCTCGCCGGTGAAGGTCTGATACATCTCCAGGATGCCGCCCAGCCGCTTCTCGAGGAATTCGTGCGGCTGATGCGTGAGGTCCAGGTACACCATGTCTTGCCCGCCGATCCCCAGGCCCATGTGGTGCACCACGCGGAAAATCGCTCGCGAGCCGACGTCGCGCGGGACCGTGTTGCCGTAGGCGGGGTACCACTCCTCGAGGAAGTAGAACCGCTCGGACTCGGGGATTTCCCGCGGAGTGCGCGTGTCGCCCGCCTTGCGCGGCACCCAGACCCGCGCCCCCTCGCCCCGGCACGCTTCCGACATCAGCCGGTTCTTGTCGTGGCCGGGAATGCCCGTCGGATGGAACTGGATGAACTCCGGATTGGCGAACCGGGCCCCCTGCTGATACACCCGCGACGCCGGCGCGCCGGTCGAGTTGTTCGACATCGTGGACCGGCCGTAGATCAGGGCCAGCCCGCCCGTCGCCACGATGACCGCCTCGGCCGGAAAGGCCCGCACCTTCGAGGTGCGCAGCTCCATGGCCGTCGCTCCGCGGCAGACGCCCTCGTCATCCAGCACGAGCGACAGGAAGTCCCAGCCTTCGTACTTGGTCACGCGCCCGTGGGCCTCGTGTGCCCGCACCTGCTCGTCCACGGCGTAGAGCAGTTGTTGCCCGGTGGTGGCCCCGGCAAAGCAGGTTCGGCGGTTTTTCACACCGCCGAACAGACGCTGGTCCAGAATGCCCTCGGGCGTTCGGCTGAAGGTCACGCCCATGCGGTCGAACGTGCGAATCAGGCGCGGGGCCGCTTCGCACAGGCTGCGAATCGGCGGCTGATCGCCGAGGTAATCGCCGCCCTTGATGGTGTCGACGATGTGCTGCCAGACCGAATCGCGTTCGCCCTTGACGTCCAGCACGGCGTTGATGCCGCCCTGCGCACAGCACGAATGCGAGCGCTTGACCGGAAAGAGCGAGAACAGATCCACCGGATAGCCCTGCTCCACCACGCGCAAGGTGGCCCAGAGGCCGCCCAGGCCGCCGCCTACCACAATCACTCTTGGTTTGCCTGCCATAGTACTGATAGTTCCTTCCAGGGCGTCTCACTGCACGTCTGAGGACGTCGACTCACCGGCCGGTGACAAGGCTAGGTCTGCCCGTTCGACAGGACCAGGGCCCCCGGAATGCTCTTTTCGGGAGGAGTCGGGAAGTCCGCGAGGTCGGCCCGGGCCAGGCGAAGAAGTGACGCCATGCCCAGGGTGGCCAGGCCCAGTCCGATCACCGTGCACACGTATCCGGCCCGTGCCTGGGCCTGCCGACTGATGGGAATGCCCCAGACGATCAGAAACGTCCAGATGCCGTTGCTGAAGTGGTAGACGGCCGCCAGCACGCCGACCGCATAGATCGGCACCAGCCAGCCGCTTGCCTGGATGGCGCGAGCGGCCGTGTACGGGGCAAAGTCCGGATCGAAGTTCTGTCCGCCCGGCGGCCACCAGGCGCCCAGCCAGTGCATGTGCCACACGTGGAAAAGCACAAAGGCCAGCGTGATCAGGGCCGTCCAGCGCTGCAGCGTGTAGCGGATGTTGGCGCCGTACCGGTATGTCAGGACGTTCTGCCGCCCGCTCAGCCAGATCAGCACACCCACGACGGCGTGGAACGCCAGCGGCACGAAGATGCCGACGATCTCCACAAACTTGAGGATGCCCAGTTTGTGCATCGCGTGGATCGCGTTCACCGCGGTCTGGAACGCCGAGCCGTCGCGGGCAAGGGCCATCATCGCGTTCACGGACAGGTGAAACGTCAGGAACACGCCGACTGGAATGATACCGCTCAACGAGTGCAGCCGGCGAATCCAGAAGTGGCTGGACCCGTCGAATCCGCGCTGCTCAGACTTCGCCTCCGCCACCGCTGTACCAACTCCTTTCTGCCGGACGATCAGGAGGGGATTGCCGGCGTGAGTTCAGGGGGGAAGAGGGCCCGCCGTCGGGCCGGTCGCGAGAGTATAGGTCACACCGGAAGAGCGTCAAGCGGTCCCCGGACGTTGTCAAGCCGGGCGGCTTGACCCGTTTTCCACCACCGCCTACGCTGGCCGCGTGACCATGATCCGGATGGACAGCTTGGCGGTGCCGGGCGGTTCGGTGCCGCAGCGCCTGCCCGTCGCCCGTTGCGTGACCGGACATCCGCTGGGCCCGTTGTTGATTCCCGTACGCGATCTGACCGCCCGCCAGGTGCGCGTTCGAGCCGCGATCATCCTGGCCGGCTGCCTGGCGGTCCTGGGATTAGCGGCCTACCTTACGCCGGACCCCAGCGGCGTGGGCACGCATCGGCAGCTCGGATTCCCGACCTGCGGCCTGATCCTGACCACCGGCCTGCCCTGCCCCACCTGCGGCATGACCACTGCCTTCGCCCACGCTGTGCGGGGGCACCTGTTGGCCGCCTTTGCCGCCCAGCCTTTCGGCGCGGTCCTGGCACTCGCCACGATGGCTGCGGTGTGCGTCGAGGTCGGAGTTCTGTGGACCGGCCGAGCCCGGCGCGTGAACTGGTACCGCGTTTCGCCCGGCTGGACGGTCTTCGGCGTGCTCCTGTTCATGGGGCTGGCATGGGGGTATAAGATCATCGCGACGCTGGCCGCCGGCTCGTCGTGACCGGACCCGAAACCCTCACCAAACCGCCTGGGAGTGTCTTCCATGCGAAACAGAATCCGGACCGCCGTTGGATTGGCGCTGCTGGCCTCGCTGGTCGGCTGCAACTGGCTCATCCCCATTGCGCTGATGCAGGAACACAAGCGCAAAGTCCCCGCCGAGTTCTCCCGGCTCGAAGGAAAAAAGACGCTGGTTACCATGTGGGCCCCGCCCGAAACCCTGTTTGACTACCCTCGCGTTCGCCTGGAGCTGACCAGCTTCATCGCCGACAAGCTGAAAGCGGAGGTGAAGGATATCCGCCTGGTCGAGCCGGTGAAGGTGGAGGACCATATCCAGCGATCCCTGGCCGCCGACGCTGATCCGCAACGGCTGGGACGGCAATTCGAGGCGGACATGGTGGTGTACCTGGAGCTGCTCGAGTTCCAGATCCGAGACCCGCACGTGCCCGACCTGGTGCAGGCCCGCATCCGCGCCTCGGTGCAGGTCCATGATCTGACGGCCGATCCGGATGAGCCACAATCCTACGAGTTGACCTCGGCAGACATCGTCGAGCCGGAAAGCGGACCCCAGCTCATGACCCAGTCCAACATCGTCCAGGTCCGGCGGGCCGCCTACACCAAGTTCGCCGAGGCCGTTGCCCGGAAGTTCTACACCTGGGAAGAGATCATCGAATAGCCATGCCCACGCATCGTCTGCTCCCCGGCATCCTCTTGCTCCTTGTCCTGGTGATTCTGCCCGCGGGCCCGGCGTGCGGGCCGGAAGGCGGCGCCTTGCTGTACTGGATGGGAGCCGGTCAGAAGGAGAAGGTCGGCGCGGAGTTCACCCTGGGGCCCGGCCCCATCCTCGTATTGGTGGACGATCCGGAAGAACGCCTGAGCTGGGCCGAGGCCCGCGACCTGCTGGCGGACGAGACGGCCAACGCCCTGCTGGCGAACAAGGCCACGGAAAAGGTCGTCTCCAACCAGGCCGTCCAGCGACTGCGGCGATCCCGATCGGATTTCGAGGACCGCGGCTGCCGCGAGATCGGCGAGATGCTCAAGGCGGAGCGCGTGCTCTGGCTGCAGGTGGCGGATTTCTTCGCGTCCGAGGAGACGCAGGACCTGACCGCGGCCGCACGCTTCGCCGTCTCCGTGCGCGTCATCAACGCGAAGGCCCAGACACGCGAAGAGGTCCGCCTTTGGCCCGAAGAGATGGAAGGCCGTCCCGTCAAGGCGGAGCTTTCCGCCAACGAGATGAGCCGGCTCAAGGGTCGGCGCGAAATCACACAGGCCCTCACTGCCAAGTTGGGCAACGAGGTCGCACGCCTCTTCCACGAACACGCTCTCGACGATCTGATGAAGCCATGATCCGCGTGCTCCACCTGTTCGACGCCTCCGCCGGATGGGAACATCGCCTGGCCGTCCAGTCGCTGCTGGATCGCCTGCCCGCCGACCGCATCGAATCACAACTCGGCACGATCGACCCCGCCGCGCGCACGCAGGTTGCCCGCCCGGACCAACGTCTGGTTCTGTTCCGCCGCCGATTCCACGCAGACTTCCTGTACGTCGCCCCGCGGCTCCGCCGACACCTGGACGCCCACGGCATCGACATCGTTCACGCATGGGGCCTTCACGCGGCGAAGGTTGCGGAAGCCGCCGCGTCCGCCAGCGCCCGGCCCGTTCTTCTGACCCGCTTCAATCCCACCCTCACACCGCGCGAGGCGGCCTTCCTCCGCAGCCTGCCGCCGACGGACCGGCGACCCGTGCTCTGCGCGTCGCAGACCGTGCGGCGCCGATTGCTGGAAACCGGCCTGCCGCCCGACCGCTGCATCGTCATCCGGCCCGGCGCAGACGGCGACCGCATCCGCCGCGCCCGGACGTCGGGCCTGCGGGCCCGACTCGGACTCACGCCGGAAAACACGCTGGTGGTCACTCCGGAGCCCGTGACCCGACACGCCGGCCACTTCGCGGCGTTCTGGATGACGGCCATCCGATCCTTCCTGGACCCCGGATTCCGGGTGGCCCTGCCCGGGGCCTCGCGTGAGAAGGACCGGCTGCTGAGGCTGGCCCGGCAACTGGATATGACACGAATTGTGGTGGATACGGACGAGACCGTGGCCTATCCGGATCTGGTGGCCGTCGCCGACCTGGCTGTCGTCGTGCCGACCGGCGAGGTTTCCGTTGGCGCCATTGCCTGGGCCATGGCGGCGGGACTGCCCGTCATCGGCACCGCCGTGCAATGCGTGAATGAACTCATCGCGGACAACCGCAACGGGCGACTGGTCGCGCCCGCACCCGCCAAGCGGCTGGCCACCCACCTGGCCCGACTGGCCGGTGAGCCGGAGACGCTTCGCCGGCTGGCCGAGGCGGCCCGAAAGGATGCCGACGAGCGTTTTCGCGTCAGTCGCTATGCGGACCAGGTGCGCCGACTGTACGAGAACCTCACGCAGGGTCGGCTCGCCGCCGACGGAATCAGCGACCCCGCCTCCTGAAACCCCGACCGCTGATCCCCGTTCATCGCAGCCAATCGGGACCGGCGACGCGGCGGACCTCGTCTTCCACCGGCAGGGCGGCCAGTAAGGCCGACACGGATTGGCCGAGGGTCGGATGCTGCACGTCCGGTGCGACTTCCACCAGCGGAACCAGCACGAAGCGACGCTCGTGCAGGCGCGGGTGGGGGACCGTCAACTCGGCCGTCCTGATGATTTGATCGGCGTAGAGGAGCACGTCCACGTCCATTGTGCGCGGGCCGAACCGCTCGCTGCGCACGCGGCCCAGGTCGCGTTCAATTCGCCCGCACGTCTGGAGCAGCCCACTGGGCGACAGCCGCGTGCGAACGGCCACCACGGCGTTGAGGAACCAGCCCTGGTCCGCCGGGCCGCCCACGGCGGCCGTTTCGTAGAGGCTCGACACCCGCTCGATCTCCACGTGCGGCACGGCCGCCAGGCGCCGAACGGCCTCGCGCATGTGCGTCAGGCGGTCCCCCATGTTGGAGCCCAGCCCCAGAAAGGCGGCCAGGGCCGAATCCAACGGCGGTGTTGATGGCATGTGCGGGTCCGGCATATGCTTTGAGCGTATCCGCAGGCCGGCCCGGGGCCAACCGTCCCGGCACGCCCGGTCGAGGAGATGGCGCCGCGTGAGTGAAGCCCATCGAGAACCCAACGCCCGATCGCTGGAGATGAAGAGCCGGGCCCGGCAGCAATTTGAAGCCTGGTCCGGCACGTACGATCGGTCCATTCTGCACCACTTTCTGTTCCGGCCATCGTACGCGGCGGCGCTGACGGAGATTGGCCGGTGGCATGCGGAACACCCGCGTCCGTTCCGGGTTCTGGACGTCGGCTGCGGCACGGGCACGCTGACCGGCCTGCTGGCGGCGTCGCCCTGGCCGGTGGAGGCGGTGGGCATGGATTATTCGCCGGGCATGTGCGTGCAGGCCGCGGCGAAGGTGGCCCGGGCGGGCCTGCCGTGCTCGGCTCGGTTTGTGGCGGGTGACAGCGAGCATCTGCCGTTTGCGGACGGCGCGTTTGACGTGGTGACGTGCTCGAACTCGTTTCACCATTATCCGCATCAGGACGCGGTGGTGCGGGAGATGCGGCGGGTGCTGGGGCCGGGCGGCCGGCTGGTGCTGATCGACGGCTTCCGCGACAACATCGTCGGCTGGGTCACGTTTGACGTGCTGATCAATTGGGTGGAGAACGCCGTTCATCACGCCACCTGGCAGCAGGTTCACCGGTACTTCGCTGATGCGGGTTTCCGAAGCATCCGTCGAAGGAAGATCAACTTTTGGCTTCCGCTGCTGGTGACGGTGGGAGATGCATAGTCGTGGATTCCGCCGTGCGGACCGGACTCAGAATGCTGTCGATTCTGCTCGCTGAATCTCTTGTTGAGGGCCGCGCATGAAGCTTCCACGCTGGCGGCCGGTGTGTCCGGAGTGCGGGTACAGCCTGCGGGGGCTGACCGGCGACCGCTGCCCCGAATGTGGTGAGCCGTTCCCCACCACCCAGCGCACGTTCCGCCGCTGGGCGCTGCGCCGAATCCCCTGGGACCGCCGCCATCGCACCGGGTTCGTCCGGGCATACGTGGCCACGTTCCTGCTGATTCTCTTCTGCCCGTGGAAGGCCTCAAAAGGCGTGGTGATTCCGGATCGCTGGGGGCGGGCCGTGCGATGGGCGATTGCGCACACAGGCGTCGCGGCCGTGCTGGCATCGGTCATGACCGACCGCCACATTGGGGCGCATTGGCTGGGCGCGCTGTTTGATCCACGGGCGGCAAACGAGATGTCAGAATTGCTCCAAGCCCCCATGGCGTGGACGCTGCCCTGGGCTATTCAGGGGACTTTGGCGTGGTGGCTGGCGTTTCTATCACCGCCCGCGGTCGGATGCGTGTTAAGCTGCGTGGTGCCCGTCCGGCATCCGGCCTCGCGGTGGGGCGGAGTGAAGTGGGCGCTGTACAGCACGGCCGTCTTCCCGGTCGGTGCGATGATCTGGGTGGGGTTGATACTGTTCGGGTCGCATGGGGATCTCGGAGGTCTCTTCACGTACGAATTGAGCAGACTCGTGAAAGTGCCTCCGTCCGCTTACGCGGCCGTCTATGTCCCGTGGTTCGCCGCCGGGATCGCCGTGAATCCCTTCCAGCGGATGCGCGGCAAGGAGATATTCGTTGCATGGGCCGCCGGGCTGGGCTTCATCTGGTATCTTCTCGTGTGTTACCTGTTCCCGATCGGCGCGCTGGAGGGGCTGTTATGAGAGTGAACCTCGCTCGCAGCGCCGTCCTGCCCCGGCGAGCCGACTGGATGCGTCCGCTTGTGGCGGCCGTAGTGTTGATCGCCCTCAGCGGACTCTGGCATGCGGGTCATTCGATGCTGCAGTACCACGCGGCGTGCGCCAGCGTCGGCAACCCATACCGGAGAGAGCTCCTGGCAGAGGAGCTCTGGCGTCTCTATCCGGGGTCGGATATCGAAGACGAGCCGGGCTACAGGCGCGAACGCGGACTGGAAACGGGCCTCCTTCCGGAACCGTGGATCGCCTGGAGATCGCAGCTTCGCCACCCGCTCCTGGGTGTCGAGCGAAAGGCCACATGGTTTGCGGATGCAAGCTTTCGGCTGCGTGGATGCATCCAGGGCGGCTTACCGAATCTGGAGACCGGCCCGGTGGACGCAGACGGTGACGGACGATGGGAGGTGGCGGTCTGCGTTCCTCTCGCACGGGATGGAGGGGCCGGAGACAAATTCATACGAGAGTGGGCCATCGTACGCATGGACGAATCGTGCAACGAACTTGTGGCTGCGGTTGCGACCGACGAGGTGGTCTCATCCTTGAACGTGCTGTACGGGGATCCGGCGTCATGGTCGAACGAGGATGGAGAGGGACCGCTCGAACTAGCCTTCAAAAGGAACGTCTACACGACCTTGCCGTCGGGTCGACGCCGGCACGCGGGAACGCACACTTGGGCGGCGCTGGGTTGGACGCGACCCGGCGGCGTGCTTCGCGTGATTCAGGTCGAAGATTCCGAGGGCGTGCAAGTCTGGACCCCGCCGGACGGAGAGCCGTGGCGTGTGCCGACCGGCCAGCCGCTCAAGCCGCTGCTGGATCAGGTGTTACCGATACCCGATGAATGGCTGGCCGCGCCGGTATCCGCCGGGGACTGAGTTGTATCGGCATTTCGCTGCGGGAAGGAGACAGGCGATGAATCCGCCGGCGCCCGTGCTTGAGACGGAGCGATTGCAGTTTCGGCCATTGGCGATGAACGACCTGAACCGCCTCGCCGAATGGTACGCCGATCCCGAGGTGATGCGTTACGTAGGCGTCGGACGCACGCGCACGCGCGAGGAGACGCGGGCAAAGCTGACGGAAATGATCGAGGCGGAATCACGGCAGGGTTACGGCGTCTGGGCGACGGTCGAACGCGCCAGCGGCACGCTCATTGGGCGTTGCGGACTGATGACCTGGGAGATCGAGGGGCAACACGAGCTGGAAGTTGTGTATCTGTTCGCGCGGCCGCACTGGGGCAGGGGGTTTGCCACTGACGCCGCAATCGCCATACGCGACTATGGCTTTGAGACGCTACGGCAAAGGCGCCTTATCTGCCTGGTCTACCGCCAGAACCGCGCATCGAGGCGTGTGGCCACCAAGGCTGGGTTTCGTTATCGGCGTAGGGTTTTCCTCTGAGGGCAGTGCGTGGACCTTCTGGATTGCCATGCTCCACCGAACGCGGTGGGGCGTTGCACCGACAAACGACCATGACGGAGTCTGAACAACGAGAATAAGCTGGTTGCGGGGAACGTCTAACGTGAGCGAGAACAATGAACACCGCAACTGCACGCGTCATTGCGACGGTATCCTTAGTGTTGCTCGCTTCCGGCGCGACGAGCGGCGACCTTGACCGCGACGTGGGCCGGCTTACCAAAGGAGCCCGGAATTGATAAAAGGAAAACAAGTAACGCTGCGACTGTTCGCGGAATCCGACCTCGACGAGTTGTCCAGTCTCGACGCCGACCTCGCCGCCCGCGGCGATCATTTCCCGCTCAGGCTGCACTCGCTCGCGGAAATGCGCGCGCAGTTTCTGCAAACCGGGTGGTGGCAGGAGGACCAAGGCCGCATGGTCATCGCCGATCAGGAAGGCCGAATGGTCGGCGCCATCGTGTTCTTCAAACCCTCGCCGATGCTGGCCGGCTATGAAATCGGCTTCACGATCTTCCGGCCCACCGATCGCGGACAGGGCTATATGACCGAAGCTCTGCTCATCTTCTCGGCCTATCTGTTCGAGCTCAAACCCGTCCCGCGACTCCAGCTCGGCATGTTCGCGGGCAACGCCGCCTCGCGCCGCGTAGCGGAGAAATGCGGCTACCAGTACGAGGGTACGCAGCGGCAGGGCGGTTTCCTGCACGGGCGGTACCTGGATCGCGAAACCTTCTCGTTGCTGCGAAGCGACTGCCCCGCATTGTCCGCCGTCTTGAACGGGACCAAACGGGAATAATGAATAAGGAGATACTGCATGTCGCCGTTGCGTAAACTGTTTCTGTTTTCGTTTGTCGTCGTCACGTTCGCATCATCGGCACGCGGCGACGAGACGCCGGGCGAAAGCGGGTTGTTCGACGCCGCCCCGCCTTTCAAGACCGGTCACCTCCAGGTCGACGATGTACACCAGATCTACTACGCCCTATTCGGCAATCCTGACGGCATGCCGGTAATAGTGCTGCACGGCGGGCCGGGTTCAGGATGCTATCCGCGACTGATGCAGTACTTCGATCCGCGAAAATGGCTGATCGTGCTGCACGACCAGCGCGGCGCCGGCCAAAGCCGGCCCGTCGGCGAAGTCCGCGCCAACACGACGCAGCACCTCGTCGCGGATGTCGAGAAACTGCGCGCCCATCTGGGGATCGAAAAGAAGGCGCTGGTGTTCGGCGGCTCGTGGGGTTCGACGTTGGCGCTGGCTTACGCCGAGACGCATCCGGAATCCGTACGCGGATTGGTGTTGCGGGGCGTCTTCACGGCGTCCGACGACGAACCGCTCAACGGCTTCGTGGGCCCGATGCCGCGGGCGTTCTTCCCCGACGCCGCGGCGGAGTTCGACGCCGCCCTGCCGGACAACCTGAAGCCGTGCACGCCTCAGAAGCTGCTGGATCTGTTCTCAGGAAAAGACGCGGCGACGCAGCGCCGGGTCGCCGCCGCCTGGATTCGTTGCGCGATCAAGACCGGGGAATTGCATGCCCCGGACGAAAAAGTGAACGCGGGCTGGGGCGATTTTGACGCCGTTCCCGGCGCCCGCATCGATTGCCACTACGCCGTCAACGGCTTCTTTTTGAACGGCGATCAGTTGCTGCGTGATGCGGACAAGTTGAAGGGAATTCCGACGATCATCATCAACGGGCGCTACGATGTGATCTGCCCGCCGACCACCGCCTGGCGTCTGCATCGGCAATTGCCGCAGTCGAAGCTGATCATCGTCGAAGAGGCGGGACACTTCGAAAGCGAACCCGGAACCACCCAGGCATTGCTCACAGCGGTCCGGGAGTTTGAATAACGCGCGACAATGCCGGCAGGATGTGCCGTCATCAGGCTCTCCAGCCGATGCGTACACGTTGGACGCATCACGCCGCAGTCTCGCGGGCATTGGATTAAGCAGATTGCTCGGAACTTCGCACTGGATGACTTCGCATTCAATTCGGACGATCAACGGTTCCGCTCGGAGAGAAGTAGTTCGCTCAACGGACACTTCGAGCAGGGCTTAAACTGAACGGGGTCGCCGCCTGAATGCCTGTTTGGGTACAAATGGAGCTTCCCCTGTGTTCAGCCGCAACCGTGCACATGGGCGGAATCGCGGCCCGGCACGGCCTTCTCCGCGTTCCGAATGCGGCGCTCGAAGGTGCTCCATTCGTGTAGATTTCAAGAGGGTTCACCGCCGTCCAAGATCAGATTCATTGTCTGTGAGTGAAAGCTCGCTTGCAGATCGCGGCCGTGGAATGGTCGATCATGGGGACCTCGTTGACCGTGGCCAATACCCCAGCGAGCCGGCCAAGCAAGCCGTTCAGCGCCCCAGGGAGATGCAGCGCTCATTGATGACCAGGGCGCATTATCGTCTGATCTCCATAGAATGCCCCCTGGTCCCATTCCAGTGTGGACGGCTATCTGAATGTCGAACGTTTGACCGGACTTCAGAGTCGGACCATGCCAGAGGTGCGGGCTACAGCCGGGCGCAGAGCTCAGTGAAACGACCAGCCGGTGCTCCGGACCAAGCAGGCCAATCCACAGCGGTGCGAGCAACGGTCCGTTGTCCCAGGCGCTCAGAAGCGTCTGAGGAACCCCTATGGGTTCAGAGGAGACGCCGGTGAACCGCCAAACCAAAAGTCTGCGCGTCGTCGTCGGATCGCAATCTTCGCTGAATTGGACGGCGGGTTGTTCGCCGTACTGTAGTCTGGTCCATGACTTTGAAGGCGGAATCTGAAGCGGCCATTCCAACCACTCGCGAATCCGGGCAGATGTATCCAGAACCTGATAACGGAGACCGCACGCATCCACGGCTGCCTGAACGCAGTGCAAGTATTCGACTTTCTCAGGCATGCGATCCGCAGTCCCTGCGCCCGCGGTCAGGATCTGCAGCACACCGTCATGAACCTGAACGTCGAACGCCAGGATGTGACTACAGACGTACGCGAATACTTCGTGTTTGACGAGCGTGTTCCAGAACTGTCTGCCGTATTCCGGTGCGATGTCTCGCTGATACACGCCGCTAAGGCCGTTTACGGGGAAGACGGGATGGTGGCCGAAGACAAACTTGTGGCGAGCATCTGCGTGCTCGGCAAGCGTCCGATCCAACCATCCATGCTCAACTCGCCCTTCTCCGCCGAAACCAGACCAAAGAGTATTCACGAAGACAAGCAGAAGATCGTCACGGCGGACATGATAGGTCAAACCCTTCTGATCTGGAGGACCGTTTTGCGGCAGGTGGGCCATGACCTCCCGGAACACAGCTTCACTCGCCGGGTCGTAGGCCGTGTGATTTCCGGTAGTGTGGTATATTGGGATGGCCGTGCGGTCCAGCCATGCCATTTCAGCGTCGAACCAGTATCGCCACTGCGCGCGTAGAGCGTCGTCGTCGGCGGTCAATCCAAGGATTTCGTCGCCGGGAAAGCAGATAAGCTCCGGCGGCGGTTGGAGCCGCGACAAGACGGCATTGACTGCGGCGAATGTAGCTTCGTGCGGCGTGCCGGCAACGCCGGAACAGGCATCCGCATAGCAGACGAACTGATGGCCACGACCGTCTCGAGGCAGAATGGCGCGAATCAGTTGAGCCGGCGTACTACACATATTCTCTGCCCCAGGGCGATGAAGATCGGGGCCGCATCCGTTAACAAGTCGCCTGAGGCGTTGCAGGCCAACAGGCGAATCCGCCTGTGACGCTCGCAATACGCGGGCAAGGCCAGGATCGCATATTCTATTTGCGTGTCCGCCAAGCCGCAATCGGGCGGACATTGTCCAACAGCGACTTGGTCGTCCCAGGGTGAGCCCGTCCGCCATAGCGGTCAGCCCGAGCCGAAACGCTACGTGGCCGCGAGTCATGCCGCTTGGGCAGCCCGTGGAGGCTGTCGCCGCAAATGGGTTGCGACTCGCCGTACCCACGAATGCCAGTTCCCGAGGCTGGACTTCGTCGGCGGCACGATACTCATCAGCCGCTCTGCTTAGCAGGCTGCCAAAGATTGACTTCGCCGCATGACAGAACCTCGTCAAAGGCCACATTGCCCCTTCGGGGGTACGGGTGGTGCCGGTCTAACATGGGTTTTGAGCCAGGTATCATTCGACCCTCAGGAGTTCTTTGGCGGCTTGTTAGACTCGGCAAGCAGCCGCGAGGCTTGCCCACCGAACTGCACCTGAGCTCAGTAGGTAACGATGTCCGCGACGGCGGAGGCGGTTTCCCCCTCTCCGGTGAGTAGGAGAAGCGGCTCGCAACCACAGCTATAGCAGTGTGTTGCGAGCCGTTTGCCTTGTCGGTCCGAGCCGGCGGACCGCACTCTCAGAGCGATTCAGATCTGGTGGTTTGCGCGGGGGTTACGAGGCGCCGTCACCTTGTCTGTCGGTGTTCTACACTCCGGACACACGCCCGACACGTTGCCGCCTGACGACGGCAGCATCCAAGTCTGGACCCCTCCGGATGGCCGGCCGCTGCGTTTCCCGGCAGGGGCCGGGATCGAACCTCTTCTCGACACGGTGCTGCCGATCCCCCTCCGGCTACGATACCCCATACCTTTCCCATTCGCGCGCAGACCCGATTCAGGATGCTCGCATATGAGCGTCCGTCCCGGCTGACTTGAACCAACTCTGATGCCCGGCCGACAGTCGCATCGGCCGTCCGTCGGGCACCGAAACGTTCCCCGATCATTCCGTTGCGGCGTGCGGAAGGGGGGCTTCACTACCTCGCGCCGGAGCAACCGTCGGGCGGGTGGATCTCAGGATACGTGACACCCACACGATGCCCAGGATGCCTACGAGAACGTCCGTCACCAATCGCCCGGTGAAGACGCCGGCGACACCCCAGAGGTGGGCCCCGAGAAAGGACAGCGGGATCAGCAGCACCAGAATGCGGAGGGCGTTGAGCGCCGTGGCCGACACCGGCCGGTGCATGCCGGTCAAAAAGAAGCCGCTGTAACGATGCACCTCCATCATCCCGTAGCCGAAGGAGATGATCCGGATGTAGGAGATCAGCGTACCGGCCACCTTCGGATCGGCCGTGAAGATCGCCGCCATCCACGGGGCGACCAGGAAGAACACGATGGCCGTCAGGCCGCCGTATCCGATCGCAAAAAGCGTGGAGAACGTCCGGGCCTGGCGAACCCGATCCATGCGCCCGGCCCCGAAGTTCTGGCTCACGAACGGGATGAGGGAGATGCCCAGCGCCATGGGCACCATAAAGGCAAACATCTCGATCCGGGCGGCCGCCCCGGTGGCCGCCACCACCTCATGCCCGAAGCCGCTGAGAATCCGCGTGATGACCGTCGCCGAGATCGGCATCAGAATCATGCTCAGAATGGCGGGCACGGCGAAGCGGGTGATCCTGTGCAGGGAGGCGAAGTACGCGCCGAGGCGCACCGCGCTGCGGGCCAGCAGGTGGTGCTTCCGGGCGAGCAGATGGATCAGCCAGACGGTCGAGACGGCCTGGGCAATGACGGTGGCGAGCGCCGCCCCGCGAATGCCCATGGCCGGACAGCCGAGATAGCCGAAGATCATGATCGGGTCGAGGATCACGTTCAGAACGGTGCCCAGGATCATGAACCCGCTGGCCGCCCTGGAATCGCCCGCGGAAATCAGGATGCCGTTGCCCAGCATGGGCAGGGTCATGAACACCGCGCCGACGTACCACGTGCGCATGTACTGGCCGATGAGCGGAAGCGTCCGGTCGTCCGCCCCAAGAGCCGAAAAGACCGGCTGGATGAGCAGATAGCCGCCCACGGACAAAATGGCCGTCACGCACAAGGCCAGCATCAGGCCGTGCGTGACGAGGCGGACGGCATCCGGCTGGTCGTGGCGCCCGATCGCGTGGGACACCAGGGTGGTGACCCCGGAGCCGATGCCGTGTGCCACGCAGGTCAGCAGCATGACGACGGGAAAGGTGAACCCCATGGCGGCCAACGGGAGCGTCCCCAGGCGGGAGACGAACCACGTGTCCGTCAGGTTGTATGCGTTCATGGCGAACGTGCCGGCCAGCATCGGAAACGCCATGCCGAACAGCGTCCGCGGGACGCTTTTCTGGACCAATACGGCCGCGGAAGACTGCTTCATACTGTCTGACCGCATTCTGGGCACACGCCCGTCACGTTGCCGGTAAGGTCGTAATTACAGTGAGGGCAGTGTGGTTTTCCCAGCGGCTTATGTACAGGAAAGCACAGCGTAACAAACAGGATGACCAGAAGGCAGAATCCCATCGCTGACCCCGCGAACGTGCGTGCCAGGGTGCTGTACTGTGGCCAGTAGTGGGCGTAATAAGAGGCAGACATCTGCCCAACGCCCTCGGCACAGCCAAACCCGGTCCAGCAGGCGATGCGGATTGCATCAATGACTGTCACCGGTCGGTGGGAGAGCCTGGCAATTGCGGTTGAGATTGAGAAGGCGAAGATTGCGGTGAAGGGGGCAAGAGACAGAGCCATGCCGACGGGATGCTTACTGGATCCATAGCATATCGAGACGCCCAGGAACACCAGCAGCCCGAGGAACGCGATCCACCAGATGAGCATCGGCTTGGGCAGTCGGGTTCGCATGCCGGACCTTGTGAGTTCATGGCAAGTAGCCTGATCCCCCGGGACCTCTCCGGTCGCTTCCCCGCATTCTGGACACACGCCCGACACGTTGCCGGTGAGGTTATACCCGCAATTCCGGCAATGCCCCTTCGGCGGCCGGCGGTCGCGATGCCAGAGAAGGGCCGTCGGAAGGGCAAGCAACAGGAGGGGAATCCAGGCCGGGCAGTACCAGCATCGAACGTCGAAGATGTCCTCGCTCCAACCTATGTCCAGTCCGCTCTCCATGGGGCGTCCCAACGACAACCCGACTGACGGCTTGTAGCTCAGGTAATCAATATAGCCGGCCCCTCCTCCGCCAATCCAGTAACCGCTGTACACGTCCTGAGGGAAGTTTGAGCCACCCCAATGCCATTCGACGTAGCGAATAGCCCATCCCACGGGCATCCACGCTGCGATGAGGAGCGCACACGCCACGAGCCCCACCCACTTCAGAATCCGCCTTGTCCGGGAGCGTCGTCGCATGAAGGAAGTATACCACAACGAACGAATTCACGTTCCAGCAGGAGAACCGCTGGTGCCTACGTGGGCGGCGGCCTTCTTCTGCAGCCTCAGGGCGGGTCCGGTTCGGGACCGCCGAGTGTGGGTTTGTCGCTCTGGGACGTTACGGCAGCAGCTCGACGGCCCGATCGGAGCGGTCGGAATACCCATGGCAGGGTGATCAGTACGAATGCCGCTACGACGACATAGAAAACCGGATGCCGAGCCTGGACGAGCCAGGATTTCGGGTCCACGAGGGGGTCCGTCTGCATTCCCGCCTCTGTGGCCGCCTGCACCCATTCCACCTGATTGTTAAAGCTGGTGATGGAGTTCTCGGCGGTGTTCAGGATGAAGTAGCCCCCGTCGTACTTGCCGATGACGAACGGATCACGACCCTTGAAGCCGGTGATGCCACTGAATTCATCCATGTCGATCAGCCACGGTCTGGCGTTTTTCGCCCGACGTTCAGCATCCCATGCCAGCGGGGAGTCGAACTCCAGCATCTCGCCAGTCGCCTCGTTTATCAGAACGTAATCCTTGGACTCCTGCCCCTCCTCACCGAAGCTCACCGAGTGCAGGGCTTTCCAACTGGAATATGACCGCTTGTCATTCCACGGCTCATACGTCAGGAGGCATGGGCTTCCTCCCGAGACGGCGACAATGCTGTAGCCATCGGGCAGTTGAACACAGGGGTCGCGATGCAGGAAGCCATCCGCCATCAGGGCGAAGAAGGCGACCAGGAGGAGATTGAGTCCGACTCGCAGGTACTTCATCTCAATTCGTCCAGATCCAACTGCCAAGGCCAGTGGGGCACCAGCGTATCCACAGCAAAGACGCTCGTGTCGTTGGGGGATCGTACCATGCTTGGGACGTACGAACCACACGTCCGTGGCTCGCTGACGGCGTCGGCCGACACGATCGGACCTTCAGACTCATCCCGAAGCCAGCTCCGATCTGGACTCTGGGTGAACTCTGCGTGGGGTTGCGGCGTTTCATTGCAGTGCCGCGCGACAGGAGAGTTGTGACCGCGGTTCTGGTCCGGTTCGCAACGATCGCGGCTGTCCAGCTTGATTCCGGCCATCGGCGCCGGTACGCTGGCAATTCACAGTTCCGCAATCTCCAGATGAGGCTTGAGACAAATGACATCAGCCCTGCTGACAGGACCTGCGGTCAAGTGGGCAAGACCCGGTATGGCATCAGTCGCCTCTTGCGCCAAGTCGGGATCTTACGTTCACAATCTCGCGATGAGGGTTCTCCGCGGTATGCGAAGCCGGATGTCTCTGCTCGCGTTGGCAGCGGCGTTGACGATGCTCGTCATGGGTTGTTCGGGGCCGGCTCCGGGCGGCGGGGGCGGGGGTTCCGGCAATCAGGATGGCGTCGTCGACAACGGAGACGCAGGCGCCAACGGCGTGGACGACATTTTCGTCAAAGACCCGGTTGAGAAGCAGATGGCCACCCTGGCCGGGGCCAATGACGACGGTTCGGAGTACACGCGCGACGTGCCGAACAATCAGATCATGCTGATGTTTGAGGCCGACGTTTCGCGCGCGGAGGCCGAGGACACGCTGGGGCAGATGCAGTCGGACTTGGCCGATACGGGCCTGGAATTGGTCGGACAGATCCCGGACGTGGGCATCTACCAGCTTGAGATTGCCAACGACGAGACCGATTCGGACGCGGCCATGGCGCGGCTGGACACGGTCTGCGAGGCCCTCCGCGGCTATGAGGGAGTGGCCGCCGTCGGGTACAACGAGCTCCTCGCCGGCCGGGCGGTGGAAAACGACGATGACAACTCGGACAGCGAGCGAAGCGACCGCTGTGCGTTCGCGGTGATGGACTACTACCAGGCGATCCCGCTCTTCGACGAGGTGATGGCGGACGTGAGCCTGAACGATGTGACGGTGGCGATCGTCGACTCGGGCCTGTGGGTTGAAAGCGACCAGTTTGACGATGTGCTGCCGAGAACCGAGTTTCTCGGCGTGCCGGAAGGCGTGACCCCGTACGACTGGCACCTGCACAAGCACGGCACGAACATCGCGGCCCTGCTCGCGGCTGACAACGGCGACGGACTGGTCAACGGCGTGGCTCTGCGCGTTCTGGGCGACCGGCTTCATCTTATCGTCGGAGACGCCCACATCTGGGGGAACTACTACAGCCTGGCCCGAACGCTCGCCCGGGCCCGGGAGTCCGTCCAACTGGGGGCCGACATCGTGGTCCTGAGCCTCGGGCGGGGCGCCGGCAGCGACCGGCCGAACTGGCTGCGCAATACGCAGGCCCAGTTCAGCCGCATTTTCGACACGTCGCCGGATACCTTGTTCATCGCCGCGGCCGCGAATGACAACTTCGTCCTGAACGGCAACGACGCGCCGGCCGGCATGCCCAATGACAACTTGCTGACCGTGGGCGGCCATCAGAGCTGCGACCCTGCGGTTCGCTACCCGCAGTCATGCACCGGGCCGGGCGTCGAGTTGGCGGGGCCGGCCACCACCATCCCCGGGTTCGTGGGCGACAACATGGTGGGCCCGGCGCGGTATTCGCTCGACGGCAACTCGTTTGCCGCACCACTGATCGCATCGGTGGCGGCCATGGTGAAATCGATTGATCCGGAGATGACCGGTGCGGAGCTCAAGGAATTCCTGGTGGACGAGGACAATACCTGGCCGGCCAATGCGGACGTCGGCGGGCGGCGGGTCGCGCTGATCCGGACGGCGGGCAGCGCCCTGCTGACCCGGGCGGCGGGGAGCATCAGCATGGACAAGCTGCTGGACGCTTTCGGCCCGGCCGACGACATCACCGATCCGTCCGGATACAGCGTGAATCGGCTGTGCGGGTACGTCAGCTACGCCATCTCGGGCAGCCACAACGAGAGCGTGACCCTGAACGCCCCGGACATCGCGTGGGGACCGGAAAGCTACAACTACGGCATCATCGGCATGGGGCACCAGGTGGTTCTCACGGTCAGCAACGGCAGCAGCAAGGTGGCGGTGTCGACGACCGCGGGCTTCCGGCTCAACGAACCGTACACCGGCGACATCGTGATCGTGGTGCCCAGCCCGGAGGGCGACCTGACGGCCGGCGTGGACGGCAGTTCGGGCACTTTTGTCCTGACTGAATGCGAATTGACAACCCGCTCGCTGCCCCTCGATTGGTTTTCGCCGGACAACTCGGGGCCGGACCAGCTCATCTTCATTGAGGTAAGCGGGTCGTTCAGCGGCACGGCCCAGGGGGCGATCCGGCTGAGCGACGGCGAGCATATCGAAGGTGTCAGCTACGCGGCCAGCGGCGAGTTCACGACGGGGTTCACGCCCATCTTTCCCGAAGCGGACACGCTGGACTACCTGGAGCGGAACTGCGTGGGCGGCTACCTGCTGGGCGAATCCGAACCGTGAGCCCCGCATGAACGTAGCACCTCCGACGGGACGGCGGGCCAGACGGGTGCCCCATCACGCCCCAAAGCGAGAGACGCTTTCTTGAGAAACCGGTGGATCGAAGGGCGATCCGCCGGTTTGGTATGCAGCGCTTCCTGACTGAAGCGGCTTCGCCCCGCTACTCAACAATCTCGATGGCAATGACAGCCGCCCACGTGGAAATCCCCAGCTCGCTCAAATCGAGGAACATCTGGAACGTGCCGGCCAGCATCGGAAACGCCATGCCGAACAGCGTGCGGCGAACGCTCTTGTGAACCAGCACGGCCATGGAAGGTTGCTTCATATCGAATGGCCGCACTCTGGGCACACGCCCGACACGTTGCCGGTGAGGTTATAGCCGCACTTCTGGCAATGGCCCTTCGGCGGGCGGCGGTCGAGGTACCAGAGGATGGCGGTGGGGATAGCGAACACGAGAGAGACGAACCACAACGGCACGCTGACGTAAACGCTTTGGGCTCCGTAGGAATTGACTGTCCATTTCACCACCGGCGAAGCCAGCAGGTCCTTCGAAGTCCACATGAACTCTGAGGCCGGAGCGACATGAAGTCCTTCGTCCGTCTGAGGGCAAGCTACATAGTATCTGCCCAAGACGTAGGCCAGTTCTCCGGGCAGTGTGCCAATGCTCAGACTCTCACGCCCCTCATCGGCCAACCTACAGAACCCGACCGACCACACCAATGATGACAGAAACACCAGCACCGTCACCAGGCACGCCACCAGCCCCATCCACTTCAGAACCCGCCTTGTCCGGGAGCGTCGTCGCATGGGGGCAGTATACCGCGCTGCGGTAGTCACGGCTGCGTGGCGGGCGGCGGTTTGGGGAGCCAGGTGCAAATGTGCTTGCCGGTCCAGTTGTCCACCGAGGCGTAGTCCACCATCTGGATGAAGGACCCGTCGGCCGTCGGCACGCGGAACTGCATGTGGCTGCTCGGCAGCGTCGGGGCGACCGGCACCACATCCACGTAACCGCCCCGAGCCGCGATGTTGACCGGCTTGTTGTAGTCGGGGTCCAGGTTCTCGTCCCGGGCCAGCACCACCGGGCCGCGGATCAGCGCCTGATGGTTGTCCCCCGCCCGATTGCTGCCGCGCGGCGAGTCGAGCAATCGACAGCGCATGTCCAACGTCAACTCGATCCGATCTCCCGCCGACCAGGTGCGCTCGATGTCGGCATACGTACCCGGCATCACGCGGACCTCGTCGCCGCCCACCTTCAACTCCGTTGAGGCACTCCAGGCTGGAATCCGCAGCCGGATGGAGAACTTCTCCGGGGCCTCCGGCTTCACGATGACGGTGATCTTCCCCGATCGAGGATAATCGGTCGCGATTTCCAGGCGGGCCGTGCGGCCGGCCGGCGTCGACACGGTGGCCGTGCAGGCGTTGTACAGGTTGATCACCGGCCCGGTCCGGGAGTTCATCACCGCGACAAAGGGCAGGTACGCCAGCCCCATGGGGCCGTTCAAGTTGCAGCAGGTTACGTGCACGTTGTTGACGACGGCGCCCCATCCTTCCGGATTCGTCTTGACGCCGTTGAGCAGGTTCACGTAGCTGAAGCCGTCCCCGGTGGGTTTCATGGCCCCGATCAGGCCGTTGTAGGCGTACCGTTCGATCTCATCGACCGCGGAGGGGTCTCCGGTCAAACGCAGGATCTGGCTGCACAGCTTGAGCCAGGTCACCCCCACGCAGGTTTCCATCATCCGCTTCATGTCGGGGTTGGTCTGTTCCAGGGCCGTGTTGTCCCACGCCTCGCCCCAGACGTTCGGATGGTACGGCTGGTCGCCGCCGCCGTTGCCGATGATGGTGATCTCTTTCTCGCGCACGTTGCGGTAGAGGGTCAGCACCGCCTTCTTCCATCGCTCGTCGCCGGTGACCCGGTAATACTCGATCACGCCTTCGAACAGCGACAGCATCTCGTACGCCTTCGGGTACACCCCGCCGATTTTGTAGGGGTCCGTGTTGTTCAGCGCCTCCTCGATGATCCGGTGCCCCTTCGCGCCGCCTTCCTCCTCCACGATGTACCGGGCAAACTCCAGGTAGCTCTGTCGCCCCGTCCGTTTGTAGAGGCGCAGCATGGGCTCCAGGATCGTGCTGGATTCGATATGGTTGGCGCTCCAGCCCTGGTCGACGATGCGGACCTTGGGCGGGGGCCCGACCTGGGCGACGGTGACGTCCGCCAGATCGATCATCGCCTGCAAGACGGCCGGGTCCTTCTCCACGTTCTCGTAGTAGCCGTCCAGGCCCAGCAGGACGTACTTGCGCTCCCATAGTTCGCCTCCCGGTCCGTCCGGCTGCGCGGCCACGTCCGAGCAACTGATGCTGCCGTTGGCCCGACGCGTGGTGAGCAGGTCGGCGACCGTTTTTGCAGGAATCCGTTTGAGTTCCGGATCCTTCGTGTACCGGTAGAACATGCAGCCCGAGCGGACGGCCTTGCCCCACATCTCACCCTGGGCAAAAAGCGAACGCCCCGTGCGGAACATCTGCACAAGGTCGGCGTAGGGCACCACGCCCTTGTTCCAGTGATTGATCGAGTTCTGGATGTGGCCCTCCAGGTAGCCCTGGAACACAACCGACCCGGGCGGCAAGGGCGTGAACGGATCCTCTTTCATCTTGACCTCCGCGGCCCCGACCCCGGCAGGCGGGCCGATCGCGACGGCCACGACCGCTACGACGAGCACGGCCGGATATGTGACGCGCTCTGTCATATGGCTTCTCCTCCGCAACGCGCAATCAACGGCGGATCGTCCCGGGCGGCCGGCACGACTGACCGACGCTTTCCGATGGCGTTTCTCTACTCCTCACCCGTCGCGCTGATTCTCACTCGCGCGTGGGCCCGTTGCCCGCCGCCCCTACGGAGCAACGTCGTTCGAAACGCCGCGGGTGGCGGCCAACTGGACGAGTGTCTGGCGGAACTCGGTCTGCAGGTCAGCCACGGCCGCGGCCTGCGCCTCGCGCCGCACGCGGTCGGCGGCGATATCCACGGCGCCGGGCAGGACATTCTCCTCGCGCAGCGCCTCGCCCTCGGCCGTGGCCAGAATGAAGCCGCTGCGCGTGTCGACCAGCACGCCCTGGCAGACCGTGTAGTGGCCCACGGTGTGGCCGGGCACGACGAACAATCCGACGAGCGTCCAGTATGCCATGGCCGCGTCGTTGTAGCCCTCGCTGGACTGGTCGTCCTGCACGTAGACAAACAGCAACGGAGCGTGCAGCAGGGCGGCCGCATCCCGCAGGCCCTTGAGGGTCACCGGCGTCGGCGCAACCAGCGGACTGACCAACTGGACCTGCTCCACAACCCGCGTGCCGCCCGCCCGCAGATCGCCGGGCAGGCTTCGCCAGCCTTCCGCCTCGACGCCGCGGAGCATTTCCACCGGGTCGTTCTTCCGGTCCTCGGCGGAACGATAGTACCGGCGTTCGGATGACGGCATCTTGGCCACGGCCAGGGTGGTGGGAAACACGGGACGGGCATCTGCCGTCAGGTAGGTCTCGACCTTGAAGTCGCTGAGGTTCTCCAGTTCCGGCGAGAGGAGCGACATCTTGGGCACCGGCCGGACGATGTTCTTGTACGGCTGCGCGCACCCACCCGACATCGTGCAGGCGGCCAAGGCACACAGCACACCAGCCGCACCACACATTCGCGAATGAGAGTGAATCATGGACGTGTCCTCCACCCGGATTTCACCGCGCCAGAGCATACCCATCCCGCGCCGTCCGGCAACGCCCGCGCGCAGCCCGCCTGTCTGTATGGACACGCGTCGGGACAGCTCGATAGGTGCGAGTACACGAGCGATCGGCTGGAATCCCGGTCCTACCGGGACACCCCAAGCCTGTCGGCCGCCTTGCGTCGGCACGGCACATGATGGATATTCATGTTGCGTGTTGGTGCGCGAAGGGAGACTGCATCATGACGTGGACGTTTTTGTGCGTGCTCGCCGGAGGGCTGGCAGGTGTCTGGACCGTCGCCGATCCGGCGGCCCAGGCGACCCCCGAAGCTGCCAGTGCGCCGCGTCTCATCATCCGCATGGATGACGTGGGCTTCTGCCATGCCGCCAACCAGGCGGCCAAACGCGTGCTGGAAGAGGGTGTGTGTACGTCCATTTCCGTGATCGTGACGACGCCGTGGCTGGACGAGGCCGTGGAAATTCTCCGCCGGCATCCTGAAGTCAGTGTCGGCGTGCATCTGACCCTCAACGCGGAGTGGCGTGAGTATCGCTGGGGGCCCGTGCTGCCGTACAGCGAAGTGCCGTCGCTGGTCGATGAGCACGGCCGGTTCTTCCCCTCGCGGGCCACGTTCTTCGCCCACAAACCCAAGACGGAAGAGGTCGAAAAGGAACTCCGGGCCCAGATCAAGCTGGCCCTGGATAAGGGCCTGCCTGTCTCCTACGTCGACTATCACATGGGGACGGCCATGTCCACGCCGAAGCTTCAGCAGGTGGTCGAACGGCTGGCGGCCGAGTTCAAGCTCGGGGTTTCCCGGTACTTCGGCGAAATCGACGCCCCCAGCGTCTACCGCGCCGCCCCGCAGGACAAGCTCACCGAAGGCATCCGGATCATGGAGGGGCTCAAAGAGCCCAAGCTGTACCTGTTCGTCATCCACCCCGGTCTGAACACGCCCGAAATGGCCGCCATGACGGACCTGAACCCCGGCGGGCTGGAGAACATGGCCGCCCATCGCCAGGGCGAAACGGACATGCTGTGCAGCCCGGCCTTCCAGGCCGCCATCGAAAAAAGCGGCCTGCAGCTCATCGGCTACAAGGAATTGCGTGACACGGGCCTGGACCGCATGAGCCGGCCCTGGGTGGCCGAACCGTACGGGCAGACAACCCAGCCGGCGCCGGAACCGGTCACGAAGCCGAAGATGTAGAGAAACTTCACCTTGTTCTCGCGGGATATTCCTTCGCCTCAGCGGCGGGCCAGCAGCACCATCAGGGCCTTCTGGGCGTGCAGGCGGTTCTCCGCCTGGTCGAAGATGGCCGAGTTGGGCAGCCGGGAAGTCTCGTAGTCGATCTCCTCGCCGTAGTGCGCGGGCAGGCAGTGCAGAATCACCACGTCCGGCCGGGCCGTCTTCACCAGCTTCATGTTGATCTGGAAGCCCTGGAATTTGCCGCGCCGGCTCTGGGCCTCCGCCTCCTGGCCCATGCTGGCCCACACGTCGGTGTACAGCACGTCGGCGTCCTTCGACAGCGCTAGCGGATCATTGCCGACGGTGACCGAACCGCCCTTCGTCCCGGCGATGGCCGATGCGTCAGCGGTGATCTCGCCGTCCGGCTCGAAACCGGCCGGCGTGGCGATGCGCACGTGCATGCCCATCAGCGCGCCACCGTACATGATGGAGTGGGCCACGTTGTTGCCGTCGCCGACGTACACCCACGTCAGGCCCTCCAGGCGGCCGCGTTTCTCCCAGATGGTCTGCATGTCCGCAAGAATCTGGCAGGGATGCTCGCGCTCGCTCAGCCCGTTGATCACCGGACAGGTCGCGTAGCGCGCCAGGTCTTCCACGATGTCGTGGCCGAAGGTGCGGGCCATGATCAGATCGGCAAACCGGGACAGCACCTGCGCGATGTCCTCCGTCGTTTCACGCTCGCCCAGCTTGATGTCCGACGGGGCCAGGTAAATCGCGTGCCCGCCGAGCTGGGTCATCCCCGCCTCGAACGAGACGCGTGTGCGCAGCGAGGGCTTCTGAAAAATCATGGCCAGCGTCTTGCCCGCCAGCACCGGGTGCGGCTGGCCGCGGAAACGCTCCAGCTTGAGTGCCTCGGCGGTCTTGAGGACCTCCCAGACCTCTTCCGTGCTCAGGTCCTTCATGTTGACGAAACTGCGCCCGCTGAGATTGACGGCCATGACAATAACTCCCAAATCCAACCGATCCGACTTCTCTCGGACGGTGACGAGCAGGGTGAGCCCGCCCCGCCTGCCCCGGGGGCGGAATGGTATCGCCGCCGGCCGGACGCGGCAACGCGCAGCCGTCCGAATTCTGTCGCATAAAGCGGCATGATCCGCGATTCCATGCGGCGGAGACTCCTTGGGGACGGAAGAATGGGACATCACGGATATGGGCGAAGAACGAGGGAATCTCCGCTGCGGCGTATGCCGCGACAAGAGAACTCGGAACGATTCGACGAGGCACCGACTCGAAGCGTCGCCGGCAGAAGCTGCGAGGAACACCCAGTGACCTATGAGGTATGTCAAAGACCTTGGCCCAATCTGAGTCTCTGGGGGGCGTTGTTCCGCACCGCCGAATACAGGCCCCTTCTGCCGGAAGGGGCCTTTCCACGTGATGGTCAACCGACCGCTCAGATCCCGCCCGGCAGGCGGGATCTACAAGAACACGCCTACGGCTCGCTCCGGGTGCCGGTGTGTTCGGCGGCGCGGGCGAAGGTGATTTCGGCGAAGGGCAGGCCGTGGGACTGGCAGTGCTGGTGCAGCAGCGCGATGTAGCCCTGCGGAATGTGCGGGCGGTCGGAAAGGCCCAGTCTCTGCTGCACGCGGGTGATGCTCGCTTCGTCCGGGCCCTCGATCTCGACGAACGAGCCCAGGTATGGCAGCTCGTCCAGCTCAACGTGACAGGATTCCAGTTGCCAGGTCTCCCGCCGTTTCTCCAGCAGGCACAGGCGAACGTAGCCCAGGGCCTCCAGCAGACCGGTGGCGGACTCGGCGTCCGGAACGGCCAACTCGATCTCGGTGCGGTGCTTCACGCGGCCGGGCAGGCGCGGGCCTTTGTAGGTGAGCGTGGCCGGCAGGGCGGCGCCGCGGTGGACTTCCAGCGAGCGAATCCGGAGTACGGAATCACCTCGCCGAAGCCGGCCGTCCGCGCTGTCGTACTGCAGGTTCCGCTCCGTCACGTCGCGGACGAACACGGCCTCCACCGCCTGCAGCCTCTCCCGTACGGCTTCCAGCGATTCAACCTTCAGCTTCGCCTCGATCTCCACGGGCATGGTGACCTCCCGGTTCTGCCTCGGGTTGAATCTGCACCAGTTCGGGCCGGCAGGCGAGGCTCCGTCGGTCGCAGGTCGCGCAGTTGGCGCGGGGGCCCTGCCGGACGCGGCGATAGACGTACCGCGCGAACCACACCCCTGCGATTCCCACCGCCGCCAGAACAATCAACCACTCCCACAGCACGGCGCGAAAACTCCTTCCGCCACTACACCCCCCAGCCGAAGGCGCTGCCCACCTGGTAGATGAGCGTGGCCATCAGCAACCCCAGCGCGGTCGTGTACGTCATGGAGAACAACGGCCACTTCCACGAGCCGGACTCCCGGCGCGTGATGATCTGCACGGTCACGCACGGGGCATACAGCATCACGAACACCATCAGGGCAAACGCTCGCAGCGGGGTCCAGCCCGGATCCGAGCGTAGGTGAGCGGAGAGCGTTCCGCCCGCGTCGGATTCCGTGTCGCCCATGGCGTACGCCACGCCCAGCGTGCTGACGATCACCTCCTTGGCCGCGAATCCGCCGATCAAGGCGATGTTGTCGCGCCAGTCCATGCCGGCCCAGCGAGTGACGTTCTCCAACGCCGCACCCGCCCGGCCGGCGACGCTGTGGCGAAGCTGCGCCGACTGGCGTTCACGCTGCAAAGCGTTGATCTGCGCCTGCACCTCCGGCTCCGCGGCGCGGGTTCCCAGGGCGGTGATCCGGCCATCGATTACGCTCGTATTCGCCCGGGGGAAGTACATCGCGGACCACAACAGCACGCTGGTGGCCAGGATCAGCGTCCCCGCCTTGCGAATGAACATCCACGTTCGGCTCCACGTGTGCCGCAGCACGCCGCGGAGGGTGGGCACGTGGTACGTGGGCAGCTCCATGACGAACGGCGCCTGCGCCCCCCGCACCACGAACTTCCGAATCACGACGGCCGAAAGCAGTGCGAACACCCACGACAGCAGCCAGAGCAGAAACATCATGCCCGCCTGACGCTCCGCAAAGAACGCCCCGATCAGCATGAGATACACCGGGATCTTCGCGCCGCAGTTCATCAGCGGGGCGATGAGCATGGTGACCAGGCGGTCCTCCCGATCGCGAAGCACCCGCGTGGCCAGCACGCCGGGCACGGCGCATCCGCCGCCGCCCAGGCCGCCGGAGACGATCATGGCCATGATGCTCTTGCCCTGCAGCCCGAAGACCTTGAGGGCCCGGTCCAGCACGAAGGCCACACGCGCCATGTACCCCGTGTCCTCCAGCGCCGCGATGAGCGCGAACATCACGAAGATCAGCGGCACGAACGCCATGATCCCGCCGACCCCGCCGATCACTCCGTCCGCCAGCAGCGAATGCAGCATGGGCGACGTGTCCGCCAGTCCGTCCGCCTGTTTCCCCAGCCAGGCAAACAGCGTTTGCATCCACTGGGTGGGGCTTCGGCCGAACAGCCAGTGCCACTCGTCCGCGGTTTTGAAGACCGCCACGAACAGCAAGTACACCACGCCGCCCAGTACCAGCGGGCCCAGCAGGCGATGACAAACGACGGCATCCACCGCGTCCGTCACCGATTTCCGCGACACGTTGCCGTGGGTCACGCATTCCCGAATGATTCCCGCCACGAACCCGTACCGGGCTTCCGCAAGGACCACTTCCGACGGCTCGTGGAAATGGGATTCGATTGCCTGCATCGCGCCGGCGGCCGCCGCCTCGATGGCCGCCGGCTGCGCGGCGACGGCCCGCATGTCGCGGATGATCTCCTCGTCCTTCTCCAGCAACTTCACCGCCGCCCAGCGGGCCGGGTAGCGCCCCGCCAACCCCGAGTCGCCGGCCACCACGGCCGCCAGGGCGTCCACTTCGTCGTCGACGGCGTGTCCGTACGTGACGGGCCGGGTCATCCGGTCCGTCGCGCGGGCCACCTGGTGGCTCCGGCTCAACAGGTCCCGGATACCGCGAGACCGGTTGCCCACCGTCGGCACCACCGGCAGTCCCAGCACCGCGGCCATCCGTTCCACGTCGATGGTCAATCCGTGCCGCTCGGCCACGTCGACCATGTTCAGGGCGACGACCAGCGGCATTTCCATTTCCATCAACTGGACGGTGAGGTACAGGTTGCGCTCCAGGTTGGCCGCATCAACCACGTCAATTACGACGTCCGGCCGTTCGTGGAGCATCGTGTGGCGGGCGACCATCTCATCCGCCGAGAGCGCCGTCAGCGAGTACGTGCCGGGCAAGTCAACGACCGTCATTTCAAGCGCGGAAGACCGGACCCGGCCCTCGCGACGTTCCACCGTCACGCCGGGGTAGTTGCCCACCTTCTGATTCGCCCCGGTCAGGGCGTTGAAAAGGCACGTCTTGCCGCAGTTGGGGTTGCCGGCGATGACCGCTCGAACAGTGGCCTGGCGGGTCTGAGTCGCGTCGAACAGTACCATACGTATGCCGTTACGGCTCCACGAGAATCTGGACCGCTTCGTCTTTGCGAATGGCCAGGTAATAGCCCTTGATGGTCACTTCGATCGGGTCGCCCAACGGGGCCACCCGCTCCACAAACACGTTGGCCCCGCGCGTCACCCCCATCTCCATCAGACGATGCCGGATGGGGCCGGTGCCGGTAATCCGCACGATCCGGCCCCTGCGGCCCACCCCCAACTTCGTCAGGGGAACGGCACGTGGCGAAACCACCGACTGCGGGGCCCGGCCGGCCTGAACGAAAACCCGATCCAGCACGGCCCGGCCGACCGCCACGCGGGATTGCTCGATGGCGATGACACCCCCCGCCTCCCCGTCCCGGCTGATGATCTCGATCCGGGCCCGCTCCACCAGCCCCATGCCGATCAGCCGCTTTCGCTCCGGTCCCGTCAGCTCCATCCGGACCACGTGAACCTCTTCCCCCGGCGCTCCCGCGGAAAGTGGAAACACCTCGGGCCGACCGGCCAGGCATTGCTCACAGACGCCGCGAACCGTCACCTGCCCGTCGAGCAAGCGGTAGCCCGTCGCCTGTTCGATCTCCGCCAGCCGCTGGGGCCTGGCCGCATCGATTTCCCGAATCCGGCCGCACCGCACGCAGATCACGTGGTCGTGGTGGCGCTCGAGGTGAGCGTGCTCGTACCGCACCGGGCAATCCTCTGCGCGAACCGCCCAGACCAGGCCGTAATGCACGAACGACTCCAGCGTATGGGTGAGGAAAGTCAACTCGTACGACACGCCAGCCTGTTCGAGTGCGTCTCGGAGTTCGTCAACGGTGAAATGGCCCTCGCGGTCCAGCACGGCTCGCAGGATCGTGGTTCGGGCCTCGCAGTGGCCCTGTCCGTCCTGGGAGAAAATGCGTTGGTAGTCCGCAGCGATTTTCTTGTGGATGTCCTTCAAGCCGGATGCCATGGACTTCAATGGAATCGACATTCCGTACAACCTTGCCGCAGCCTGCAGGGGTCAGCCGTCTGGACCTGTGGAGCCGGACACCGCCGCCTCATGCATCGATCGGGAGATCGGCCTGCGCGTCGGTGCCCATCGCGGGCGACCGGGCCGGCGCTTCCGGCGCATCTTCTTCTATGGACGCGCTGAAACTGCGCCAGGCCTCCTTGAACGACTGGACGGCCCGGTCCTGGCTCTCGAGGAACCTGAGATAATGGTCCAGGCGCCGCATGGTCCCGGTCCCGACGAGGTGCTCGATCTTGCACGAATCCACCTCCGCCGTCTTCTCGGGGACCCCCAGCACGTTCGTGAAGAACCGGCGGATGAGCACCCTTTTGCCCAGAATCGCGCGGGCGATGCTCTCTCCAACCTCGGATAGACGAAGGAACCGATTCTCGTCTTCCTCCACAAATCCCCTCTGTTTCAAAGCCTTCAGCGTCAGCGATGCGCTGCCACGAGTGATGTTCAACGTCTTGGCCACGTCCGACACACGGGCATAGCCGCGCGATTCCAGAAGCTCGGCGATCGCCACGATGTGGTGCGCGGCCGAGTGGCTCACCACATTCCGCTCGAATTCCTTCCAGATGTCTGCCGGTGGCCTATCCATAGCGATGGAATTATATCACCCAACCAGTGTTTGGCATACCGATCAAATGCTTTTCGACCGGCCGCGGCCTGGAAGTGCATCGCATTTTCGCAACAGAGCGGTTATTGGCGGACGAAGCGGCACAATCGCTTGTACAGAAACCAGTTATGGCGTTTCGTGCTACGCCGAACCGGGGGGGGTCAAGTCAGAGCGGGCACGGCGAGCGATGCCTGATTTGTAGCCGGCGCGGTCGGCTCCGTCCAACAACGGATTCGCGCTCTCAGTTCGTCCATTCGCAGGGGCACGTTCCCCAATTGCGCCGCGGCCGTGTCACCCGCAAGAATGCCCAGCCACGCCGACTGCATAAGATTCAGCCCCTGGCTCAGACCCAGCGTCGTGACGGCCAGCAGGGCGGCACCGGACCCCAGCCGGTCCACGCTGTGCTCGGAAAGGCTCGGGATGTGTTCGCTGCGGAGGCGCCCGGACCACCCCGGGCTGTCGGCCTCCAGCGCGGGGCGCGTGAAGACGACGACCCCCCGATCACCCATCGTGACGATCAGGTGCTTGGCTTGGGTTTTGCCCATCACCTCCCAAGCCACGCTGGACAATCCGCCGTCGAAATCGTTGAGGATGGCACGGAGCTCACGCTCTGTGGGACACAGCAGGGCGACCTGTTGGAACTCGGCCAGGTGACCCCGGGAACCGGCCGTATCGGCCGTGACGACGATCCCCCGCTCCACACAGGCCGGCAGAAGCTGCCGCAACAGGCCGGCCGTCACCGTTCCGTAGCCGAAATCGCAGATGATCAGGGCGTCGATCCGGTCCAGCCGATCGAGCAGCACTCGCGCGACCTCGCGCTCCACGCGCGTGTCCAGCGGGATGCGAGCCGCCTTGTCCACCTTCAGAAGCTTGTTGTGCTCGACCAGGTATCGCGTCTTCTCCACCAGCGCGGGGCGCGTGGCGACCAGATGGTGCTCGACCCCTTCCTCGTTCAGCACGGACACGACTTCACTGTCGTCGTGGACGGCCGTGGTCGAGACCAGGAAGGGCCGGGCCCCGAGCGACGCGAGGTGCCGCGCCACAATGGCCGCCCCGCCGACGAATCGCTCCTCGCGCAGTTCGGCCAGGGCCATCATGGGCGACTCGCCCGCGACGTCGATCGTGTCGCAAAACACGTAGCGGTCGAGAATGAGGTCTCCCAGGACGGCCACACGCAGATGGCGGAAGCCTTCCAGCGCATCGAACAGGGCCGCGCGCGTCACTTGGTGCCGGCGGCGGACGAGGGCCAGCTTCTGCCGTTCCAAGTCGGTCTGGGCCGCCATGCTGGCGATGAGGCGCGTGGAACTGAAGACGGTTTCTCCGCTGGAAAAAATCACCCGACCGCCGTTGGTCTCAACGATGGATCGTTCGCGGAGAAACCGCGGATCGCTGGACGTCTCGTATTCCGCCCCTTTCACGTAGATGTCGGGCTTCAGGGCATCCAGGACGGATTCGGCGGTGGGCGACGGGTCGATGTAAACGTAGTCGACCAGCTCCAGGGCCGCGATGTTTTCCGCCCGCAGTTCCTCGGGAATATAGGGGCTGGCGGTGCTCTTGGAGATCGCGGCGTCGGCCGTCAGCGTGACGATCAGCAGATCGCCCTGCCGCCGCGCAAACTCCAGGTACCGCACGTGCCCGGGGTGGACGATGTCAAAGCAGCCGTGGCATTGCACGACGACCTTGCCCTGGCGGCGGGCGTCGGCGGCGACCTCCAGCAGGCGCGAGAGCCCGAGAATTTTGCGCTGGTAGCTTGACGACATCGCAGACTCGCGTCCGGCGTCCTGTCGGGCGGCGGGGCACGCTCCGCGGGCGCCGACGGGAAAACCGTGCCTCGTTTATCGGTCGATTCCCGTACGTTTCAGAAGGTTCAATCCGCCGCGCGGCCGCAGGGAGTTGCATTTGGCGATTATCGGACATACGCTGATCGGAATGGTATTGGCGCTCGCCCGGGGCCGGCCCGGGGTTGCGGGGTCGCGGCGCCGGCAAGAGTGGCGTGGCCCGGGTCCGAACGAAACATGCTCTGGACGCTGCAAGGATACATCTTCCGTGAAATGGGCAAGGCCTTTCTGCTGACGGCGGTGGCCCTGACCGCGCTCGCCGGTCTCACGGGCGGCGTCATGAACATCCTCGAGGCCGAGCAGATGACCACCCGGCAACTGGTGCTGGTCATGGTTCGCATTCTGCCCATATCCGCGGCGCTCGTCCTGCCGGTGGCCGCACTGTTCGCCGCCACGGTGACGTACGGGCGTCTCAGCGCCGACAACGAGTTGACCGCCTGCCGGGCCAGCGGCATCAACATTCACCACCTGTTGCTGCCGACACTGCTTTTCAGCCTGGTGTCGGCGCTGGTCACGTTCTACACCATCAATTATGTGATCCCGGGGCTGTGGGCGAACGTGGCGGAACTCGTCAAGTCGGACGCCGTGCACATCGTGCAGAACCGTCTCCAGTCGCCCGGGAGGCTGCCGCTGGGGCAGAAGGCTCGCATCTACGCGGACGCGGCGGAAGCGGTTCCCGGTCAGGTCGTGGACGGCGTGCGCCGGCCGGACCTGCTGAACCTGACGCGCGTCGCCTTCGTCCGGATGGACAAGGACAGATGGATCAGTTACGGCACGGCGGAGCGAGTGGACATCCGTTTCGACAAGACGGTGGAGCCGCCTACCGTGGCGGGCGAGATGTACGGGGCCCACTACTTCGACCACAAAAAACTCCAATGGATCGGCCAGGAGTACTCGCCGCTGGAGGCCACTCCCATTCCCCAGCAGGCCGACCTGAAACTGAAATGGCGTAACCTGACGGAACTCTGGCGGTTCGTCCGAGAGCCCGGCATGGTTCCTGAAATTCAGGAGCCGCTCGATCTGTTGCGCAACGCCATGGTGGATGCCTCCTATTATCACGGCCTGGCGGAGCAATGGAGTGCCGCGTTCGACCGTCGCGAGCCGCTTTCGCTCGGGGACGACAAAGTCCGCTTCGAACTGCGATCGGGCAACGCCGTTGCGGACGCGGCCGACGGTCGGCTGACCTTCACGGACGGCGTTGAGGTCCGCCAAATCATTGGCGACAGGCACAAGACGCTCAAAGCCGGTCGGGCCGCCGTGCGAATTCGGCGCTCCGAAGGGGGGAGCGCCGAGGTGACGCTGGAGTTCCTCGACGGCGTGGAGATTTCCGACCCCGCCACCCCGGGGCGCTCGAGCCACAAGGACCAATGGGAGTCGGACCCGTTTGCCCTGCCGTCCGCCGTAACCGACGAGGTCATGCGGCTATCCCCGCGCGAGCTGCTCGACCGGGATGCCGCGGATACGTTCCGCCTCCGGCCGCAGGTTCGAAAACTGCACGGAAAGCTGTGCGATCGTTTGGCGGTGATCCGTCGGGATCTGGTCGCACTGATTCACGCCCGGCTGGCCTTCAGCGCCAGCGTGCTCGTTCTGGTGGTGTTGGGGGCGGCCCTGGCCGTCGTGTTCCGCGGGTCGCACGTGCTGACCGCCTTCGGCATCGCGTTTGTGCCCTCGGTCCTGATGACCGTCATCATCATCATGGGGCGGCAGATGGCGGAGAAGCCGGGCACCGCTCTGACCGGTCTCCTGATCATCTGGGGCGGCATCACGCTGGTGGGCGTGCTGGATATCCTGGTATTGACGCGGTTCGTGAGGCGGTAGCAGCCGGCATGATCAGCACACTGGATCGATACATACTGCGTTCGCTGCTGGTGAACTACCTGATCGCGCTGGGCGTCATGATCAGCCTGTACATCGTGCTCGACCTGTTCTTTAACATGGACGAGTTCACGGAAGACCATCGGACGGTCGGGCAGGTGCTGGCGGGGATCGCCAGCTACTACGGCGCGAACCTCTTCAAGTACTTCGGGCAGCTCTCCGGGGTGATTGCGGTGGTGGCCGGCATGTTGACGCTGGGCCGTCTGCGCCGGCTCAACGAGTTGACCGCCATGCTGGCCTCCGGCGTGAGCCTGTACCGGGTGGCCGTTCCGGTCATCGCGTTCGGCGTCGCGACCACGGCCGCGTGGTTCGTCAACACGGAGTGGATCATCCCCTCCATGGCCCACCAGTTGGCCCGCCGGCACGACGATCCGCTGGGCAAGCGGACCTACGAGGTATGGTTCCTCACCGACCGCGACGGCGCGCTGCTTTCCGCCCGGCAGTTTCTTCCGTCGGCCGGCGAAATGCGAGACATGCTGGTCCTGTTCCGGAACGAGAAGGGCGACATCGCGCAGGTCATCGAGGCGGCGCTGGCCACCTGGGAACCGCAGCCCGGGCTGCCCCGGGGCGGACGCTGGAAGCTGGAGCGCGGACTGCAACGGACGCAGGTCATCCGCGGCCCGGGTGCCATCGGGCCACAGGCGGAACTCGCCGAGTCCTTCGTCGACTACTACCTGAGCGACCTGACCCCGCGCGACATCCAGATGCGCCAATCATCGCAGTGGCTGCGCTACCTGAGTTCCGCCCAACTGGCCGACCTGGCCGGGCTGAGCCTGCCGGACGCGCAGAACATCGCGCAGATCCGACACGAGCGATTCGCCACACCGGTGGTCAATGTGCTCATGATGCTGCTGGGCGTTCCCTTCCTGCTCCGCCGCATGGCGGGCAACCTGATCAGCGACGCAGGCAAGTGCCTGCTGGCCTGCGGACTGTGCTTCGTGGTCTCTGTTGTCGGCCAGAACCTCAGCCCGGCCGGCCTGCCGGCCCTGCCCGGCTGGATCCCCATCATTCTCTTCGCCCCCGTGGCTGTTGTGCTGCTCGACCGCATCCGGTCGTGAAAGGGATGGGCAGCGGTGCGCCGTTTCCCAAGAAGGTCCTTCAGCAGGGTCTGTGGGTGACCCGCGGCTCGACCGCAGCCCCCGGGATTCCGGGATGCGTGGCCTCAG
>JAFGJQ010000199.1 GCA_016929015.1 Phycisphaerae bacterium | reverse complement strand
CGGCACTTGTCGGCCCGGAACCCGAAGCCGCCCCCATCGAGGAGCAGAACCTCGGATGGAAGAGCCACTTCGGAAGCGGCAAGGGCGCCGATACGATCACCAGCGGCATCGAAGGCGCCTGGAAGCCGAACCCGACCAAGTGGGACATGGGCTATCTCCAAGTGCTGTTCAAGTACGACTGGGAGCTCGTCAGGAGCCCGGCCGGCGCCTATCAGTGGCTGGCCAAGGACGTGTCTGAAGAGAACATGGTGGTTGATGCGCACGACCCATCCAAGAAGCACCGGCCGATGATGACCACGGCAGACCTGGCGTTGAAGTTCGACCCGATCTACGAGCCGATTGCGCGGCGTTTCCTCGAGAACCCTGAGGAGTTCGCAGACGCGTTCGCCCGGGCATGGTTCAAGCTGACCCACCGCGACATGGGCCCGCGTTCGCGCTATCTCGGCCCGGATGTTCCGGACGAGGTCATGCTCTGGCAGGATCCCGTTCCCGAGGTCGACCACGAACGGATCGAGGACAAGGACATCGCGGTCCTCAAGAGCAGGATTCTGGACTCCGGTTTGTCTGTTTCGCAACTGGTCTCGACCGCCTGGGCGTCTGCGGCCACGTTTCGGGGCTCGGACAAGCGGGGTGGCGCCAACGGGGCCCGTATTCGCCTTGCACCGCAAAAAGACTGGGAAGTCAATCAGCCGACCGAGCTGGCAAAGACCCTGCGCACGCTCGAACAAATCCAACAGGACTTCAACGGCTCGCAATCCGGCGGCAAGAAGGTCTCGCTCGCCGATCTGATCGTCCTGGGCGGATGTGCGGCCGTCGAGGAGGCGGCGAAGCGAGCCGGACACGACGTTCGGGTTCCCTTCTCGCCGGGCCGCACCGACGCGTCGCAGGAAATGACCGACGTGAGCTCCTTTGCCGTGCTCGAACCGACCGCGGACGGATTCCGCAACTACCTCAGAGCGGGACACAGCCGGCCGGCGGAGGAGCTGCTCGTGGATCGCGCGCAGCTGCTGACGCTGACCGCTCCCGAAATGACGGTGCTCCTCGGCGGCATGCGGGTTCTGAAGGCAAACTTCGCCGATTCCCATCATGGGGTGTTCACCAAACGGCCGGAGACCCTGAGCAACGACTTCTTCGTGAACCTGTTGGACATGAGCACGGAGTGGCGGAAGTCCGACAAGATCGAGGGGGTCTTCGAGGGACGCGACCGGAAGACGGGTGAGCTCAAATGGACCGGCACGCGGGTCGATCTTGTGTTTGGCTCACACTCCCAGCTCCGAGCCATCGCGGAAGTCTACGCCAGTGCCGACGGACAGAAGAAGTTTGTCACCGACTTCGTGGCGGCATGGAACAAGGTGATGAACCTCGATCGTTTTGACCTGATTGACTGAGCTCTGCGGGCAACGACCGTTCGCCACGGATGGCCACGATCGCTGACGAACGCCGGCGAGAGCCTGGCGGCTGACGCCCGGCACGAGGATTGTGGCCTCTGACGCGCCCGGAAAGGTCGACACGCAAGAACCGATGACCGAGACGGGGCGTTTGTGCCCAACCCCACGGAGAAGCGCGTACGCGGCCGGGTCTTCGGCAAACGAGTGCCAGGAACCTCGCGCCTTGGCGTCGCCTGTTTCCTACGGCCCTTCTTGCCCTCGCGTGACCGCCTCCTTGAGCGCGCGGGCGAAGCCGATCAGGTGCCGCAGATTGTCACAGTGGGCGGAATAGACCATCCCGCGGCGTACCTCTTCGGTCAGCGCCACGCCGCCCACGACAATGGCCGCCCCGTGAGCTTGCGCCGAATCACGCAGGATCTGGTAGTCCGCCAGAAACGAATCCGTGGATTCGATCGCGGAGACGCTGAGCCAGAACAGCTTCGGACGCTTCCGCGCGATGGCCGTGCAAAACGTATCCACCGGGATGCCGGTGCCATGATTCTCGGCGGACCAGCCGGCTTCCCGCAGGCACAGTTCCACCATGTTCGTGGGCAACGTATAGGGATCACATTCGAGCGTGCCTCCCATCGCGTACGGGGCCCCCGTCTCCAGCGCCGGCAGGAATCCACGCAGCTCGAAAAGCACTCGCAACGCGATCTCGCAGCCTCGCCGCTCCTGGTAGACCTCCATCCGGCCGTGCTCCCACGAGCTTCCCACCGCATGGAGTGCCTCCGCGATCACGAAGTCACAGATGTCGCAGACCGAATGGCCCGCCAGGTAAAGATCGATGGCCACCCGCCGCGCCCGCTCCTCATCCCCGTCTTCAATCGCAGCCCGAAACCCGACGAAGCCCCGCTCGAGCGTCGTCTCTCCCCGGCCGGTCGCGGTGGGTATCCCAAGCACCTCCGGCCGGACCAGGGGCATCCCCCGTTCGCGAAGGAACTGCATCACACCATGGATGGGAATGCGTCGGTGGCCGCCCGCGGTGCGAATCGTCGGCAATAACCCCTTGTCACACCAGCGTTTGAGTGATGCTTCGCTTGCTCCGACGGCTCGTGCGACCTGGTTTGGGGTCAGTAGGTCTTTCATGGTCAATCCTAGAACGTTTTGAACGATTCTATTGCTTCGTCCATCAGAATGCCATAAAAAAATCACGGAAACGGGTTTCATGCCACCCACATAACCACTTCACCAAAAATGAGTTATACGTGTTCTGGCCCGTTTTGAACGTTTTGCACGAATTGAACCTTGACTTCCTTCGGCAAGGGTCCAATAGTCAGAGTGAACGATTTGAACGAATTTGCATGGCTTGGAAGCCATGCCGGCTGGAGAGGCAGTCACGCCGGGTTCAGATCGGGAGATTCACGAGTGCAGTCATCAGCAAGAGGAGAATTTCAGATGAAGCGTAACGGAACAGTCTGGGGCGTGGCGCTGGCAGTGCTGGCAATCAGTTCGTTTGTCGCAACGGCGAACGCCGGAAACTGCGGGGCGAAACAAGCTCAACTGACCAAGGCGAGCGGCGACATCGTGGACACGGCGGTAGGCGCCGGGCAGTTCAAGACCCTGGTCGCGGCAGTCCAGGCCGCCGGTCTGGTCGAGGTCCTCAAGGGTGACGGACCTTTCACGGTATTCGCGCCGACGGACGAAGCTTTCGCCAAGCTGCCCGAGGGCACGGTCGACGCACTGTTGAAGGATTCCAAGAAGCTTGGGGCGATCCTCAAGTACCACGTGGTCGCAGGCAAGGTGACCGCGGCGGACGTGACGAAGCTGAAGGAAGCAAAGACTCTGCTGGGTCAGTCAGTGGCCATCAGTACCAAAGACGGCGTGCGCATCGAGAATGCCAAGGTGACGGCCACCGACATCGATTGCAGCAACGGTGTCATCCACGTAATCGACACCGTGCTGCTGCCGAAGGAGGACATCCTCGGTGTGGCCGGCAGCGCCGGACAGTTCAAGACGCTGTTGACGGCCATCGAGGCCGCGGGGCTGACGGATACGCTGCGTGGTGAGGGACCCTTCACCGTGTTCGCGCCCACGGACGATGCCTTCGCCAAGCTGCCGGCGGGAACGCTGGACGCCTTGCTGAAGGACAAGGAGAAGCTGCGCGCGATTCTCACCTATCACGTGGTGTCCGGGAAGGTCATGGCCGCCGACGTAGCCAAGCTGTCGGAGGCGAAGACGCTCCAGGGCAGCGCGGTGAGAATCGACACGTCATCCGGCGTGAAGGTGGATGACGCCCGAGTGGTGAAGACGGACATCTGTGCAGGTAACGGTGTCATCCATGTGATAGACGCCGTGATCACACCGCCGGATCAGCATGGAAAGTGAAGCCGAGCGTGCTCGGCCGCAAGAGAGAAAGGAACCTACGATGAAAAGCATAGACGTGATTGCAGCGGTGTTGGTGGTGGTGGGTGCGGTCAACTGGGGCCTGGTGGGGCTGTTCAACTTTGACCTGGTGGCCACGCTTCTGGGGGACATGACGATGCCCGCTCGACTGGTCTATGTGCTGGTCGGCCTGGCGGGTCTGTTCCAGGTGACGCAATGGAAGGCGATTCAGCGTCGCTGGAAGGGAAGCCTGGCTCCTCAGCCCGCCTGAGGGATCCCTACGGAGAGAGAGTGACATCGGCCCGATGGCTGCTTCCCCCGGGGAAACCCTCCCCGGGGGAACGGCCTTGGGAACAACGGGGGCCGACGCAAGCGACAGGAAAGGAACGGCATCGTGAAGACGAAGACCAATCCAATCCAGGCGAGCACCAGGGCGGAAACGCCCAAGTTCGTGGACAATGCAGCCTTGCACAGACTGAGAAGCCTGCGGCTGATTCTCACGAACGCAGAGGATGCCCTCGCCCATACGACGGCGAACGACTGGCGGCACTGCGAGTCGGAGCTGTTCAAAGGAATGCACGCGTGCGGGTATCTTCTCCGGAGTTCGCCGAAGCAGCGCCGGCGTTCGGGGTATTCTCGCCGGCGGCTGGCGGCGCTGCACGGAGAGATCTCGGGCCGTCTGGTCAACGGAAACATCGGGCTGGTGTACGACATGCTCCGTCGGTCGCCGCGGTGGTCGTTGGACGATGCAGAATTGGTGAGCGCAGGCTTCTGGGCGCTGTTCCAGTCGGTCCGGGCATTCGATCCGTGGCGAGGGTATCGGTTCAGCACGTACGCTTGCAGCGCCATCCTGAGGTCGTTCCGCCACGTCGGCAAGCGCGAGACGCGACAGCGCAGCCTTGTGCAGGCACTGCCGGACGCCGAGCCGGTTGCGGTGGAGGTTCCGGCCCCGGAGGCCGCGAACGACTCGCCGCTGGTCGACCGGCTGCGTCTGGCCCTTGCACGAAACTCGGCGGATCTGTCGCCGACGGAGCGATTCGTCATCCAACGTCGGTTTCTGCAGCCGAAGGCGGCCAAGCCGGACACACTGGAGTCGCTTGGCCGAATGGTGAAGCTCAGCAAGGAGCGGGTACGGCAAATTCAACTCGAAGCCCTGGAAAAGCTGCGCGCGGCCCTGCACGCCGATCCCCTGGCCCCGACGGCCGAATGGGCGGGCGCGGAACGAATGAACTGAAACACACAGCCCATGCCCCGCCTGCCCCGGCCACACCGCCCCGACCCGTCGGGATTCCTCTTCGTTTTTGCTTTTTGTTCTTTGTTTTTTGCTTTGGCCGCCGCAGTCGGATCACTTCGTTCCTCCGTCGCGCAGCCTGCCCGCCGCGGCGGGAGCCTCCGTGCCGTCGTGCCTTCGTCTTCGTTTTTGCGTTTCTGTCCCGGCGCGCCGGGGTTCTTGCCTTTCCCCCCCTTCTGCTATACTGCCCCCCAGCGGCTTCTCCCTGGCCGGCCGAGCCCCAGGCACCATTTCCACAGGGCCGACGGCGGAGGAAAGCAATAGATTCGGGAGCGGGACATGGCGAAACGAACGCGCAAGGCCGGAACACGGCAGCCGAATGCCGCAAGGCCCCTGACGGACGGCCCGCCGGTTGGGGACTATCGACACGCGGCCAGCCGCAAGAACAACCCGCCGGCCAAGATCGCAGCGGAAGGCACCGTCCCGGTCATCCCGAAGGCACAGTACGCCTACAACCCCCATCTGCCACCGGTCCTGCGGTTCGACTCCACCGGCTCGCCCGACAAGCTGCCGGAGCTGCTGGCCAAGTCCCGCACGTCACCGCTCAGCGACGATGAGGCCCGGCTGCTGGCCGAGGCCCTGCGCGTCCAAGAGCCGTGGCTGGAGTGGACCGGCAAGCGCGAGAAGAAGTGGTTCGAGGTCGACCCGGTCGCTCTGCACATCCACGAACGCATCAGCACGCAGGCCGTCCTGAAGGTGGCCGCCCGGCAGGATGTGCAGCGCTCGCTCTTCGCCGACCCGGAGCAGGAATACCACGAGGCGGTCCAGTTCTACCGCCACGACGTGGACTGGGCCAACCGGCTGATCCTGGGCGACTCGCTCCAGGTGATGTCATCGCTGGCCCGCCGCGAGGACCTGGCCGGCAAGGTCCAGATGATCTACATGGACCCGCCGTATGGAATCAAGTTCGCCAGCAACTTCCAGCCCGAGGTCGGCCGCCGCGACGTGAAGGACAAGGAGCAGGACCTGACCCGCGAGCCGGAGATGGTCCGCGCCTACCGCGACACCTGGCACCTGGGCATCCACTCGTACCTGTCCTACCTGCGCGACCGGCTCATCGTGGCGAAAGAGCTGCTGGCCGACACGGGCAGCATCTTTGTGCAAATCAGCGACGAGAATCTGCACCGAGTTCGATCTCTTCTCGACGACGTGTTCAGTACTGCGAGTTTCATCGGTATCGTTGTGGTCCGGAAGACAACCGGCAGCACAGCCGACTACGTCCCAAGTTCATGCGATTACCTGCTTTGGTATGCAAGGAACCGCGAACACGCTCGCTTCATTCCCGTATTTCTTAAGAAGAACCCTGGCGACGAAGGCGCAACCGGCTACAAGTTCGCGGAGCTTCGGACGGGTGAGCGGATAACGCTCTCTGATGAGGTCAACCTCCAATCGTTACCGGACGGCGCGTCTGTGTACGCAGGTGACAACATCACGAGCCAGAGCATGGGCCGCGAGAAAGGCGAGGGAGCGGCCTCGTGGTTCAGGGTTAGTGTTGACGGACGGAGCTTCACACCTGGCCCCAAAGCGCGATGGAAAACAAATGAACAGGGTATGCAACGGCTGCTCCGTGCAGAACGACTAATCGGCGGCGATCGCACGACAATGTCGTACAAGCGTCGCTTGGATGATTTCCCCGTTACGACTCTCTCCAATGTCTGGACCGACACAGTTGGCCAGAACCAGTTGGGCGGAGAAAAGGTCTACGTTGTTCAAACAGCTCTGAAGGTCGTGGAGCGATGCATGGCTATGACCACACGCCCGGGAGACTTGGTACTCGATCCCACGTGTGGTAGTGGAACGACTGCCTTCGTCGCAGAGCATTGGGGCCGGCGGTGGATCACGATCGACACCAGCCGCGTTGCCGTTGCCATTGCTCGACAGCGCCTGCTGACGGCGAAGTATGACATGTACAAGCTGCGTGGCACGGGCTTCCAGCCCGTGGTCTCCAAGTCGGACGCCCACGGAGAGCAGAACCACGGGCAAGATGCCCGTGCCACCAATGCCCGTGCCACCGAAGCCCCTGACGCTTACGAGTTTCTGCCCTACAACCCCCGCGAAGTGAGCATTCGCTACAGTGCTTACCTGCCGCACTGGGAACAGGAGGGCGCAACGTACTCGGTCACATTCCGGCTGGCCGACAGCCTACCGCGGGCCGTGCTCGAAGGCTGGTTGCGCGAGCGGCAAGAGATCGTGCAGCGGGCCGAGAGTACCGGCCGGCCGTTGAGCGACGGAGAGCAGCGCCGGCTGAGGGAACTGCATTCGGAGCGAGTCGAAAAATACCTGGACACGGGCCACGGAGCGTGCCATCTCAACGACGAGCGGGCGGCGACGATCGTGCGCGATACGTTGTCGCATTTCGATGGCGAGCGCTATGATCTGGTCGCGTGGTGCGTGATGCCGAACCACGTTCACGTCATCATCCGGCCGCGGCCCGGGCAGGAACTTGCGAAAATCCTCCATTCCTGGAAGAGCTTCACGAGCAACGAGGTCAACAAGGTGCTTGGGCGCGAAGGCACGCTCTGGCAACCGGACTCGTTTGATCACCTTATTCGCGACGTGGACGACCTGGAGTGCTCTCTCCAATACGTGCTGGACAACCCCCACGCAGCGGGCTTGATGAATTGGCCTTGGGTCGGGTGTGGCACGGCCTTCCAGGCCGTGAAGCAGGCCGGCGGCGATGGAAAAGGAACCACTGCTGCGCGGGGCCGTACCTTTGAGTCGAAGAATCACGGGCAAGATGCCCGTGCCACCAATGCCGATGCCACCTCCACTCGTGCCACGTCTCCGGCCGCCGGTTTCATCTACCGGACCGTCCCCCACATCACGCTCAAGAGCATCGCCCAGAACGTCGCACTTGACCCGATCTTCGCGAAGCACGAGCCGATCCTCGATCGAGCGCTGGCCGCCTGCAACGCGGCGTTGCCGAAGGTGACGCCCGAACTGCGTGCGCGCCTCGCCACAGAACTGGTCCGGAAGCAGCGTGAAGAGGGCAAACGCGCCGTTACGGACGCCGACCGGCGCCGGTGGGAACTGCCCCAAGCAGGCACGGAGGGCTTTGCTCACTGGACGGTGCCGTTCGACACCGACGACGACTGGCCGGCCGCGCTGCGGGACGCCGTAACGGCGTATCGCAAGGCCTGGCGGGCGAAGATGGACGAAGTCAACGCCTGCATCGCCGCCAGCGCCGAGCAGGAGGAGCTGGTCGACCAGCCGGAGGTCGTGCGCGGCGTGACGCGGGTCAGCTTGGCGGAGCAGAAGTCACCCGAAGGGCGTTCGGAGTACGTCGTCGAAATGGAGGGCGTGGACATCTACAACCCGGTTGACAATAGCATCGCGTCGACCGGGGCGGAGAAGGTCGCCGCCTGGTTCCTGGACGGCGATTTCGACGGCCGGACGTTCTGCGTGACGCAGGCGTTCTTCCCGGATCGCTCGGCGTGGGACAAGCTGGCCCGGGCGTTGAACGGTAAGAACGGCCCGATCGACGCCGAGCGCTTCGAGGCGTTTAGCGGCACGACTAGCCTGCCCTTCCCCGCAGGCAGGCACCGCTGCGTGGCGGTGAAAGTGATCGATCCGCGGGGGAATGAGGTGATGTGCGTGCAGAGGCTGTGAGTGGGGCAGTCGGCGCCGTAAGGTGGTGCTTGTGAGCGGATCGCTGGAGGAAATCCTGGAGAAGCTGCGGCTCGGCGACGAGTCCGTCGAAACCGAGGCAAAGCGCGGCGGCAAGATCGACACCGCGGTTCTCCAGACGGTTTCAGCGTTCTCAAACGAGCCGGGCCGCGGTGGGGGCTACATTCTGTTGGGTGTCGAGGAGGAACCGGGCACGCTCTTTGGAGGCACGTTCGTCGTGGTCGGCGTGCCCAATGCAGGGAAGCTTCAGGCCGACCTCGCCACGCGTTGCCGAAACGACCTGTCTCCGCCCGTACGGCCGATCGTGACCGTCGAGGCGTATCAGGGCAAGTCGGTTGTCGTGGCGTTCGTACCGGAAGCCATCGCCGGCGACAAGCCGGTGTTCATCCGGTCAGAGGGGTTGCCGAGGGGCGCATACCGCCGAATCGGATCAACCGATCAACACTGCACGGACGACGACTTGGCGGTGCTCTATCATCGCCGCGGGACAACGCCCTATGACGCCGGCCCTGTGGAGGACGCCGGACCAGAGGACGTCGACCCCGCTTCCTTGGCGGAGTACCGCCGACAACGGGCGAAGGTGAAGCCGGACGCGGCCGAATTGAGCCTCAGCGACGATGACTTGCTGTATGCGCTCGGAGCGATGACGGTGCGCGAAGGCCGACCGGTATTGACGGTCGCCGGTCTGATGCTGTTCGGACGCGAGTTGTCTTTGCGCCGCATTGCCCCGCTGGTGCGCGTGGATTACATCCGCGTGGAGGGACGCGAATGGGTACCCGACCCGGAGCGGCGCTATACCGGTGTGGAGTTGCGCGGCCCGCTGCTCATTCTGATCCCACGGGTCGTTGCACAAGTGCTCGACGAGCTGCCGAAGGCGTTCTCGCTGAGCGAGGGGGACATTCACCGTCGGGACGTGCCCGTTGTGCCGCGTACGGTGATCCGCGAGGCCGTCGTGAACGCGTTGATGCATCGCACGTACCGCACGGCCTCGCCGGTGCAGATCATTCGGTACGCCAACCGCATTGAGATCCGCAACCCCGGGGCTTCGCTCGTTGCAGAGGACCGGTTGGGCGAACCGGGTTCTTTTCCGCGGAACGAGAAGATCGCGGCGGCATTGCACGAGGTCGGCCTGGCGGAAACGAAGGGCACCGGAATTCGCGCGATGCGGGCGGCGATGCACGATGCGAACCTGACCCCGCCCCTGTTCGAATCCGATCGGCAGAAGGATGAGTTTCGGGTGATGCTGCTGGTGCATCACCTCCTTGGACCGGACGACCTGACCTGGCTGGCCAAGTTCAAGGAGCTGCGGTTGTCCGCCGAAGAGGCGCGCGCCCTGGTCGTGATTCGAGAGGCGGGGGCGATAACGAACGCCATGTACCGGGACATCAACAGCGTCGATACGCTGACGGCCAGCGGCGCGCTGCGTCGCCTTCGCGACGCTGGTTTGCTCGAACAACGAGGCAAGGGACGGGCCACGTATTACCTGCCTACGCGGGTGCTGTTGGGCCAATCGATGGATGATGGCGGCTCGTCGGATGGGTCGCTCACAGCCAACGGCACGCAACCTCAGGGGTTACGGGCGCAATCTTACGGGCCGGAGACCTTGCCTGACGGGTTCGGAACCCTATCTGACGGGTTGCCGGAGCCCCTTCCCACCGAGTTGGCTGAACTCGTGGCAGCACTGGGCAAGCGATCCGGCCCCGAACACGTGAAGGACGTAATTGTTCGTCTCTGTGCGTGGCGCCCCTTACGCCTCGCACAGTTGGCGCACCTCCTGCACCGCAATCCGGACTACATCCGTGGCCAGTACGTGTATCCGCTCGTGCAGGCCCGCCGTCTCCAATACACGCTGCCCGATAACCCGGCACACCCACGCCAGGCATACCGGGCAGTCACGAAGGCGGAGCAGCCATGACCCAATCCCCGGGTGACCTTCCCATCCAACCGGTAGAGAAGCCGATCCCCTGCAGTCCATACGAGGCGCCGTCGCTGCACTGGCAGTACGATCGGATCACCGGCGAGGCGTCGAAGATGGCCGGACGCCGGCCGGCGCGCTATTGGTACAAGACGAAAGATGACGTTGCCGGCCAACTTACGCTGGAACTGGCCGAAGGGCAGGACGACCTCGTTACGGTCAATCAGCTTCGTAGCGACGTGGCCCGCTGGCGGGAGAGCGCCTGGGAGGGCGCAACCCCGATCACAAAGGAATTACTCCGGCACTGGTGGTCCCCCGACCGACCCCGGCGGCTCTTTTTCTGCCAGCTTGAAGCTGTCGAGACGGTGGTCTATCTGGCGGAGATCCTGCACAGCGGTCGTCGCCCCCGGTTCAAGCCGGAATTCCCGCTCGCCGACCTGGCCAAGCTCACCGACATGCCGGCGAAGCCCGATCTGCTGCCCTTGATCCGCTACGGCTGCAAAATGGCAACGGGTTCCGGCAAAACGGTCGTCATGGCCATGCTGATCGCCTGGGCGTTCTGCAACCGTGGCCGGACGCCAAGCGACGAACGTTTCGCCAGCGGCGTTCTGGTCTGCTGCCCCAATCTGACGGTCAACGAGCGGCTACAAGTCCTGCGACCGGAGCGGCTGGACAACTACTACGCCGCGTTCGACATTGTGCCGGCCAAACTGCGGCCGTTGATGCAGAACGGGCGCGTCCTGGTACTGAACTGGCACAAGTTCGCGCCGGAATCGGAGCATTCCGAGGGCGGCAAGAGCTACACGGTCGTCGACAAGGGCGCCGAGACGCCGGAGGCATTCGCCCGGCGTGTCCTCGGCGATCTGCACGACCGCATGCCAATCATGGTGCTGAATGACGAAGCGCACCACTGCTATCGCCCGGCGACGCTCGAGGAGAAGCTGAGTCGTGAAGAAGCGAAGGCCGCGCAGAGCGATCGCGAGGAAGCGACCGTCTGGGTGGAGGGCCTCGATAAGCTGAACAACCATGAAAGTGGTCGGCCCGCCGGGCAGACACACTCTGGGATTCGGATGTGCGTGGACCTGTCGGCGACTCCGTTCTACCTGCATGGCAGCGGCTACGCGGAGGGAAGCCCGTTTCCTTGGCTGGTCAGCGATTTCGGGTTGGTCGATGCGATCGAAAGCGGGATCGTGAAGATCCCGCGCCTGCCGGTCAGCGATACAACGGGCCGGCCGGAGCCCGCGTATTTCAAGCTCTGGCAGACCGTTGTCGATCGACTCCAGCCGGCGGAGTTTCTGCCTGGGCGCGGGCGCAAGCCCAAGCCGGACGTGGTGTTCCGCGAGGCCGAAGGCGCGTTGAAACAGCTTGCCGGGCAGTGGGTGGAGCGATTCGAGTACATCCAGGCGGCCAGCCCGGGGCAGGAACGCGTCCCGCCGGTGCTCATCATCGTATGTGACAACGTGGACATTGCCGAGGTCTTCTACCGCAAGATCAGCGGGGAAGAGCCTATTGACGTGGCGACGGAGGCGGACCTTGCCGAGGTGGAAGCGGCTGACGAGGACGACGACTCGGTCGCGCCGGCCACCCGGCAGCGCACGAACGCGGGGCCGAAGGTGTCGTACGGGCACGGTGTGGTCTTTCCGGAGTGCTTCGCCAACGGACCGGACACCAAGCGCACCATCCGAATCGACACGGACCTGTTGGCTAAAGCAGAAAGCGAGGAGGGCAACAAGTCGAAGAAGGATTTGGCCGAGGAGCTGCGCAAAGTCGTCGCCACGGTGGGCAAGCCGGGCGAGCCCGGGGAGCACGTGCGCTGCGTCGTATCGGTGCAGATGCTCACCGAGGGATGGGACGCCAACAACGTGACCAACATTCTCGGGTTACGGGCGTTCAAGAGCCAGTTGCTTTGTGAGCAAGTCGTCGGCCGCGGGCTGCGCAGGATGGACTACACGCCGGACCCGGAAACGGGCCTCCTGACCGAAGAGTACGTTGACGTGTACGGGATCCCATTCACCGTGATCCCGTTCAAGGGCCGGCCCTCCAAGAAGAAGGAAACGGAGGACAAACCGAAGAACCACGTCAAGGCCCTGCCTGAGCGGGCGGGCATGGAGATGCGGTTCCCCGTCGTGGAAGGGTACGCGTTTGCGCTTCAGCGGAACCTTATCCGGTGCGACATCGATTCGATGGAGCCGCTCGTCATCGAGCCGAACCGCGAACCGACCGCGACGTTTCTGCTGCCGACGGTTGGATATCAGGAGGGCAGGCCGTCGCAGGTGTCGCCCTTCGGGTTTGTGGAGCAAGACCGGGAGCAGTATTACCGGGTGACGCACCTGCAGGCGATCCAGTTCCAGATCGCGCAGCTCGTGCTGGCGCATCTCGTCGGCGAGACCGGCGGGCGATCAGATGCCCAAACTCGCGTGTGGCGTCTGCGATCGCGGCATCAACTTTTCCCGCAGGTGTACCGGTTCGTGAATGAGTACGTGCAGCGGAAGGTGAACTTCCGCGGCGCCGATCCGCGTGAGTTGGGTCTCGAAAAGTACGTCATGCGGATGGTCGGGTATCTTTGCGATGCCATTCTCCCCGATGACGCGGAAGGTGAGCCCCCGCTGCTGCCGGTGCTGAATCGCTACAAGCCGTTCGGGACAACGGCTGAGGTGGATTTCAAGACCACCCGCCCGTGCTTCGGTACGCGGAAAAGCCACATCAATCAGGTTGTGTCCGATACGCTTACGTGGGAGACGAGTGTCGCGTTTTGGCTGGAGCGATCGAGGGCCGTCGAGTGCTATGCACGGAACGACCATCTGGGGCTCATGATTCCATACGAGTTCCAGGGCGTGGACCACCACTACGAGCCGGATTTCATTGTGCGATTGAAGAACGGTCTCAATGCAGTGCTGGAGGTGAAAGGCCTTCAGGACGCACAGACGACCGCAAAGCACGAGGCCGCTCGGCGCTGGGTTCAGGCCGTGAACAATGCACGGGAGCACGGTCGCTGGGCGTTCCACGTCTGCCGCGACCCGCAGACGCTCGAGCGCGAACTGGAATGGTTGCTGCGACAGGAGCTGCAAGAAACCGACGCCGCCTGATCGATCCGCGGCTCCGTGCCTTCCTCTTCGTTTTTGCTTTTTGTTCTTTGTTTTTTGCTTTGGCCGCCGCAGGCGGCCCCACCGTTCGCTTCCCCCACGTTAAGTAGCAAACGCTACAACCCCCCTCACCCGTTCCTCCTGCCCACAGTCTCCACCCTCCCAGCCTCACTCCGTCCCTTTGTCCCGGAGCCTGCCCGCCGCGGCGGGTCCCTGCCTTCTTTTGACTTTTCGCCCGAGCATCTGCCCTCCAAACCCCGACATTTCAACAATTGGTCACGAAATTTCGGGCAAGACCGGCCACCGAGGCAAACTGGGCAACCCGTTTCCTGCCGCATGATGTTGCATAATCTTGGGCGGTCATGCACGGCAAGGTGCCACGCGAACGCCCGGCTGGCATCCAACCGCCCCTTCGCTTCCATTCGCAATTCGTAATTCGCGATTCGCAATTCCTCGTCCCTCCGTCCCTTCGTGCCTGTTCCCCCCTTTCCCCCAAGCGAACACGCGGCAAGGGGTATAGATGTGACGCGTGGTTTCCGGGCCGCGTGCAAGATCAAACAACAGCGAGGCCCCGTGCAACGGCACAATATGCTTGATCCTTGACAGGAGGCCGGCGTTGCCGATCCTTCGGGAACGACCCGTTGATTCATTCGCTCTGGATGGAGGTGTTCGCGTGCTCTGGATCGCACGGCCACTCGTGGTTGTCGGCGTACTGGTGGCGATGCTGGCCGGTGGGACTGGCTGCCGGCGAGCACCGGCCGCAAGCGGCGTGCGAGTGGTCACCGTCTGGGCGCACCACGGCCAGCCGGCCGAACGACAGGCCATGGAGCAGATCGTCGCGGCGTTCAACGAGGCCCATCGCGCCGAAGGCATCCGCGTGTCGATCGAGTTCTT
>JAFGJQ010000198.1 GCA_016929015.1 Phycisphaerae bacterium | reverse complement strand
TTTGGGGATGACCGGCATGGGTTCCAGGCTGCGGGATGGCATTTTTCGCTGATGAAAAGGGGGGGATACAGCCGATCACGTACAACGATCGGGGTGGGGCCGGTCTTGTTGGCGGGTCCCAGCCTGGATGAAGATGTTTCGGCGCGGTCGGCCTCACAGGCACCGTGGACCCCGGGAGATTCGGCGCAGTTCCCGGCGGTGCCTGATCCGACATCGGGAGTGATCCCGTAAGTCACTGTTCAAGCGAAGTTTTTGTTGAACGTCGCCTGACCGGGCGGTACGCTTCCGGTCAGCGGTCAACCGTTTTTGCATGTCCAACACAAAAAAGGGAGGTACATCCATGCGATTGAGCGTAGCATTTCTGGCAGCCACATTCGGGCTGGCCCTGCTGGTCGGCTGTCAAGAGCCCCAGGCCAAGGAAGAGCCCCAGCAGGAAGCCAGCATGTACAGCGAGCCCCTGCTCGAGGTCGATGACAGCGATACCATGCCACCGCCGCCACCGGAACCGGCCGCCCGGATCCACGTAGTCCAGAAGGACGACACGCTCTTCAAGCTGGCCCGCCAGTATTACGATGGCGACCAGTCGAAGTGGAAGGCGATCTGGGAAGCGAACATGGACAAGATTCCGGACAAGGACAAGCTGAAACCGGGAACCGAGCTGGTCATCCCGTAGCAGCCCCCGCATCGAATCTACTGTGTGGCATTGAGTGGCTCGTGCCGGCAGATGCTCTGCCGGCGCGGGCCACTCTGCGTTTTCACAGTTTGCCAGAAGCGGGCCGGCGGGCACAATGCGGGACATGGACGCACTCGATCTGGCAACTCCGGTGCAATACGTCCGCGGCGTGGGACCGGCCCGCGCGGCCGAGTTCGCCACGCTGGGTGTGCGGACCGTGGGCGAATTGGTCGAGCACTTCCCTTTCCGCTACGAGCTGGCCCCGAAATCGCAACCCATCGGAACGCTGACCCTGGGCGAGACGGCCACCGTTGTGGGGGACATTACCGATGTCCGTCTCCGCGGTTCGCCCGGCCATCGAACGGTGACCGCCCGCGTGGAAGATGCCACCGGCCGGGCCCGCGTCGTCTGGTTCAACGCCGCGTATCTGGCGGATCGCATTCGCGTGGGGCAGTCTATTCGATTGACCGGCAAGGTGGACGTGGGCCGGCAGTACGCGCAGTTCAAGAACCCTCGATTCGCCCTTTTCGATGGAAACGACGATCCGCTGGAAAACGACGCAGACCGCTTTGAGCCGGTCTATCCGGCCACCGGCAAGCTGCCCTCGCGGCAGATCGCGCGGGTCATCCGCGTCGCGCTGACAGAGGTGGCGGAGCAGATTCAGGAATCGCTTCCGGAGTCGCTGCGCGTCCGTCGCACACTGCCGCCGCGTCGAACGGCGGTCGAGCGATACCACCAGCCGACACGATCGGAAGACGTGGACGTGGCGCGGCGGCGACTTGCCTACGACGAGTTCCTGCTGATGCAACTGGCCGTTCAACTTCGGCGACACCAGGCGGCCACCGCGACAACCGCCACGCCGGTCGTGATCACGCCGCGTGTGGATGAACGTATCCGGGCGCGGCTTCCCTTTGCTCTGACGCCCGGGCAGAACCGGGCTGTCGTGGAGATCGCGGCCGACCTGGCGCAGTCCCGGCCGATGAATCGGTTGCTTCAGGCGGACGTGGGCGCAGGGAAAACGGCGGTGGCGGTTTATGCGGCGCTGGGCACGATTGCCGCGCGGCGGCAAGTGGCCCTGCTGGCCCCGACGGAGATCCTGGCAGAGCAGCATTATGCAAAGGTGAGCCGGTACCTCGCGGGCAGCCGGGTGCGGCTGGCGTTGTTGACGGGCGGCCTGGCGAAGCGGCACCGCGAGGAGGTCTACGCGCAGGCGTCCCGGCACGAACTGGACCTGGTGATCGGCACTCATGCCCTTCTGGAGCAAGGCATGCAGTTTCCCGCGCTGGGGCTGGTGATCATCGACGAGCAGCACCGGTTCGGCGTGGAGCAGCGGGGGCGGTTGCGGGCCAAGGGAGAGTCACCTCACTACCTCGTGCTGACGGCCACGCCCATCCCTCGCACGCTGGCGATGACTTTTTTCGGTGATCTGAACGTGTCCACGATCGACGGCCTGCCGCCGGGTCGGCCGTCGGTGGAGACCCGGCTGCTGGGGCCGGGCGAGATCGGCCGGGCGTGGTCGTTTGTGCGGCAGCGCGTGCAGGGGGGCGAGCAGGCGTTTGTGGTGTATCCGCTGGTGGAGGAATCGGAGAAGCTGCCGCTGAAGGCGGCGTCGGAGCAGATGGAGCACCTGGCGCGGGAGGCGCTGTCCGGCTGCCGGCTGGGGCTGCTACACGGTCAGATGCGCTCGGCCCAAAAGGATGCGGTCATGGAGCAGTTCCGGGCCGCGGCGCTGGACGTGCTGGTGGCCACGACCGTGGTGGAAGTGGGCATCGACGTGCCGAACGCCACCGTGATGGTCATCGAGCACGCGGAGCGGTACGGGTTGAGCCAGTTGCACCAGCTTCGCGGGCGGATCGGGCGCGGCACGCGGCCGTCGTATTGCCTTCTGTGCTCCGACACGGACAATGAAGAGTCGTTGGCGCGGTTGCGCGTCCTTTGCCAAACGCGGGACGGGTTCCGCATTGCGGAAGAGGACCTGCGGCTTCGCGGGCCGGGCGAGGTGCTCGGCACGCGGCAGCACGGGATGCCGGTTTTTCAGGTCGCGGACCTGCTGAACGACCTGGACCTGCTGCAGGCCGCCCGGGACGATGCGGCTGCGATCGTGGCCCGTGATCCGCGCCTGAGCGAGCCGGACCATCGTGTGCTGCGCGAGATGCTGCGAGCCCGGTATGCCGACGTCATGCCGCTGATCGACGTGGCCTGACGGCGCGGATTGGAGCCATGCCAGACCCCTTATTGCCAGGTCAGCGCGTCAGTCCGAAACGAGCACTGTCCCTTGCGGCGCGCGTCACCGCGTTCGCCGCCCTGTTCTCACTAGCCTTGGAGTACGGGTTCCATGACGGGCAGCTCCCGCACATGGTTGAGTTCGCGCTACCGCTGACCCTGCAGGCACTGGCCGTTTTGCTGTTCGTTGCGCATTACGCCGTCAGCCTGGTGACGGCCGGCCGGGTCGGGGCGTTCCTGAAGCAAACGTGGCTCGATGCGGTGGTGATCGTCGCCGGCGTTGCGCTGCTGCTGACGGGGTTCGCCGAGGGCCACGTTTCAGTGCTCAAGGCCATGGTGGCCTACGTTCTGGCTGTTGGGGTGCTGGACGTCTCGCGGCTGGGGGTCGACGCGGCGGGACGCCGTTTGAGCGATCCGCGCGCGCGGTTGCGGCCGGCCCGGGTGATGGTCACATCATTTGTGGCGGCCATTCTGATCGGGGGATGCCTGCTGAACCTGCCCCGGGCCATGAGCGTGGAGCACCGGCACGAAGAGGGGCATTACCTGGCCAAGCGGGTGGTGAACTGCTTCTTCACGGCCACCAGCGCCACGTGCGTGACGGGGTTGGTGGTCTACGACACCGGCCGTGACTTCAGCCGGTTCGGGCAGATTGTGATTCTGGTGCTGATTCAGCTTGGCGGGCTGGGCATCATGGTGTTCGGCAGCCTGTTCGGGATGATGGCGGGCCGGCGACTTTCGCTGCGTGATACGTTGATCCTGCAGGATGTGATGAGTCACCAGGTACTCGGGCAGGTCTCGCGGATGGTGTGGTTTGTGGTGGTGCTCACGTTTGTCTGCGAGGCGGTCGGGGCGGTGCTGCTGTACCCCATGTGGCCGGCGTCCGTGGGGCCGCTCAGCGAGCGCATCTTTTACAGCGTGTTCCATGCGATCAGTGCGTTCTGTAACGCCGGATTCGGGCTGGATGGGCAGAGCCTGATTCCGTATCGCGGGGCGTGGGGCGTGTATGCCGGGATCATGCCGTTGATCGTGTTGGGCGGGCTGGGGTTTCCCGTGCTGCACGACCTGACCGCCTGGGCGGCGGCGCGGCTGCGTCGGCCGAGGCCGGATGCCGAGGCGCCGGTGGGCATCCCGCGGGCACGCCCTCGCCGATCGGCCCCCCGATTCAGCCTGCACACCCGCATCGCGCTGGTCTCGTCCGCGTTCCTCATTGTCGTTCCGGCCCTGTGCCTGTTTTTGCTGGAAACGCGCGACTGGCGGCGGCCCAGCCAGAAGCCGGCCGCGCCGGTGGCGTGCGAGACCACGGCCGTCATGGCGGACATGGGCGTTGCGGATCGGGCCCTGGCGGCGGTGTTCCAGTCGGTCACGGCGCGCACGGCCGGGTTCAACTCGGCGGCGGTGGACGTGAACTCGATGTCCACGGCAAGCCATTTTCTGCTGTGTCTGCTGATGTTCGTGGGTGGTTCACCGGCGTCGGCGGCGGGCGGCGTGAAGACCCTGGCCGCCGCCGTTCTGCTTCTGGCCGTCTACAGTACGCTGCGCGGGCGGCAGCACGTGGAGATCCTGGGGCGGCGGCTTCCGGAGCAGGCGGTGCGGCGGGCGGGCGTGGTGGTGGTCATGATGGGCCTGCTGGTCGCAACGGTCGTGCTCGCCCTCTGCGTGACCGAACGGGCCGAGTCCACGCAGGAAATCCTGTTTGAGTCGGTGTCGGCGTGTGGCACTGTCGGGTTGTCCACGGGACTGACGCCGCGATTGACATACGGAGGGCGAATCATCATCATGCTTGCGATGTTCGCGGGTCGGCTGGGTCCGCTCACGCTGTTGATGGCCCTGGCCGGCCGGTCGACCTCGGCCCCGTATGAGTATCCGGAGGAATCGGTGATCATTTCGTAGCCGCGTGATGCGCGGACAGGAGCCCAACGTGGCGTCTCGCACTCCCAAGTTTGCTGTGATCGGGCTGGGCCGGTTCGGCAGCCGTCTGGCGATTACACTCACCCGCAGCGGCGCGGAGGTGATCGCGGTGGACCGGGATCCCAAGCTGGTCGAGGCGCTTCGCGACGAGGTGACCCTGGCCGTCCGTCTGGACAGCACCAGTGAGGACGCCCTGCGGGCCCAGGGAATGCAGAAGGTGGACGCGGCCATCGTGGCGATCGGGGAGGATTTCGAATCCTCGGCGCTGACCGTGGCCCAGTTGAAGGGTTTGGGCGTGCCCTGCATCTACGCCCGGGCCGAGACGCCCGTGCAGTCCCGCATTCTGGAGAAGATCGGGGCGAATGCGATCATCAATCCGGAGTCAGAGGCGGCTGCCCGCTGGGCCCACCGGCTGATGCTGCCGAACCTGCGGCAGTATGTGGAGCTTGGTGAAGGCCACAGCCTGATCCACACGGTCGCGCCGGTCGTATTCCACGGTAAGTCTCCGCTTGAACTCGGGTTACGTGCGAAATACGGGGTCAACCTAGTGGCCATCCAACGCGCTCCGACGGCATCGAAATCGGCGGATGGCGGCGTGGTCTACGTGCCCACCGCGGACACCCGAATCGAACCGGGCGACGTTCTGATTCTGGTGGGAAGTAACAAGAGCCTGGCCGACCTGCCCACCGACTGACGAACGGGCACCAGCCGTAACATTCGCGTCGACAGCAGGTTGTTAAAAACCCTGTCGGAGAAGCATCCATGTGCGCAAACCAGGGTATAAGCGGGTAGCGGGTGGACTGCGCCCGCGCTTCGAGCCGTTGATAGGGGAGGGACCGGTCGAGGTCCGGTCCCCTGCACCGAGTGATCTTGCCGCGGCCCCTTGGGGGCGGCGGTCGTCAGGAAGCGAGAACCGTGGGAATCGGCCCGACACTCGTCAAGCGCAAACTCATCACACAGGACCAGTTGGACTCCGCCCTGGCTGCCCGGAAGAACCCCGCCGATCGGATCGAGAAGGTCCTGGTCGATATGGGGTTCGTCACGGAGCGGGAGGTGCTGGAGATCATCGGGGAGCAACTGCACATTCCCGTGTTGGACCTGAATGAGTCGCTCATCGACAAGGCGTTGCTCAAGACCATCCCGTCGAAGATCGTCCACCGGTACCACCTGGTCCCGATCGACAAGGTGAACGGCACCATTCGCGTCGCCACTGCCAACGCGTTTGACCTGTACGCGTTTGACGAGCTGCGCATGATCACGGGCAGCCGGATTGAGCCCGTGCTGGCGCCCTCGTCCGACATTTCCCGGATCATCAAGCAGTTCTTCGGCGTGGCCGGTCACACCATTGAGGAGATGATCGGCGACGATCAGTTGGAGATCGTTTCGGATATCGACGAGACGGACGCCGATGCCATCGAGGCCGCCCAGGAAGCCACGGTGGTCAAGCTGGTGAACGAGATTCTCGTGGAGGCCATCCGCGACCGGGCGAGCGACGTACACATCGAGCCGTACGAGCACAGCCTGAAGATTCGGTACCGCATCGACGGCGTGCTGCACACGACGAACGTGCCGCCGGAGGTCCGCCGGTTCCAGAACGCGATCGTCTCGCGCATCAAGATTCTGTCGAACCTGAACATCGCGGAGCGCCGGCTGCCCCAGGACGGCGGCTTCAAGATCAAGACGGGCAATCGCGACATCGACCTGCGCGTCAGCATCATCCCCGCGATGTTCGGTGAGGCGGTGGTGATGCGTATCCTGGACAAGGCGACGGTGCTGCTGTCGCTGCAGGACCTGGGCATGATCGACCAGGTCTACGACGACTTCTATCGCATCATCCGGCAGCCGCACGGCATCGTCCTGGTGACGGGCCCCACCGGGTCGGGCAAGACCACCACGCTGTACGCGGCACTGAACAGCATCAAGAGCGAGGACACCAAAATCCTCACCGTGGAAGACCCGGTGGAGTACTACCTGGACGGCATCCAGCAGATCGGCGTGCAACGCAAAATCGGCCTGACCTTCGCCCACGGCCTGCGGGCGTTTCTGCGGCACGATCCGGACGTGATTCTCGTGGGTGAAATTCGCGATCTGGAAACGGCGGAGGTGGCGGTCAATGCGTCCCTCACCGGGCACCTGGTGTTCAGCACGCTGCACACGAACGACGCCCCCACGGCGAACACCCGTCTGCTGGACATGGGCGTGGAGCCTTTCCTGGTCAGCAGCTCCATCGAGGGCGTGCTGGCCCAACGTCTGGTCCGCAAGGTATGCAAGAGCTGCGGGCAGGAATACCAGCCGGAGCCGGGGTCGCTGCCGGCGGACTTCCAACTCGAGCCCGGCCAGCCTCTTCGCCGCGGCACCGGCTGCCGCGAATGCCGCCACACCGGCTACAAGGGCCGGATGGGCATCTTCGAGTTGCTGGTCATGAACGACGAGATCCGCAACCTGATCGTCAGCCGCGGCACCGCCACCGACATCCGCAACCTCGCCCGCGACAAGTACGGCATGAAGATGCTGCGCGAGGACGGCTGGAACAAGGTCCGCTCGGGCCTGACCACCGTGGACGAGGTGGTGCGCGTCAGCAAGGCCGGGTAAATCTCGCGACCGAAGGCACGAAGGTCCGCTGCGCCGAGCGTGTGTGCCACTACTCTTGAGCAGCGCCCATTCCCCGTCTCGGCCCCCGTGTCTGTGGTTGCCGTTTCGCGGCACATGCGAACGCCGTTGCCGTCTCTCCGCCCTCCGCCCCATCCCCCCATCAGGGCCGTAGGCCAGCCCGAGCCCAGCCCGCGGTTTCAACGGCGGGTCCGCTCCGCCCCACCCCAATCCCCCGGTCCTGTAGGGACCGGATGAATCTATGCTGAAGTTCATGAGCAGCGCCCGTCCCCCGCGCCACTGCTCTCGCGCAATGCCCATTCTCCGCCCCTCCGCTCCAGGCCCGTTCACGGGCCTTCCCCGCCGCAGGCGGGCTTGCAGGCCGGCCGCTTGAGGGCCGGTTGATCGTAAGCGCTCGGTGAATTGCATCTGGCGTCGGGGGGCGTCGGTCTGGCATGATGCGTGCACTGGAGGTGCATCATGTCGGATCGGG
>JAFGJQ010000197.1 GCA_016929015.1 Phycisphaerae bacterium | reverse complement strand
CGGCCGTCGGATAGCGCAAATCGGGCGGCACGGCCTCCAGCGTCTGCGTGACGTACTCGGGCGTCTTGGTGTACGCCGGCGTGATACGGTACCTGTCTGGCCCCTCCAGGGCGTCGTCGAACGGCGTCGCGAACCGGCGGGCGAGCCACGAGGTGAGGTTCTCGGTGATCTCGGCGGCCCGTGCCTTTCGGACGGCTCGATGGGCGGCTTCCTTTGCCTGGGTGTACGTTTCGAAGTACTCGACAACCGGCTGGGTCGCGGGTGCCGTGGTCGGCTGCGTGGTGGCGAGCGGTTGTTTGAAGACTTCGTTCGTGCGATTCTCGCGCCAGAAGTCACGGGCCCGCTGGTCCACTTCCTCCTCGGTCATGCGGAGGTTGTCCTCGACGGCCTGCGGATTGATGCGCACGTACTCCACCTTTACCCGCGGCGGCTGGAAGTAGCCGAAGGTGAGCGAGCCGGGCTCCGGCGTGGAGTCTTTGTACGTCTCAAACTGCTGGCGGATCTGTTCGTCCGTGAAGGACTGCTCCGGGTCGATGAAGGACAGCGCCCGCAGGCAGACGGCGTCGATCGTTACTTTCTCCAGGATATCCCGCATGGCGACCTGCACTTCCGCCTCGCTGGGGATGGATGCCCGCATCATTACCGCAAACAGCAGTTGTCGGATGGCCAGAAAATCGGCGATGGCCAGTCGATACTCGTCGACGTGAATGTCCTGCTGGTTGGCCAGCCGCTGTATTTCGTCCAGCGGTCGCGCGCTGCCGGGAAAATGGGCGCGAAGCACCGTATTGATGGCCTTGTCCAGCTCTTCCCCCTTGAGCTGCAGGCCCATCTCTTCCGCCTCCCGCGTCAGCAAAATCCAATCCAGGATGGAGAGGGGCTGCTCGGCAGGCCACATAGGCTCATGGAGCGTCGGCCAGTTGATCCGGAGCTGGGTAAGGCGATCCGTCTTCGCGATGGCCATCTGCTGATCCGCGTAGCGGATTTTGCCGAAGCGGCTGGTGGCCAGCACCTGTCCCGACTGATCGGGCCGGATGAGGTCGGTCAGGGCGGCGCCCCCGAGCCAGACGACCAGCAACAATGCCATGAAGACGGCGAGGAGTTTCTTGTTGTGCTTGCGAAAGAACTTCATCATGGTGACGTAATTCCTTTATACATCGCTACTTGGCGACGGGGGTAGAAACTGGAACACTATAGCGGCCTGTGCCGGAAAAGCAACCCGGATTCCGTTGTGACGTCAGCACCGGGGTGCAAAGCCGGTTTGACAGGGCTGCGTTTTCATGCTACACGCCCCGCCCAGCGAATCCGCGGGTGGACCTATAATGCCAGGCCGGTGCAGCATTCCGCCCCGGCGGTCGATATAGCGCGGAGCCAAGCTCCCGGAACGTGAACGGCATCCAGGGCAAGGGAAGGCGGGGTGGCAAAGAGACCACAACATTCTGAAACCAAACTGGTTATCGTCGAATCCCCGGCGAAGGCCCGGACCATTTCCAAGCATCTGGGGGCTGGGTATCAGGTGGAATCGTCGATCGGTCATATCCGCGATCTGCCGTCGACCGCGGCGGAGATCCCGCCCGAGATCAAGTCGGAGCCCTGGGCTCGGCTCGGGGTCAACGTGAACGAGAACTTCACGCCCCTCTACATTGTTCCCAAGGACAAACGGGCCCAGGTGGCCAAGCTGAAGAAGGCACTGGGAAACGCCTCCGTCCTGTACCTGGCCACGGACGAGGACCGCGAGGGCGAGGCCATTGCCTGGCATCTGCGTGAGGTGCTTCGGCCGAAGGTCCCGGTCCGTCGGATGGTTTTTGATGAGATTACACGGGCGGCCATCACCAACGCCGTTCAGCACACGCGTGACATCGACGAGCGACTGGTGAACGCCCAGGAGGCCCGGCGCATCCTGGACCGGCTTTTCGGGTACGAGGTCTCGCCGGTTCTGTGGCGGAAGATCGGCCCGAAGCTGTCGGCCGGGCGCGTGCAGTCGGTGGCGACGCGCCTGGTCGTGGAGCGAGAGCGGGCGCGGATGCGGTTCGTACGAGCGGACTACTGGGACCTGGAAGCCAGGCTGAAGGCGCAGAAGGCCGCGTCGGACACGCTGACCGTTCGGCTGGTGGAACTGGGCGGCCGGCGAGTGGCCTCCGGCAAGGACTTCGACGAGGCGTCGGGCCGGTTGAAGTCCGAGACGGGGGCCGTGCAGATCGACGAGGCAAATGCGCGAGCCCTGGCGGATCGGCTGCGGGCGGCCGTCTTTGCGGTGAGCGAGGTTGCAGAGAAGCCGTTTACGAACCGACCGCCGGCCCCGTTCATCACGTCGACGCTGCAGCAGGAAGCGGGCCGGAAGCTGCGCTTCGGCGCGCAGCGCACCATGCGGCTGGCGCAGAGCCTGTACGAGGACGGCTACATCACGTACATGCGTACCGACTCGACGCACCTGTCGACCCAGGCGCTCCAGGCTGCCCGAGGGCAGATTACCGAGCTGTACGGGAAGGAGTATCTCCCGGACGCGCCGCGCCAGTACACGCGAAAGGTCAAAAACGCACAGGAAGCGCACGAGGCGATCCGCCCTGCCGGCGAGACCTTCCGCACACCCAAGAGCGTGCAAGGCGACCTGGACCCGGATGCCTTTCGCCTGTACGAGCTGATCTGGAAGCGCACGGTGGCCAGCCAGATGAAGGACGCGACCGGGATGAGGACCACCGTTCGTGTGGCGGCGGACGGCGGGTCGCGCGGGCAGGCGGTGTTCAGCGCGTCGGGCAAGGTCATCACGTTTGCCGGTTTCCTGCGGGCGTACGTGGAGGGATCGGACGATCCCGAGGCCGACCTGGGCGATCAGGAAAGAATCCTGCCGCCGCTGCGGAAGGGGGACCGGTTGGATCCGCTGGCCGTTGAGCCCTTGTCGCACTCGACGCTGCCACCGGCTCGCTATACGGAGGCGAGCCTCATCCAGGAACTGGAAGAGCGCGGGATCGGGCGCCCGTCGACGTATGCGTCCATCCTGCAGACGATTCAGGACCGAGGCTACGTGTGGCGGCGCGGAACGGCCCTGGTTCCGACGTTTACCGCCTTTGCCGTGGTGAACCTGCTGGAAGGTCATCTGGCGGCGCTGGTGGACTATGACTTCACGGCCCGCATGGAATCCGACCTGGATGCGATCGCCAACGGCGAGCGGGAGGCGGTGCCGTGGCTGCACGACTTCTACTTCGGCGAGCCCAACGGCAACGGCAGAGGGGAAGTCGACCCGGCGGACGTGGGTTTGAAGGCGCTGATCGGCTCGAGCGTGGAAGACATCGACCCGCGGCAGGTGTCTCAGACCGTCATTGGGCAAACGGCCGGCGGCGAGCCGGTGGTGGTGCGGGTGGGGCGATACGGACCGTACGTGCAGGTTGGCAAGATGGACCTGCGTACCAGCATTCCGCCCGACCTGGCCCCGGACGAGTTGACGGTCGAAAAAGTCCTGGAGATGCTGGATACGGCCGTCAAGGGCGATCACCAGCTTGGCGAAGACCCGCAAACGGGCAAACCTGTGTACGTGAAGATCGGGCGGTTCGGGCCGTACGTGCAACTGGGCGACGCGGAGACGACGGCCAAAGGTGCCGTGAAGAAGGGCAGCCGGCCAAAGATGGCGAGCCTGTGGCCTTCGATGAAGGTGGAGGAGGTCACGCTCGAGCAGGCGTTGATGCTGCTGTCGTTCCCGCGGGAGGTGGGCGCGCATCCGGAAACGGGTGAGGTGATCACCGCGCAGGACGGCCGCTACGGCCCGTACCTGAAGATGGGAACCGAGTCGCGCAGCCTGGAACGCCACGAGCAACTGCCGACCGTCACGCTGGACGAGGCCGTTGCCCTGTTCAAGCAGCCCAAAGCCGGTCGGCGCCAAGCCGGCGCCACCGTCGCGGAAATCGGAAAACACCCGCAGACGGGAGCGGCCATTCAGGTTCGGAGCGGGCGCTACGGCCCCTACGTCACGGATGGCGAAGTGAATTCCACGATTCCCAAGGGGATGGACCCCGCGGCGGTCACGCTGGAACAGGCCGTCAAGTGGATCGAGGAGCGCGAGCAGAAGGCCAAGGACCAGGGCAAGGATCTTCGGGCAAAGGCCCGGAAATCCGCCGCACGGTCCTCGCGGGCGTCCGCGAAGAAGGCGGCCGGCTCGACCAAGACGACGTCCACCAAGTCGGCGGCGGGTGAGTCGAAGGCGAGTGCGGCGAAGGCCCCCAAGGCAAAGGCGAAGGCGAAGACGAAGAAGGCGGCTGCACCGCAAGCGAGTGCCGAGTTGGGCCCGCCGCCCGCGGGATACGCCTGGACGCGGACCGGCCGGCCGGTCGTGGAGGACTGGCCGACGGGGACGCTGGCGTGTCCGAACTGCGGGTCGGGCATGGCGCTGAAGTCGGGCCGGTTCGGGCCGTTCTTTGCGTGCACGAACTACCCCGCCTGCAAGACGAACGTGAACCTGCGCGGCGAGGCGAAGAAGCGGGCCGAAGCGGAGGCCCCGCCCCGTCCCGAGCGGGCCAAGCCGATTCCCACCGATGTCACCTGCACTGAGTGCGGAGAGAAGATGGTGGTCCGCAAGGGCCGCGGTCGCCCCTTCCTCGGCTGCAGCGCGTTCCCCAAGTGCCGCGCCACCCAACCCCTCCCGCCGGAACTGGAAGCCGTGGCGGCAGGGGCGGAGTGAACCGCACATCAGCGATCTCGACTCGGAAAACACAACGCGGGCTGCGCCCGCAACCCAAGCGACGAGGGAACGTGCCGGCCCGGCTCACCGTTTTCCACCCGTGGAGCGGGGAGGGGATTGGCGTTCCCGGCATTGACAGGTCGGACTCCACATGGTTGTGGCAGGGACCACTGCTCAAGAAGCAGTCGCACACACCGGACCTTCATCGTTGCTCAAGAAGCAGTGGTATCGTTCTGCTCTGCTGTGGGCTGCGCGATATCCGATGCTTCCTTCGCCACGCGAGCCAGCGCCCGGCGGTGACAGAGCAGGAGCACTACATACACGCCGGGCAAGAGTTGCACCACGTGCCGGTTCCCGATCATCAACAACGTGGCGGTCACGCCGAGGATTGCAACGGCGTTCAGGAGCAGGGCAGGCAAGAGGTGAACGACGGCCAGCGCGGGCGACACGAGTAGAAACGCGAGTGTCCAGCTGGATAGTGTCGCATCAGGTATTCGTCGCGCGAGGCGACGCAAGTACACCAGTTGGCCCAGGTAGAAGAGGGTGCAGGCCAGGCTCAGCACGGAGTACATGACGATCAGTGCCGCCGCGGAAAGACCCGACATCCGCGCCGGCGTCACAACGGTGAGCGACGCCGACACCAGCAGAACCACAGCAGCGGTGCGGGCTGCCCATGCGAGCACTCGTCTGTCCGGCCGGCCCATCGTTCGCGGATCACGAGATGTGATCAGAAACGTGCCGACGGTGCCAACAGTCTGCAAGACGAGGTAGACGAGGCACATGAGGGACGACATGATGATCTGGGTCGTTGACGATAGTGCTGCGAGCGACGGTCCGAACATGAAGAGGAGCGAGAGCCCCAACGGGCACAGGTGCGCAGCGATTAACGCGGCGACGCCCCATCGGATGCCCTGAAGCCACTGTCGGTTCGCGAATCGCAACCAGTCGCCCTGGAGCGAGACGGCCACCGGTGTCGCGCATTCCGGGCAGCGGCCGTCGGGGGGAAGGCCGCGCAGGTTGTAGCCGCACGAAACGCAGGGGAGATCGGTTTCGAGCAACGTAGGGTCCGGCGATTCTGGAGGATTGCTCGTGTTGTGTTCGTCAGGCATCTTTCTGCGATCCTGAAGCAGTTGCCCGCAAGCGTTCGCTTGCGGCTTGGCGGGCTTGCGAAAGGAGCGCGCTGAGGCGCCGGCGGAACCAGAAGAACACCACGCTCAATGCCACCAGGCTGATCCAACCGGTGACGGTCAGGATCGTGCGGATTGCGTGGCCGGCGGTTGACTCATAGACGGCTATTGGGTTGGGATGACCAATCGCCACAAGCACCTGATACACCATATTCAGCCCGAGTCCCACGGCGACCGTCGTTGGCACGAAGAAGAGCAGAGAGGTCGACGCCCAGGCCAGGGCCGGTGCCGGGATGCGGCGGGCAAACCGGCGGAGCAGCAGGAACAGGCAGGCATCGCCCGACAGGCAACAGATCATCAGGGCGAGGATCAGTAGGGTCCCATGCGGAGACAGGTTGCCCGTGAACGTGGCGATGGTCCAGATCAACATGGCGGTCCAGACGACAACCGCGCAGACCCGTACCACGCGGCGCAGATGACGCGGGTCGAACATCGGCGGACAAACACAGTCACGACTGGCTACGATCCAGGAGCCCAGTGAGTACAGTGTGACACCGATGAACCACGTGATCACCATGGCCTGGTAGGCTAGGTACGTGGTGACGATCGCATACCCCAGCAATCGCGCGGCTGCCGTCGCGAACTCCGATACCAGGAGGATCGTGAAGCCCCTGCGAATCGCCCGCAGCCAGCGTGGATCGGCGGCGGCCAGGCGAGGATCGTAGCGGGATTCCTCGATGGGATGCCCGCATTCCGGGCACCGGCCGTCCGGCGACAGGCCGCGCAGGTTGTACCCGCACGTGCCGCAGGTCATGTCGTTGTTCACGGTGGGTGTGGATGGAAGCTGAGGCAACAGTGTCATGGCAGCCACTCTACCCCCGGCCCTGTGGGCAAAGCAATGTGCTTATTGGCTCTGAATCCTCAGGTTCACGTTCGCAGCCGCCTTAAACACTCTTTCGTACCAGATGAGCAGATTCGTGTACCACAGCGCTACTGGCAGCACGGCGAAGCTCGTGACGTCTTTCAGTATGCCCGCGCCGCGGATGAGGACCGCATTGCCGAGGGTGCCGGCGCCCGCGACCAGCGCGTCGGCCAGAAAGAAGAGCCCCAGCGTGATGATTGCGGTCCAGAGTACGCGGGAAGTGCTGCGGACAAGATCGGCGTCCGGTACGCGTCGGGCCAGGCGGCGCACGTACACCAACTCGCCGAGGTTCTGTATGACGCGGGTACACATCAGCATCGTTACCACCAGCTCAAGAACCTGCCCCGTGATTCCGCCGAGCCGCCCGAGGAGCACTCCCAACACGATCCCCGCCAGGGACAGCATCATGCACACGCGGATCACCCACCGCAACGAATGGCGTTCCTCCGGGATCGGGCTGGTCGGCTCCGGTGTCGTCAGCAGCCACGTTCCCCGTGTCGTCAGCACTGCCCAGACGATTCCGGTGCCTACCGGGACGATCCAAAGGATCCAGACATCCACCAGTGCGCAAGTGATGGTCGCCGGCACCGCGATGATGGCTGCGACGATTCCCCAGATGATGAAGTGAACGCCACGTCCGAGCGAGTCGAGCCAGTTTGTGTCCGCGAGGCACAGCCGGTATCGGCCCAGCGACCAGTCGATCGGCGTGTCACACTCCGGGCAGCGGCCGTCTGGCGGCAGCCCCCGGAGGTTGTAGCCGCATGTCACACAGGGCGTGTCCCGCGAGATTTCGGACTCCGCGATGTGGGGTGAGCTGTCGGTCATGGCGCGTGCTCCGCTGATTCTGTCTCTTGAGAGCAAATGTCATCATAGGCGACAACACTTGGTTTTCCAGCGTCGCGGCGGATGAGGTTCCGCGATCGGACGTTCAGCCGTGCTACGGGACTGTGGTGTCTGGAGAGCGGTGGGTGTTCCCGGCCTTGAAAGACGGTCTATTCGGTTGCGGCAGAGACAGGCCGGGCTGTGTTCGGTTGCGGCAGGGCGGGGGGTGGTACGTCGGCGGCATACACCACTGCTCAAGAAGCAGTGGCACAACCTTGGCGCGCTGCTCGAGGAGCGGTGGCTCAGCTCTGCTTATCCTTCGCCGCCGGTGCGGGAGTCGTCGTCGAAGGCCGTGCCGGAGGCTTCCAGGCGGCGGCGCAGGGCGCCGCGGCTGATGCCGAGCAGGCGGGCGGCACGGGACACATTGCCCTGTGCCTTCTGCATGATGCGCTGGATGAACAGCGATTCGAGCTCCGGCAGGGTGACGTTTTCGGGGAAGGATTGACTGCGGCCGTCCGCCGGGGGCGGGGTCACGGCGGCGGTCGCGCCCGGCAGGCCCAGGTGTTCCGGCTCGATCCGCCGGTCCGTCAGCAGAATGGCCCGCTCCAGAACGTGGCGAAGCTCCCGGATGTTCCCCGGCCAGTGGTAGCGG
>JAFGJQ010000196.1 GCA_016929015.1 Phycisphaerae bacterium | reverse complement strand
TGACCACCCGCCGCCATCGTCATATGAAACAACGACGCCCAGGTACTCAGAAGCACGTGCGCCGCGTGGGGCACGCGCGTGTGCGGCCAGCGTGTGCCCAGAGCGATTCCCGCGAGGGCCAGGGGATTGACCAGCCACCATTTCTCGATGAACCCGAGATGGATGCCGCGGTTCGGCATATCCAGCAGCCATTCGCCCACGAAAGGCATCAGGGAGTCACTGAGCGTGGCGATCCCGACGGACCCGAGGTATCCGACAAGAAGTCGCGAGCCCAGCGAATGCGGCCCGTGACGCTCGTACATGGCCGTCGTCACCAGGGCGCTGAGCACGACGTGCAGCGGGTGGAGGGTCCAGAACAGCGCGCCGGACGCGGACCGGGGGACCTCGGCGTAGACAATGACCGCCATGATGACCAGACCGGTCAGGGTCCCCATCGCCGTGAAGGGCGCGTGCGCCCTGAGTTCTCTCGGGATGGCTTTCAGCATCAGGCGGGTTTCTTTCTCCGGTCATGGAGAAACAGCGACTGGTGTTTCCGCACTTCCCCGATCACAGTAGGAATACACTCGCAACGACCCGTGCACCGTAGCTCTCGCAGATACTCGAGGTCTACCTCGGCCAGCGGACGGCCGACGAGATAGTCGCGAAGCATCGTTTCCAGATTGCTGCAGGCCGGCGCACCCACGATTTCGAATTCCTCAAAGCGAAGAACGCCGCTCGCGTCGTTGAGGCGAAACCGAAGGCGGTCGCGACATTCATCGGGCGGCACGTCCATATCGACCCTCACATGCCGACGCTCTCCAGGTGGACGGCGCCGGCCGGGCACAATCCGACGCACACGCCACAGCCCGTGCATCGGGTGCGGTCCACCTCGATCTGTTCGGTCATCCGGATGGCGCCCCGGGGACACGCTTCTTCGCAGACGCCGCAGAGCCGACAGACGCTGTGGTCAACCACCGCCACGTTGCGGACTGCGGTCGGCTCTGCCGCCTCCAGGCGGGCTCGGATTGCATCGAGTCGGCCCTGGAGTTGCTCTGCCTCCTGCTGCAGTGCAGCGTGCTCCGTGGACGGCGGCGCGGTGGGCGGGGGCGGACCCTCGCGCGTGCCCGAAGCCGCCGGCCCGGATGCGCTGGTCGGCATCATGCCGGCATTCCGGGCGCGCCGCCCACCGAGACCCTGCCCTCTGCCTTGCCCCCGCCCATCACGCAGGCCCCGGCCTCTCCGCCCATGGCATCCGCGTCCGGCCAAGTCAGGACTCCTTCGGCTGGGCGGTCTCGATTTCCGCAAGACGCCGACGGATGTCCTCGAGCGTCTTTTCCATCTGTTCGGCCTGCACGCGCAGGGCGTGGGCTTCGGCGTCCGGCGGCGCATCCGCAGCAAACGGCATGCCGGTGCGGGCCCAGAACGGAAGCCCCGTGGCGTAGTACCAGTGGCGCCACCCGCGACCACCCCCGCCTCCGCGGCCCCGTCCGAACCCCATTCCACGTCCCATCCCTCGACCAAAGCCAGGCATTGGGTTCATGTAGCCCGGTACCGCAAACCCCGCACAATACCCCGCACCCCGACCCGTCATCGGACCCATTCCCATCGGTCCCGTTCGATCACCTGCCGGCATCGTAACAACCTCCTTACTCGTTTTGCGCAATCTGCTGCGCGGTTTGTTTCTCTCACAACTCCGCCCGCTCGCGGGCGGGCAGGTCATTCCACGTCTTGCGACTTCCTCCGGCGACCCCGACCCCGGCCGGGTCCGCCCTGCCCACGTCGCCGTCGCCCGCAACAACCGGGCATCACAAATGCGTTGCGCCCCAGCGAGCCGTCCAAAAAGGCATCCAGCACCGCATCCACGGTTCCGCAGATGTGCGAGACCACGCGAATGCCCGCCGAGGACAGTGCCGCCTCCAACGGCCAGGAAAGTGCCCCGCAGATCAGCACGTCCGCCCCCTCACGCCCGATTTCCCGAGCACGCTCGATCGGATCGGCCGCTGCCAAGTGAAGCTCCCGGCGGCTGGTCTGCTGACCTTCGGTCGCTTCGACGATGAGCAGATTGGCCGCCGAATCGAGAACGGGCGAGACCCGGCCCTGCCATTGAGGTATCGCAATCTTCATCTGGACCACTCGTCACAGATTGCGTGCCAGCGAGCGATTTCTGGAGATTACGTCTTTAACATTCTGTAAGGCAATAAGTTATTGATATGGGCGGTCGGGCCGTCTGTCAGGCCGATTGTTGCAATGTGCAGTTTTGTGCGCGTGGATACCGTTGCAATTTGCAAAAGTGACACCTACGATCCTTTCGAACGAGGTGGATGATGCCCGCAAGACCTGCCAGTCAGCCGCAGGACGTGATCCTGGATTCGATTAACGAAGGTGTGTTCACCGTCGATCTGGACTGGCGCATCACCGCATTCAACCAGGCGGCGGCACGCATCACGGGGGTTTCTCGAGAGGATGCCGTGGGGCGCCCCTGCTGCGAGGTGTTCCGGGCAAGCATCTGCGAGAACGCCTGCGCCCTGCGGCAAACGCTGAGCACGGGCAAACCGGTCGTAAACGCGACGGCGCACATCGTCAGCCACACCGGGCAGCGGATCCCGATCCGCATTTCCACCGCCCTGCTTCAGGCCCCGGACGGGTCGATCATCGGCGGTGTGGAGATGTTTCAGGACCTCAGTCAGTTGGAGCAGCTTCAGAAGGAGCTGGAGGCACGCTACACGTTCGAGGACATCGTGGGGCGCAGCCCGGCCATGATGAGCCTTTTCCAGATCCTGCCGCAGGTGGCCGAAAGCGACAGCACCGTCCTGATCGAAGGGGCCAGCGGCACGGGCAAGGAGCTGTTTGCCCGGGCGATCCACAACCTGTCGCGCCGGCGAAAGAAGCGTTTCGTGGCCATCAATTGCGCCGCGCTGCCCGATACACTGCTGGAATCCGAGCTGTTCGGACACAAGGCCGGGGCGTTCACGGACGCACGGAGGGACAAGCCCGGCCGGTTTGCCCTGGCGGACGGCGGGACCGTCTTCCTCGACGAGATCGGCGACATCTCACCGGCCATGCAGGCACGGCTGCTGCGGGTGTTGCAGGAGCGGTGCATTGAGCCGCTGGGGTCGGTAGAGTCGTTGAAGGTGAACGTCCGGGTGGTGGCGGCGACGAACAAGGAACTGACGGAACTTGTTCGGTCGGGGGCATTTCGCGAAGACCTGTACTATCGCGTTCGCGTGGTGCATCTGAAGCTGCCCAGCCTGCGGCAGCGCCGCGAAGACATCCCTCTGCTCATTGACCGGCTGGTGTCGCGATTCAACGGCGTGCAGGGCAAGGACATTCCCGGTGTGTCCAGCGGGGTGCTTGCCAGACTGATGGAGCACGACTATCCCGGCAACGTCCGCGAACTGGAGAACATCATTGAGCAGGCATTCGTGCTTTGCCGCGGGGGCCTGATCGAGCTGCATCACCTGCCCCCGGAGCTGCGCCCGACGACCGGCCGGTCGTCCCGGGACGACGAAGGCCCCACCACGCTGGAATCGATGGAGCGGATGCTGATTGCCGAGGCCCTGCGGCGTCACGAGGGCAACCGCAAGCAGGCCGCGGCCGATCTGGGCATCGATCCCAGTACGCTGTACCGTAAGCTCAAGGCCCTGGGCATCGAGGCCCCCGCGACCGATGGTCGAAGTCGGCGTCGATAGCGTGGCAAAATGCAACGGTATCGAAGGCTGAGCCACCTTGGCCGCTTCTTTTGCGGCATCGGCGACTTCACCCTAACCTTCCATCGGCATTACGATTACGACCGATAATCGCTCTGCCAAGCCGCCCTGGAACGTCTTTTGCCACAAGTCATGCGGGGTGGATTTGTCCTCCAGGGGGTATGGTCTTGGCTTGCGTCTGAGGAAAGGATCGACTTCATGTTTCGCTGTGCATGTGTGACGGGGGTGTTTGGGCTTCTGATTGCCGGCCTGCCGGCCGGTTGCACGCTTGATCCGGCCAACTGCCCCACCTGCCAGGCCCGGCTGGGCGGCGGGCAGACCGCGCCGAGCTTTGCGCGGGGTGAGTTGGGCGGTGCGTGTCTGATCGATGGGACTTGCGAACAGGGGCTCGAGTGCCTCGATGACGTCTGCCTGCCCGATTCCGCGGCAGACACGATGTTGGTCTTTCACAACAACTCAGGCCCGATGTGCATGGCTGCGCTGCGATGGATGGAGGAGGCGCAGGCAGAGTTTTCCTCTCTGGTCATTGAGGAACACCTGACCACGGATGCGGACGAGGCGGACCTGCTGGACCAACTGGTGGACCAGTTCGTCGCCAGCGAGGGCGTGTCCACCAGCTTTGAGTACCTGCCCATCTTCTTCTTCAAGGGCCGGGCCTTCTCCGGATTCGACGCGGAGGTGGAGGCGGCGATGGAAGCGCTGCTCCAGCCGGAAGACGAGGAGACACCGTAGAAGGCCGTGCTGAATTCCGTGAAACACCTGCGGGTTCGCAGGTCTTCTGTCTTGTCGGGGAGTGCCGTTGCGTGATCGGGCGCCCCAACAGCCGCACGAACGGCTGGGAAGAACCAAACACAGGTTAGCGAAAAGGAGGAACCTCCCATGATGCAGGCACGAATCTTCAGGGTCATCGTGCTGCCGGCCCTCGCCGTGCTTTGCGGTTGCAATGCGACCACCCCGCCGACCACGGAGACACCCGACCCGCAGCCGACGGGCACAGAGCCCTTTGTGATCCAGAAGCCGCGGATGTTCATGCAGCTCATCGAGTTCCACGATGACGTCCAGGGTCTGAGAAACTGGGCGTACGAACTGGACGTGCGCGGGCTGAAATCAATCGTCAACGTACGATGGCCCATCGTGGAGGCGTATCCGGAAGACTTCAAGTGGCTGGCGGACAACGGCCACGAGATCATGGGGCTGTACGACGGCGGGCCGCTGTGGGACGTGCCGTACGAGGACCAGCTTCAGGGCATGCTGGACGCGAAAGAGGTGATTGAGCGAGTGACGGGCAAGCCGATGCGCACGTTCAGCAGCGCCTATGCGGCCTGGGACGAGAACACGCTGAAGGCGGCCGATGAGGTTGGCGTGGAGTACGTTTTCGCCCGGGGCGCCAGCGACGTGGAAGCCGTTATCTTCGATCCGGACGAGTACAACTGCAAAATCATCTCGCAAAGCAACGTGACGTTTGAGGACATGGGCCGCGGCAGCCTTTGTGATTACTCGCTCTTCGCTCGCGGCGCTACGGGAGAAGAGTTCCAGCAAATCATGGAGGATACGCTGGAGAAGTACCCCAAGCGCGTCCTGGTATCGACCCATTCGTATCTCGGCGGAATGAAGAAGGACTGGTGGGAACCGTACGAATGGCTTCTCGACAGTGAGGAGGTTGAATGGGTCGCCACTTTCGACGAGTGGGTGAAGGCGGAGCACGGCGTGAACATCGGCGTGCCGCTCAGCATGGTCCCGGACAACCGTGAGGTGAAGTACACGACGCCTACCCCGGCAGTTCCCCTGGAGGAGTTGGAGGACGTGGAGAACATGTACAACCCCTGTGCCGGCTGGTAGTGTTCATTGTCTGCCCGGCTGTTCTGGGGCATCCACCGCCGTCAGTCGCCCGAAGTGCGCGTGAGGAGGAATGATGCGCGTTGTTGTGACATCGCAGGGACCGGACCTGGATTCCCCGATGGACCCCCGATTCGGGCGGGCCGCACACCTGATCGTGGTGGACACGGAGACGGGTGAGCACTCGGCCGTGGACAACAGCATTAACCTGAACGCGGCCCAGGGGGCGGGGATCCAGGCGGGGCGACGGGTCGTCGAGCTGGGTGTCCAGGCGCTGATCACCGGAAACGTGGGTCCCAAGGCCTTCGCGACCCTTGCGGCAGGCAGAATCCAGGTCTATACCGGCGGGGCCGGCACGGTGCGACAGGCCGTGGAGGATTTCAAGGCGGGGCGGCTGCCGCAGGTGTCCGCGTCAAACGTGGAAGGGCATTGGTCCTGACGACACGGGCCCCCGTCGAGATGTTGGCTCAGGCAAGAGCAGAAGATGACAGGAGTTCGTATGAAGATTGCCATACCGGTTGCGGGCGGGCAGCTCTGCATGCACTTCGGGCACTGCGAGCAGTTTGCCCTG
>JAFGJQ010000195.1 GCA_016929015.1 Phycisphaerae bacterium | reverse complement strand
CCCGGATGCCGGACTGCCTGACGGGTCCGGACCTGGGGCCGGCCACCGTCGGCTGCGAGGCGTTTGATTTCGACGTGGACGGCGACGTGGACCTGGGCGATTTTGCCGCGTTCCAGGATGTCTACTGACGACGGAAGAGAGTGGTCGTGGAGAAGTGACTGCCTGCTGCTCCGCGGGTGGGCAGGAAGCGTGCGTTTCGTTTTGAGCCGTGCGGCATTCATCGTGCGGGCAACCGCACGGAAGCCGGATGAGACTGGCCGGTGAGGCTTGAGTCAGGACAGGAGCGACCAGGCGTGAAGAAGCAGAAACGAAGTTGGGGAATGTGGCGGATACCGTTGTGCATGGCGGCGGGCTTGATGATGGGCGCGGTCGTGTCCGGAGCGTCTGCGCAACCGATTCAGGCAGGTGACCACTACACGGCGGATATCCCGACTCCGCAGGGATACAAGGGGGTGGGGGATGGGGGTCCGGCATCCGGGTGGAAGTATCGTCTGGAGCATCCCGGCGCGACGTACCTTGCGTTGCACTTCGTGGATTTTGATCTGGGGCCGATGGATTACCTGGTGGTTTCTGACCCGTCCGGCGAGCAGTCGTACGTGCTGGACGGCCGGGGCAAGATGGGCGCGGGGACGTTCTGGGCCCGGCACATCCGTGGTGACACCGTGGATCTGGAACTGATCCAGGTGGACCCGGAGGGCGCGGCGGGGTTCCGGATTGATGAATACGTGGCCGGTTTTCTGGATATCGGCGACGGGTCCAAGGCCATCTGCGGCAATGACGACAAGGGAAACGCCGTCTGTTACGAGACGTCGCACCCGGAGGCGTATCAGCGGGGCCGGGCGGTGGCCCGGCTTCTCAGCAACGGCAGCGCGTTCTGTACGGGCTGGCTGGTTTCGGCGGACAACCATCTGATCACGAACGAGCATTGCATCTCGTCCGCATCCGTTGCCCTGAACACGGATTTTGATTTCGGCGCGGAAGCGCCCACCTGCGGCACTCCGAACTGCAGCGAGTGTTTCCCCGGGACCGTCTACTCCGGCGCGACGTTCATCCAGGACAGTTACAACCTGGACTACTGCCTGGTGCAGATTACCAGCGGCGACCCGGCGGCTACGTTCGGCTACCTGGAGATCGACAATCGCGTGGCGACCGTGGGCGAGCAGATCTACATTGTCGGGCACCCGGGCGGGCGTGCGAAGGAGATGAGCATCTACAGCACGGACCCGTCCGACACGGGCGGCGTGGCCCGGGTGTACTCCATCACGCAGCCGGCCTGCCAGGGCTCGGGCTACAGCGACGTGGGGTACTACGCGGACACGGAGGGCGGATCGTCCGGATCGCCGGTGCTGGCCATGTCTTCGCATAAGGTGATTGCGCTGCACCACTGTGCGAACTGCCCGAACCGCGGCGTGCCCATTCACCTGATCTACCCGGAGATCGAACCATACCTGTACCCGGGGCCGGCCGGCGTTGTCGCCCTGGACCGCGGTTCATACGGCTGCGCGGACACGGTGGAGATCGAGATGCGCGACGGAGACCTGGGGGGCACGGTGACGCAGACCGTCAGCATGACGACCTCCGGCGGTGACGGCGAGATCGTCGCTTTGCAGGAAATCGAAGCCAACGGGGCGGTTTTCGTCGGATCGATCGGCACGGACGGCGGGTCGGTGGTCGCGGGTGACGGCATGCTTCAGGTTGCGCATGGGCAGACGCTCACGGTGACCTACATTGACGCCGATGACGGTGCCGGCGGCGTGAACGTTTCGGTGACGGACACGGCGGGTGTGGACTGCCGGGCCCCGGTCATCTTCTCCGTGCAGACGACGTTCGTGGAACCGCGAGCCGCGGCGGTGCAAATCGCCGCCAATGAGGTGGTACGGGGAACGGTGTACTACGGCATGACGTGCGGTGAGTGGACCGGCAGCGCGACGGGTGCGGGATACGCGAACCCCGCGAGCGTGGACCTGACCGGCCTTCAGGACGGCACGCCGTACTACTACGCGGTGGACGCCGCCGACGAGGCGGGCAACACGACGTCGGCTGACAACGGGGGGCAGTGCTACAGCTTCACCACGCCGGAGGTCCCGGACTTCTTCACCGAGCTGTTCGACAGCAACAACGACCTGGACAATCTCACGTTGACGTTCACGCCCAACGGGTCGAACGATTTCTACGCCGGCTGTGTGGAATCGATTGCCGAGCTGCCGGTGGACCCGGCGGGAGGGACACCGCTGACGCTGTCGGACGATTCCTATGCGTCGGTGAGCCTGACGGGCGGGGCGCAGGTGTCGCTGTACGGGGTGTCCTACAGCACGTTCTACCCGGGCAGCAACGGGTACATCACGTTCACCGCCGGCGACAACGCCCGGAATGAGACGCTGGCGGACCATTTCGACTTGCCGCGGATTTCGGCCGTGTTTGACGATTTCGATCCGGATGACCAGGGCCTGGTGAGCTGGAAGCAACTGGCGGATCGGGTGGTGGTGACGTGGGAGGACGTGCCGGAGTACAACACGAGCAACTCGAACACGTT
>JAFGJQ010000015.1 GCA_016929015.1 Phycisphaerae bacterium | reverse complement strand
GGGTCGAAGGTCTCGTTGCCGGCGGGGACCGGCGTATGGATCGTGAACACGCTGGTGTCGGCCACGTCGCGCAGGGCCTGGCGAAGCGGCTGTCCTGCTGCCACGGACTGCGTCAGTCGATCGATCGAGGCGAACACCGCGTGTCCCTCGTTCAGGTGGAGCACCGAGATCGGAATGTGCAACGCCTGCAGCAGTCGCAATCCGCCCACACCCAGCAGCGTTTCCTGGCAGAGCCGATCTTCCCGCCCGTTGCAGTACAGGCGATACGACAGCCGGCGCAGCCGCGATGGGTTGTCCGGCAGATCGGAGTCCAGCAGGTAGAGCGGCACTCGGCCCACGTCCAGCCGCCACGCCCGGGCCACCAGGGTCTGCCTGACCAGCGGAATGCGCAGGCGCAGCGGCCGGCCGGAAGGCGACGTCACCTCGCGCAGCGGCAGGTCACGGGCGGACAGGTCGACAAACCAGTCTTCCTGCGTGCCGGACCGGCCGATGTGCTGCCGCACGTAGCCGTTGCGCCAGAGCACGCCCACGCCCACCAGCGGAACGCCCAGATCGCCCGCCGCCTTGACGTGATCGCCCGCCAGGACGCCCAACCCACCCGCGTAGATGGGCAGTGACTCGTGCAAGCCGTACTCCATGCAAAGGTAGGCGATCTTGCCGTGGAATCGCCGGCCGTACCTTTCCTGGAACCATGTTTTTGCCCGCCGGTAGCGGTCGAATTCGCGATGCACGCCCGCCAGCCTGCTCAGAAACGCCGCGTCGCCGGACAGGGCGCGCATTCGCCTGGCGGGCAGGGCTCGCAGCATCGCGACGGGGTTGTGCTCGGTGCGAGCCCAGAGGTCGGTGTCGATGGAGGCCAGTAGTGCCGCGGCCTGCGGGCTCCACGACCACCAGAGGTTGGACGCGAGCTCCGCCAGGGGGGCCAGCGGCTTCGGGCAGATGTCGGTCAGCGTCTTCGCCGATTGCGATTTGCGCATGATGATGCTCTCCACGCCAACGGGATTGCAGAACGTGCCGACATCTTAGTGCGGCCGGCGCGCAACGGTCAAACGACGCGGACTGCGTACGGAGAGGCTGTGGGCTGTGGGCTGTAGGCTGTAGGGGAAGGACGCTGCGCCCGCGGGCGTGCGGGTCCGCCTTCTGTGGGACCGGCTTTCCAGCCGGTCCGCTGCGGTGGTTTACGGGGTGTCGGCGGCGGGCGGTTCGGATTGCGTCGGCGCGTCCACCTTGGACAACGGTTTCACGACCGCGTGGACGGCATATGGGAGAAACGTCAGGGACAGAATGACGCGCACGATCCACCAGAGGCGGTTGCCGCGATACCGGATCATACGAGAAATGGTCATGGTCGGCGTCTTCACTTCGACGGGCAGGCTGCGGGCGGTCGCTTTCCATCGCATGTAGCCCAGGGCGCCGCCCGGCCAGTGGTTCTCAACCAGGTATTTCTCCACGGACGCGCGGGCCTGCTGGAGGATGTCGTCTCGCGTGGTCCCCTCCGGCAGAATCCGGAGCGTTTTCAACGTGCGTTCGGCGGCGTCCTGGGGGAATTGCCAACACTCCACCGCCAACGAGAAACCACCGCACACCGCGGCCACCACCAGGCTGCCGGTGAGCAACTGCCAACGCGGTATCGGCCGGGCCGGCAGGGCGATGCGGTACATGACCGCACCCACCAGGAGCCCGAACAGAAGGAAGAAGAACAGCCCGAAGTACGCCAGCAGAAACGCCCCGTACGACAGCAGGTATCCGAACGGGAGGGAAACGACTGCGGCCACCAGTACCGCCAGCCACCACCGGGCCGGGCGTGGGGCCGTCACCGGCTCCCTGCTGGGTTGGATCGATAAGCTGCTGGTCAACAGAGGCTCCGTGCGACAAAGGCTTCAGGGTCAAAGCGTTGCGGCGTATCTTGGGCGAATGCCCGTCTGTTCGCAAGACGCGATCGGAGACTGGGGGCCGACGACGGCCGCGTGCCCGCGAGATTGGGGGTGACCGGCCTCCACTCGGCGGGCTGATCCCGGGCACTGTTGCGTAACATCTTTGTTTGGAATGTGTTAGCGTCGCAGTCGGGTCGGGTGGCGTTTGGCGGGCCGGCTGAAGCCGCCCTGAGAAAGCGGGAATAATCCCGGCTGGTTCGCGAACCCCACCACAGGGACCGCTTGGGAGCAGTGGACCTGCGGAGTACGATGCCCGGGCTGGGTATTCGGACCATCGTGGTGGAGAAACGCATGTTCAGCCGGTTGTTCAACGCAAGGATCAAAGCGGCCGAGGCGGCCCTGAAGTCCGAGCGTCTGGACGAGGCGTTTCGCCTCGCCTCCGCCGCGGACCTCCGTGACAACAGGCAGGCGGCGGCCGTTCTTCTCACGCTGGCCGAGCGGCTCTTCCAGCGGGCGCGGCAGCGCTTCGCGGACGAGCAGTTCACCGAGGCGCTGCTCGATCTGGACAAGGCGGAGGTGGCGGGGGCCCCGTCCGACAAGGTTGCCGAGCTGCGCGCCCAGGTCCGCGTGGTGGCGGATGAGGTGAACCGGCAGGATCGGTCTCGTCGGGCTCGCCTGGAGGCGGCACGGGATCGGATTGACAAGGGATCGCTTCTGGCGGGCCGGCGCATGCTGGAGCAAGCCCCGCAGGATGACGCCGAGGCGCAGCGGCTGAAGCGGCACGCGGAGGATCGGCAGGAACAGGCGGATCGCTTGTACCGGGAGGCCGAGCGTTTGCTCGATCAGGGGCAACTCTCTGCGGCCGTGGAGCGGTTCCGGCGAGCGAAGTCCCTGCATCCGAATGCCCCAACGTGTGCCGCGCTGGAAAGCCGACTGTGTGCGGCCGTCCTGACTCGCGTGCGGGAGGCGTTCGAGTCCGGCCGGCCTCGTGGGGCGGCGGATGACCTGGCGATCCTCGCCGACCTGGGCCGTGACACGTCGTCGCGGCGCGAGATTGAAGAGGCGCTGCGCTGGATTCGCGAATCGGCCCAGGCCCTGCGGGCATGGCAGGTGGACGCGGCTCGGCAGGGCGTCCTTCGCCTGCTGAACCTGCATCCGAAGGTGGCTTGGTTGCGCAAGGCCGCGGATGACCTGAAGGTGCTGGACGAACGGCTGATGGCGCTGCAATCCGGCCCGCTTGGCGAGCGCTGGGATGATGCGAAAATTCCGTCCCCGGCCGGGCAGGCTCGGACGGCGGCCGGTCTGGACGAGACCGTTCTGCTGGCCAAGGCGCCGTCGGACATGGGCCTGCTGCCCGAGCGGCTGCTCCTGATCATTGACGGCGGCGGCAGCTTCCTGCTGCATCGCGGCGATCGGGTCAGCATCGGGCGGGCCGCCTCCAGCCATCCGGCGGACGTGGCGGTCTTCTCCGATTTGGCCGAGCACCACGCGGACGTGGCCCGGACGGAGGAGGATTACTTCCTGTTCAGCCCGCGCGAGGTGCAGGTGAACGGAGTCGTGACCAGGCAGGCCCTGCTGCAGGACGGCGATCGGCTCGTGATGGGTCGCAAGGCTCGGTTCATCTTCCGCACGCCCAGCCGCCGCAGTGCCAGCGCCGTGCTCGAGCTGAGCGACGGGACTCGCATGGCGGATGACGTGCGCCGCGTGATTCTGTTCCGCGGGCACGCGTTGATCGGCGTCGGGCCGACGATCCACGCCACGTGCACGACGGCCCGGCGCCCGCTGGTTCTCTACGAGCGGGCCGGGCAGCTTTGGCTGCGGCCGGAGAGTTCGGCGGCCGATCCGGGGACGGCGATCCCCGTGCCGCTGGGCGAGTCGGTGGAGGTCGAGGGCATCCGCCTGATCGTGAAGGAAGCCCGGCGGCCCAACGGGCTGGTTCCGGGGTCGGGCGGCCGAATGGCATAGGAAATCGGGCGGCTTGGAGTGCGGGCCGGAGCGTCCAGGCTTCCTGTACGGAAGCAGTGGGGCACTCCGCTCGCGGGGACGGCGACGAGGTCGGGACGTTCGGGGGAGGTTTTGCAGCGGTGGCGTTTGCCTTCAAACATGGTGATCGACCGCTTGACGGGTTTACGATCCAGCGGGCCATCGGCCGCGGCGGGTTCGGCGAGGTGTACTACGCGGTCAGCGACGGCGGTCGCGAAGTTGCGCTGAAATACCTTCGCGAGAACCCGGAGACCGAGCTGCGCGGCGTGGCCCACTGCATCAACCTGAAAAGCCCGCACCTGGTGACGATCTTCGACATCCGTCGCAACGATCTGGGTGAGTACTTCGTGGTGATGGAGTACGTGGCCGGCCCGTCGCTGCGCGACATTTTGGTGGCCGAACCGAACGGCCTGGGCGTGGACAAGACGGCCTATCTGGTCCGGGAGATTGCCAAGGGGCTGATTTACCTGCACGACCGCGGCATTGTGCATCGCGATCTGAAACCGGGCAACATCTTCTATGACGACGGGTTCGTGAAGATCGGCGACTACGGCCTGAGCAAGTTCATCGCGGAGTCGCGACACAGCAATCAGACGGTCAGCGTGGGCACGCTGCACTACATGGCCCCGGAGGTCGGCAGCGGGAACTACTCGAAAAGCATCGACGTATACGCTTTGGGCGTGATGACGTACGAGATGCTCTGCGGGCGAGTGCCGTTTGAGGGCGGCTCGGCCGGCGAAGTGCTCATCAAGCACCTGACCGCCCAGCCGGACGTGTCGGTCCTGCCGCCCCCGTTCGATCGCGTGGTGGCCAAGGCCATGGCCAAAGATCCGAACGAGCGGTATCTCTCCGCCGAGGACATGGTGACCGAACTGACAGCGGTCGGCCCGGTGCGGGAATCGCTGGCGGGGTTTCAGCCGTCGAGCCTGTCACAGGCGGCGGCCCGGGTGCGAGTGGCGGCTCCGGATTCCCCGGCACACTCTCCGAATCCCGCGCACCGACGGTACCCACTGCCGCCGCCTGCGCGGCAGCCCGCGTACGCGGGCATCCCGGTCGCCGTAGCGGCACCGGCGCGTGCGACGGACACCGCATTTCGAGATCGCCACCGGGAAATGACGCCGGAAGCGCAGCGGGGGCATCTGCTCTATGCCGGCTTCTGGATACGCGTACTCGCGGCGTTGATCGACGGCGTCGTCGTTGGCGGCGCGGGCTCGGTACTGGGTCCGTTCGGACTTCTCATCGGCTTCGTGTATGAGCCCGTGCTTCTGACCTACTGGGAGGGTCAGACGATCGGGAAACGGGTCTGCGGCATACGAGTGATCAGCAATGACGGCCGGTATTGCGGTCTCGGACAGGCAATCGTGCGAAGCCTGGCTGAGTATCTGAGCGCAGTGGTCGCGCTGCTCGGATACTTGTGGGTTGCGGTGGACGACAAGAAACGAGGCTGGCACGACCATATTGCCGGCACGTTGCACGTATATGCGGTGAAGTAGGGTGGAATACCCGGCCCTGACGGGCAAGAAGGACGACGACCGTGGCGTTTGCGTTCAAACATGGTGATCGACCGCTGGAGGGACACACCATCCAGCGGGCCGTCGGCCGCGGCGGGTTCGGCGAGGTGTACTACGCGATCAGCGACGGCGGTCGCGAAGTCGCGCTGAAGTACCTGCGCGAGAACCCGCAGGTGGAGTTGCGGGGCGTTTCACACTGCATCAACCTGAAAAGCCCGCACCTGGTGACCATCTTCGACGTCCGCAAGAACGCCGACGGCGAATACTTCATCATCATGGAATACGTCGGCGGGCCGTCCCTGCGCGACCTGCTGGTGGCCGAGCCCAACGGGCTGGGCGTGCAGAAGGCCGCGTTCTTCCTCCGCGAACTGGCCAAGGGGCTGAGCTACCTGCACGACCGCGGCATCGTGCATCGCGACCTGAAGCCGGGCAACGTCTTCTACGACGACGGGTACGTGAAAATCGGCGACTATGGCCTGAGCAAGTTCATCTCGGTGTCGCGGCACAGCGTGCAGACCACCAGCGTGGGCACCGTTCACTACATGGCCCCGGAGGTGGGCAGCGGGCACTATTCCCGCGGCATCGACATCTACGCCCTGGGCGTGATGCTCTACGAAATGCTCCTCGGCCGCGTGCCCTTTGAGGGCGGCAGCATGGGCGAGGTGCTCATGAAGCATCTGACCGCCCAGCCCTCGGTGGACGAGCTGCCCGAGCCGTTCGCCCACGTCATCCGCAAGGCCCTGGCCAAGGACCCCAACGAGCGCTACCAGACCGTCGACGAGATGGTGCAGGAGATCTTCGACGTAAGCGACGTGCAGCAGTCGCTGGCCGGCTTCAACCCGACCAGCCTGACGCAGGCCGCCGGCCGGGCTGCGGCGGACATTGCCGCTTCGCCCGTCCCGTCGCCGAACCCGCCGCCGTTCTATGGTCGGCCGGCCGGTCCGCCTGCGGGCGTACCCATGCGGGTGAGCCGGCGGTTGGCGCGGGTCGAGGAGAAGGTGGCCCGGAAGATGGCCGCCCTGGATCGCAAGGCCGGCATCCCGCCGCAACGTCCGACCGTTGCGCCGCCGCAGTACGCCGCGCGCCCGACGTCCGTCAAGGGAGTGGTGCTGGCGATCATCATCGCATTGGCCGTCTCGATTGCCGGCGGCGTGATCTGCGGAAACGCGTACGATGAGGAGACCGGGGTGGCGGCCTTCTTCGCCACGCTCCTGGCAAGCGCTGGGCTGGCGCTGGCCCAGAGAGTCCAGCGGTGGATCGGCGAGCACGCGGAGCCGGAATGGGTGCAGCATTTGCTGTGTGCGGTGTGTTGCGCACCGGCCGTACTGATCGGCGCGGTGGCGATGTCGGAATGCCGAGGTGTCCGGGACGACGATGTCCTCGGCTGGCTGGCCGGCGTGGGACTGATGATTGTGGGTGTGGACTGGCGCAAGCGCTTCCGCGCTGGAACAACCGGGCAGCTCGGTATCGCATCCGCCCTCTTCACGGGCTTTCTTGCGTTCATCGTCGCGGTGGTGGTCAGCCAAGGTGAGGATGATGCGATGTGGCTGGCCGGCGGCTTCGTCGTCGCGATCTGCCTGATCGTTCAGGCGACGGCATGGTTCTGGCCGGCGCTGGGACTGCCGGTTTTCCCGAAGGACGCCGTTTCGCTTGCCCGACCCGAACCGCCCCGCGAGCCGGCCCCGCCGCAGGCCGCAACGGCCCCGCCGCCGGCCGTGGAAGAACTTCCGTACGGCGTGCCCGTCGAGCCGAGCGGCCGTCCCACGCCAGAGGCCGCCACGGAGCCGCTGCCCCCGCTGCGCTGGGGCGTGACGCGGGCGGCGTGGAGCGTGCTGGCCTTTTGCCTGTTCGGAGCGGCCGTGGTGCTGTTCCTGATTCCGGTGCTGGGCATGGCGGCCCACGAGGACGAAGCGGTCATGGCGGGCATCGGGTGCGCCGGTGCCGTTGCCTTCATGTTCATGGCGATCAGCAAGACGACGGAGCGGCGGCGCCCCGGATTCTGGCGGGAGACCGCCCGGCCATTCCTGCTCGCCGTGACGGCGACGGGGCTCGTTGCCTGTATCGCGATCCAGACCACGGAGAACCTGTGCGAGGAGGAGCAACTCGCGTTCCTCTCGATCACTATCATCTGCGCGGGACTTTTGCTGGTCGCCGCCTTTGTTGGCCGGCGCAAGCGCCGGCGCAGTGTGTCCGGGCTGTGGGCGATTCCGGTCGTGCTTCTGATTCTGGCGCTGTCTGCAGCGTGGTTCACGATAGGGGACACGAGGCCTTACGACGCCGAGTCGCCGTCATCCGGTTGGTCAGATTCCGGATATGACCTTCCACAACGCCGGTTTATGGATCAGCGCGTCACGGAACTGCAGGCATACGTTTCTGATGGGGTGGCAAGAACACGGGCCGACGTGCAACATGTTCGCGACGTGACGAATCTGAATCCGAGGCCGTTCCGCTACCGGCAGTTTGAACGTGTGCGGGTGTTCCTCCTGATTGGACCGGCGGTATTGGTTCTTGGCCTGCTCGCGGTGATGCGTGGTCGGCGTCCTCGGCGCTCGCGGAACCTGTTCGGCCCCCACCATTCCCCGCACCACCTCGACTGACGAGCGTCTCCTTACACGCAGACTTGGGCCAGCATGAGTTGTCGGACGAGGGCCGCCAGGTTCGTTGCGTTCATCTTGCGCATGATGCGGGCGCGGTGCGTCTCCACGGTGCGAATGCTGATGGACAGGTCTTTGGCGATCTGCCGGTTGGCCACGCCGACCGCCACACGCCGGGCGATGTCCTGCTCACGCGGTGTCAGATGCCCCCAGCAGGCGAGGGCTTCGATGCGCCGGGCATCCTGCCGACGCTGGTCCTGGTCTCGCGCCAGCGCCTGGCAGACACTCCGCCGCAGGCTCTCTTCTCCCAACGGCTTGGGCACGAAATCCGTCGCGCCGGCCTTCATCGACTGGATCGCTTCGTAGGGATCCTGCGTGCCGCTGATCGCCACCGCCGGCACGCGAACCGGCCCGTCCGCGATCCGTTCCAGCAGACTCAGACCCGCTTCGCAAGCCATGTCCACGTCCACCACCACGCAACTGGGGTGGAAGGGGTCATACTGTGTCCAGAAATCCTCGCACGACGCGAAGCACCGAACCGGAAGCCCCGCCGGTTCCACGGCCGAGCGAATCTGGTCTGCCAGTCCAACCTCGTTCGCGACCACGTACACCGTGGCCCCAAACCCGTTCCCGTCTGAAGCCACCCGTCCGGACGGCGGCGCCGGGCCTTCCTCCGGACGGGGTGCTTCAACAGGCTTCTGCGGTACGACTCTGTACATCATCCACCCCCCGTGACATCCGTCACGCTGTCTGTGTCCACGCGGCTCCCCCACCGGCCTGGCCTCCTACTACGTAATTACGCGGATGAGACGACAATCTGTGTCGGACCTAACTCAAAAAGCGCAAAATTCTTCGGGTTGGACCGCGGGAAGCCGCAAATTTGAAGGAGGTGAGGTGTGTAACTCATTCTGTCGTTTGTGATTACGCATCAGCATGGAGGAATGCGAATTCTCCCCTAATGCTTGATGAGGCGTCAGACTTCGTAAAGGCGTACTGTTTCCAGGAGTTCGTCCCGAAGCTCCCGGCGAAGCCAATCGGGCCGCAGGACCTCGGCCTGACGGCCGAACCCCTGGATCCAGCGTTTGAACTCCACCACGTTGGCCAGGCGGAATCGGGCCAGCAGCCTTCCCGAGGGGTCCGTTTCGGGGGAAAAGAGCGTGCCCTCGGCCGGCAGCCATTTGAGCTGCTGACTCTCGTGCCAGACCTTCTCTTCCACCAGGCCGGCCACCGGCCCGGTGAACTGCACGTCAATTTCCACGGGCGTCTCGTCGGACTGGGTGATGCCGAAGCAACTGTGGAACTGGCGTTCCAGGTCGAAGTCCGCCGGGCGATCGAACCGCGCGGTCGTGCCGTTCGCATCGGTAATGCGAAGAATCTTGAAAACGCGAATGGCGTCCGCCCGGTGAGACCGTCCGACGGCGAACAGGTCGCCATCGTAGTAAACCAGGCCGTACGGGTCGAATCGTGTGGTGTATTCCTCTCCTCGCCACAGGGCGCGATAGCGGATTTCCACGGTCCGGCCGGACCGGGCGGTTTCGGTAAGCACGCGGATGACCTCGGCCTGGGGAGAGTAGTCGGTGGTGCCGATCCGTCGGACGTAGAGCGTGTCTTCCAGTTCGGCGAAGTAGTCCAGTGCCTGGACGGGAACGTGGCTGCGGATTTTCGTCAGAAGTGAGTGCAGCCCTTCCGCGAACGGCGTACCCGAGAGCGGAGCGAACATTCGGTCGGCGAGGTGGAGGGAGATGGCTTCCGTGAGGCTGAGGGTCAGCGGCCCGGTTCGAAAGAAGTCGTGCGGCATTCGCCAGAATCGCTTGCCGCAGTCGTCGTCCTCGTGACGCACGGGGAAGCCCAACTCCTGGAGCATCTCCAGGTCTCGCTGCATCGTGCGTTCACTGACGGAAAGGTCTTCCGCGAGTTGGCGGAGGGGGATGCCCTCGCCCCGCGTCTGGAGCGTTCTCAGCAGCATCCACTGTCGTTGGAGTTGTTCGCCTCGGGCCATGGGAGGGGGCTCCTGTTTCGCGGGCTGAGGGGTCCGTGGGTCATCGTACCGGGTCCGGGCGCTGACCGCACCCCGGGCGTCGGGGGAGGCGTGATCCCGGGGCCGGGTGGCTTCCGACAAGGATTTACACGTCGTTGCGGCGGTCGACGCGCATTGGTGCTATCCTGAGGGGGGTCGGTCGCAGACGGAATTCGGTGGGAGTGTGCACAGTCATGCATCGTCGGGCGTTTACGCTCATTGAACTGCTGGTGGTCGTGTCGATCATCGGGCTGCTGATTGCCATCCTGGTGCCGTCGCTGAAGAGGGCGCGAGAGTCGGGCAAGCGCACGCACTGTGCGGCGAACCTCAAGGCCATCGGCGTCGGCATGCTGGTCTACCTCGAGCAGAACAACGACCGGCTGCCCTATGCGTCCATGATGCCGTCCGTCCGGCCGGAACCGCTGGATACCGTCCCGGACCAGGAGCCGATCTTCATTGCGGACGTGCTTCGGCCGTTCCTGGGCAAGCAGACGCAGGTGTTTCGCTGCCTGAGTGACACGCCCGGGCGGTTTCCGCGGGATGACGGGAACGAGGGCAAGAGCTACTTCGAATCGGAGAAGAGCAGTTACATCTATCGCACGGGTTTTTCCGTGGCCGCCGGAATGACCACCATGGGCAAGTCCGTGCCGGAGGCGGCTCGGTTCCTGGAAAGCCTCACGCCGGCGAAGGTGCCGGACAACTCGTTCTGGATTATGATGGATTACAACAACTTCCACGGCAAGGAGGGCGAAAGAGGCGCCCGCCGGTACCTGTACAGCGACGGGCGGGTGTCCGACTTCGAGAACATCTGACGGAGAATGATCATGGCCAAGACCGTTCGCAAATCCCCGTGGCTCTGGGGCAGCATTGTGGCCGTTGTGGCGGTGGCGTCGGTTGGCGTCTGGTACGCCATGGCCCGCGCCGGCGATGCGGGTCCGCAGGTGCCGGAGGGCTACAGCGTCGAGGACATCCAGGCGACTACGGACGATCCGGCCAAGGCGGTGGCCAAGGCCAACGAGTTCTTCCGGCGAACCGACCTGACCGAAGAGCAGCGGCACGCTGTTTTTGAGAACATGCGCCAGGTCATGGAAGAGCAACTCGACGGGAACATCGACGAATGGATGGCCGCCACGCCGGACCAGAAACTGGCGGTGCTCGACCGGCACATCGACCAGATGCAGGCCTTCATGAAGGAAATGGAGAAGCACCGGGCCGAATGGGAGAAGCGGCGAGAGGAAGAGCGCAAACGCCGCGAGGCGGAGCGTGCTCGCAACGGCAACGACAACCAGGCAGAGGAAGACCGCGGTCCCGGCGGGCGATGGCGAGAACGCATGGCCACGCCCCAGGGCCGCAAGCAGGCGACGGAATCGCGCGATCCGGACCAGATGGCCCGCCGCATGGGCTATTTCAGCGCCATGATGGGCCGGATGAAGGCCCGCGGCATTGACATGCCCTTCGGCCCCGGCCGCGGCGGTCCCGGCGGCGGCAACCGTCCCGTCGGCAACACGACTCCGCCGCCCCGTCGCGGCCCTCGCAGCGGCGAGTGACCCGGTCGGCTCCCCGGGGTCCGGCCGGCGCGGCACCGCTGCCTGCATCGGGTGCGCGCACACGTCCGAAGGATGCAGGCCGGCCACGTGAGCGAGGCAGGAAGCGGGATCCCGTCGCGGCAGCACACCGTCTCGGCCCAACCGGAGCGCCGGATTGCGGGTGCGGAGCAGTTCGTTGCGTCCAACCAAGGGGTTGCCCCCCATCTCTCCCTTTGCATGATTTCTCCTGCCTGATTTGTCCAGCGCAGGGGTTTGGGCGGCACGCGAGCCGCGTTGGCCGCCGGCCCGGCCGGGCGGTATACTCCGGGCGTTGCGACCGAATCGGTGAGCTTCTCGGCACGAGGCTGCTTCCGTCATGCTGTTGGCCCTTACCACAACGCGATCGCCGGCCACCGACCTGGGCTGGCTGCTGCACAAGCACCCCGGCAAGGTGCAGGCTTTTGATCTGGCGTACGGACGGGCGCACGTCTATTACCCGGAAGCCACCGACGCGCGTTGCACGGCTGCTCTGCTGCTGGATGTCGATCCGGTGGGGCTGGTCCGGCGGGCCAGGGGGCCGGGCGGGGACGGCTTTGCGCTTCATCAATACGTGAACGACCGCCCGTACACGGCCAACAGCTTCCTGAGCGTCGCCCTGGCGCAGGTGTTTGGAACCGCTCTGGGCGGGCGATGCAAGGACCGGCCTGAGTTGGTGGAAGAGGTGCTGCCGCTGGAGGCCCGCCTGGCCGTCCTGCCGTGCCGCGGCGGGGCCGACCTGCTGCGACGGCTATTCGAACCGCTGGGGTACGAGGTGGCAACGCAGGGATTTGCACTGGACGACGCGTTCACGGAGTGGGGCGATAGCAGCTACTACGCGGTGACACTGCGTGGCCGGACGCGTTTGCAGGATCTGCTTGCGCATCTGTACGTGCTGATTCCCGTGCTGGACAACGAGAAGCACTACTGGGTGGGTGATGAGGAGGTCGAGAAGCTCCTGCGGCGCGGCGAAGGGTGGCTGGCCGGACATCCGGAGCGAGAGACGATCGCCAACCGTTATTTGAAGCACCGGCGTCGGCTGGCACGCGAGGCATTGGCCCGGCTAGCTGAGGAGGATCACCCGGACCCCGATGCGGAGACGGAACTCTTCGAACACGAAGAAGCAGCTCTGGAGAACCTGGTCGTCGCCGGCCGGGAGGGTGCCGCGGCAGCACAGGACGACACGGGACCGCTTCGGCCTTCCGGCGTCGCGGAGCCGTCGACCGTCGAGGAGTCCGGCTCCTCGGATCCCGCGGATGCGGAGCTCGCCCCGACCCTGAATGCGCAGCGTCTGGCCACGGTGCTGGCGGTCTTGCGGGGCAGTGGCGCAACTCGCGTGCTGGATCTCGGTTGCGGAGAGGGCCGGCTGCTTCGTGTGTTGCTGGAGGACAGTCGTTTCTCGCGAATGGTCGGCATGGACGTATCGCTGCGGAGCCTGCGGATCGCTGCCGAGCGACTTCGGTTGGAGGAAATGCCGCCGGCCCGGCGGCAGCGTATTGAGCTTCTGCACGGATCGCTGATGTATCGCGACGCCCGACTGGCGGGCTTTGATGCCGCGACCTGCATCGAGGTGATCGAGCATTTGGACCCGCCGCGCCTGGCCGCGTTTCAGCGCGTGCTTTTCGAGTTCGCCCGACCGCAAACGGTGGTCATCACGACGCCGAACCGCGAATTCAACGTGAAGTTCGAGACGTTGCCGGCCGGTCGTTTCCGTCACCGAGACCACCGTTTCGAATGGACCCGTGCCGAGTTCGAGGCGTGGGCCCGCGGGGTGGCGGACCGTTTCCACTACACGGTTCGCTTCCTGCCTGTCGGTCCGGAGGATGCAACCGTCGGCCCGCCGACACAATTGGCCATTCTTGAACGGACTGTCAAGGAATGATTGTCGAAGGAGCGCAGATTCTGGCAGACGTGGCCGCTGGACGAACGCCTGAGGCCAAGGCAGTGTTCAACGAGCACGGAATCATCGTCTTTCCACAGTCCGTGGAGCATCGTACGATGAAGGTTGAGGGGGTTTTCTATGAAGATGACTATGCGGGAAACGCTCTCGCCGCGATGATTCGGCCAGGGGTACTCGAGATCCGCTACCACAAATCATACTCTGACCGGCGCGTGGCGCAGATCGTGAACGCGATCGCCACGGAAACGGGTTTTGAGATACTCAATACGTGGCGCGTCACCTATCAGGGTCGCCCGCTAATCATCCGGAACGGTGTCTAGGTGAACATCCACCTTCCCGACCTTTCCCTCGTCGTGCTCGTCGGTCCGTCCGGGTCGGGCAAGTCGACGTTTGCGCGCCGGCACTTCAGGCCGACGGAGGTGCTCAGCAGCGACTATTGCCGCGGGCTGGTGGCGGACGATGAGGGCAACCAGGCCGCGACGAACGACGCTTTCGAGATCCTCCGCTTCATCGCGGCCAAGCGCCTGGCGGCCGGGCGACTCACCGTCGTTGATGCCACGAACGTCCGACCGGAAGACCGCAAGCCGCTGGTGATGCTCGCCCGGGAGCACCATTGCCTGCCCGTGGCCATTGTGTTCGACTTGCCGGAAAAGCTCTGCCAGGAGCGGAACGCGGCGCGTCTGGACCGCGATTTCGGGCCTCACGTGATTCGAGGCCAGCGGAGCGCCCTTCGCCGCGGCATTCGCGGCCTGAGGCGCGAGGGCTTCAGCCACGTTTTCACGTTCGATTCGCCGGAAGAGGTGGAGGCGGCTGTCATCGAACGCGTGCCCCTCTGGAATGACCGGCGCGGCGATCACGGTCCGTTTGACATCATCGGCGACGTGCATGGGTGCTTCGACGAGTTGGTGGAGTTGCTGTCGCAACTGGGCTATCGCGTGGAAGCTGCGAAGGACGGGACCGATGGCGAATACCACATCACGCCGCCGTCCGGACGAAAAGCCGTCTTCCTTGGCGACCTCGTTGACCGCGGCCCGAAAATTCCGCACGTGCTGCGCCTGGTCATGAGCATGGTGCAGCAGGAAACGGCTCTATGCGTGCCCGGCAACCACGACGTCAAGCTTCTGAGGAAGCTGCGCGGCAAAAACGTCCAGGTGACGCACGGGCTGGCAGAAAGCATTGCCCAGCTCGAAGCGGAACCCGCCGAACTCCACCGCCAGATTGCGGAGTTCTTGGACGGCCTCATCAGCCATTACGTGCTGGATGAGGGTCGGCTCGTTGTGGCCCACGCGGGCATGAAGGCCGAGTTTCAAGGCCGCGGTTCCGGCCGCGTGCGCGAGTTCGCTCTGTACGGCGAAACCACCGGTGAGACCGATGAGTTCGGCCTGCCCATCCGCTACAACTGGGCGGCCGAGTACCGCGGGCACGCCATGGTCGTCTACGGCCACACGCCCGTGCCGGAGGCGGAGTGGCTCAATCGTACGATCAACGTCGACACGGGCTGCGTGTTCGGCGGCCGGTTGACCGCGCTGCGGTATCCGGAAAAGGAGCTTGTCTCCGTGCCGGCCGCCCGGGCGTACGCGGAGTCCAAGCGACCGTTCCTGCCGGCAGCGCCGGAGGGCCTGTCGGCCCAGCAGGCGTACGACGACGTGCTGGACCTCGGCGATCTGCTCGGCAAGCAGATCATCTCCACGCGGCTTCGGCAGAACGTGATTATTCGCGAGGAAGAGGGCGCCGCCGCCCTCGAGGTCATGAGCCGCTTCGCCGCCAACCCCAAGTGGCTCATCTACCTGCCGCCGACGATGTCGCCCTGCGAAACCTCAAGCGACAAAGGTCTGTTGGAACACCCGCGCGAGGCGTTTGCCTACTACCGCACAAACGGCCAGCCGAAGGCCATCTGTGAGGAAAAGCACATGGGCTCCCGCGCGGTGGTCATTGTCTGCCGCGACGAGATCGCGGCCTGCCGCCGGTTCGGCGTGATCGAGGAAGGCGCCGGCATTGTCTACACGCGCACGGGGCGACGGTTCTTCGACGACGCGCAGACGGAACGGGAGTTGCTGGACCGCCTGCGCATCGCGCTGACGGCGGCCGGTGTCTGGGAGACGTTTCACACGGACTGGGTCTGCCTCGATTGCGAATTGATGCCCTGGTCGGCCAAGGCGCAGGCGTTGCTGCGCGAGCAGTACGCGCCCGTCGGCGTGGCCGCCCGGGCGGCCCTGGCCGAGGCGACGGCCAGCCTCGAACACGCGGCGGCCGCCGGCCTCGACGTGGCACCGCTGCTGGCTCGGCATCGCGAACGGGCAGATCTGGCCGATCGCTACGTGCGTGCCTGGCGTCAATACTGCTGGCCGGTGGCGTCGGTCGCGGACCTGAAGCTCGCTCCCTTCCACCTGCTGGCGACGGAGGGCCGGGTCCACGTGGATCGCGACCACGTCTGGCACATGGAGACGCTGGCCGGCGTGTGCAAGGCCGATGGCGAAGTGTTGCTTGCGACGCCGTATCAGGTGGTTGACCTCACCGATCCGGAAAGCGAACAGGCGGGCATCGACTGGTGGGAGGCGCTTACTGCTCGCGGGGGCGAGGGCATGGTGGTCAAGCCGCTGGATTTCGTGGCCCGCGGCCGGCGCGGGCTGGTGCAGCCGGCCGTCAAGTGTCGCGGGCGGGAGTACCTGCGGATCATCTACGGACCCGAGTACACATTGCCCGAACACCTGGAACGCCTGCGCTCGCGCGGCCTGGCGGCCAAGCGTTCGCTTGCCCTGCGGGAGTTTGCTCTCGGCGTGGAGGCCCTGGAGCGATTCGTTCGTGGCGAGCCCCTCCGCCGGGTGCACGAGTGCGTGTTCGGCGTTCTGGCCCTGGAAAGCGAACCGGTCGATCCGCGGCTGTAGTCATCGTCCGCCGGGTTTTGGGGTATACTGAACGTATGGCCAAGCGACCTTTTGAGCCGGCGGGGCGGATCAGGCGGCTGCCGCCGTACCTGTTCGGGCGGATCAACGCGCTGCGACACGCCAAGCGGCAGCAGGGGATCGACATCATCGACCTGGGCATGGGCAATCCCAGCGACCCTACGCCGAAGATTATCGTGGACAAGCTCTGCGAGGCGGCCCAGGACCCGCGGAATCACCGGTACAGCGCATCCAAGGGTGTCTTCAACCTGCGGCGCGACGTCGCCCGCAAGTACGAAGAGAAATGGGGCGTCAAACTCGATCCCGAAAAGGAAGTCATCGCCTGCCTGGGAAGCAAGGAGGGCCTCAGCCACATGTGCCTGGGGCTGCTGGGGCCGGGCGATACAGTGGTGGTGGGCGATCCGGCCTTTCCCATCCACGTCTACGGACCCGCCTTGGCCGGTGCAAATGTGATTTCCGTGGTGCTGGGCAATGACGACGCGTTCCTGGACCGCATCGCCTACGTGCTGCAGCACCTGTACCCGCGTCCGAAGCTCATTCTGCTGAACTTCCCGAATAACCCGACCGGCCGGACGATCGAGCCGATGTTTTTTGAGCAGGTGGTGGCGCTGGCCGACCTGTTCGGCGTGTACGTGATCCACGATTTCGCGTACGCGGAAAGCTGCTTTGACGGCTACCGGGCCCCCAGCTTCCTGGCCGCCCCGGGCGCGAAGGACGTGGGCGTGGAGTTCACCACGCTCAGCAAGCAGTACAACATGGCGGGCTGGCGGATCGGGTTCTGCGCGGGCAACGCCGACATGATCGAGGCGCTGGCCACCGTGAAGGGCTATTACGACTACGGTGTCTTCCAGCCGATCCAGATCGCCAGCATCATCGCCATGCGGCATTGCGAGCCGGACGTGCAGGAACAGGCGGCCCGGTACCAGGCGCGGCGCGACGTGGTGATCGAGGGCTGCCGGCGTCTGGGCTGGGAGGCCCAGGTGCCGCGGGCCGGCATGTTCGTCTGGGCGAGGGTGTCTGACGAGCACCTGGCCGGCCAAGGGTCCATCGAGTTCTGCCTGCGGATGATGGACGAGGCGGAAGTGGCCCTGGCACCCGGCCGCGGCTTCGGCGAAAACGGTGAGAACCACGTCCGTATCGCCCTGGTGGAGAACGAGCAGCGCCTGCGCCAGGCGATCCGCCAACTCGACCGCGTGCTGAACAAGCGGGCACCTCTGCCTCCCGCGACGGCATCGAGCACCGAGTCGTAGTGACGAGGGGGGATGGCGAATGCCCAATGTCAAATGGCCAATGTCAAATGTCGAATGTCCAACGCAGGCGGTCGGGCATGGAGCCGGGCGTCCGGCCTGTCGTGTTTTGATCATGCCCGAGGCTGAAGCCTACGGGCATGGCACCCGGCTTCGAGAACCCGCAAGACTGCCCGACACATCACCACGTTCCCTTCCGGGCGAACGTCAGCGCGGGGGCGGTGAGGATTTCGGCCCGGCCGGGGGCGGAGTCGGCGGCGTGGACGGCCAATGCGGCGGCCCAGAAGCGGTCGGCGTGGCTGCCGCCGGCGTGGCCGGCGTCGAGACGCAAGTGGCCGGCGGCGGTGACGCAGCGTTGCAGGCTGTGCCAGTCGTTGCGGATGGCCTCGTCGGCCGGAATGCGGATGCGGCCGGCTTCGACGATCACACGCAGCCGGCCGGCCAGCTCGGATTTGATCGCGGCCGTGAAGGTCACGGGCTCCACCCGATGTGCCCCGAACGCCTCCACCGCCTGCTCCGCCAGTTGCATCCCCAGCCCGCCCGCGTCAATACAGCAGCGGCGCAGAGAACGAAGCGACAACAACTCGGAAAGCAGCGCGAACTGCTCGCGGAACGGGGCCGTAGACAACTCATAGACGGCCTGTGTCACCAGGTCTTCACCGTCCGGGGAAAGTACCCATAGCACGGTGAGATCGCGCTTGCGCCCGATGTCCACACCGGCGTAGAGGTCCGCGCGAAGCGCACGCAGCTCGGTGAGGTCGCGGTCCTTCATCAGCCGGGCGTCTTCGCAGGCGGCGATCTGCGCGTGCGTCAGAAAGGCGGTGGCCTCGTCCAGAAACTCGCACAGAAACTCCTGGCGGAACAGCTCCTCATCGCCCATAGAGCGGCGGATGGCCTCCAGATCAACGTTCAGGCCCTGGGCGATGGCGTCCGGCAGGGTCACCGTGGAGTGGCTGAACTGCTCGTTGTCGCGAAGCTCGGCGAACACGTTGGACAGGCCGCGGGGCGTGGAGGCCACGTCCAGCTCGCCGTCGCCGCGCAGCACGGTCGGGAAGACGGCCGCCCAGATTTCGCGGTCGTTCTCGTGCATGGCGAACTCGTCGAGCAGCACGTCGCCGGTGAAGCCGCGGACCGTGCGCGGATTGGCGGGCAGGGCGATGATCCGGACCTGGTGCGGCAGGATGATCTCGCATTGCTTGCAGGTGAGGTCGGTTTTGTTCACGCCAAGGTAGGAGTCAAAGGCGATCTGAAGGGCCTGGCAGTGCATGCGGGCCTTGGCCATCAGTTCCAGGCTCTGGCGTTCGCTGGCGGACAGGAACACCTGGTTGCGCCGGCGAGCCAGGCCGCGAAGAATGCGACGCAGCGATTTGGTGAACGATTTGCCGGTCTGCCGCGACCAGCAGCTCCAGCGGAACCGCGCGGCGGAGCACACGTCGTCACGCTGGTAGGGCAGCAGCGGCACGGCGCAGCGCGGTTCGGCGGGTTGGGATGACACGCATTCTTCCATGGCGACCGGCCCGGGCAACGTAGCCTGAACATGCGCGGCGATTGGCCGGTGCCTGATCGGGGGCGATCGGTTTTCGGGCCGCCTGCCCGAAATCCGGGAACCAATGCCGGTTTGGCGGGTCTAATGCGGTGCAGGGGGCCCCGAGACCGGCTGGAAAGCCGGTCCCACAAGGGAATGAAGACCGGCTGGTCTCCGCAGGCGACTCGCCGTGGCGAGAAAGCCGGTCCCACACAAGAAAGCCGGTCCCACACGAGAAAGTGGTTCCACCTAGGAAGGTGGTTCGACACGAGAAGGTGGTTCCACACGAGGGGGGCAGAGGGATGTTCAGCGTAGGAGTTTAAGTTATGAAACCAAAGGCGGTTATGGCGATTGTCGGCGGGCTGGTGGCGGGTGGATTCGGGCTGGCAGGGCCGGCCTGGGGGCAGGAGAAGATCAGCGAAGGCATGCTCCAGGCGACGGGTTCGGATGGGCAAAGCCTGGGCCCCTGCCCGCTGGAGCATACGGATGTGGACGTGCGGATCACCGGGTTCGTGGCCCGGGTGGAGGTCACGCAGAAGTTCCACAACCCCTTCGACTACAAAATCGAAGGGGTCTACGTTTTTCCGCTGTCGCAGAACGCGGCCGTGGATGACATGACGATGACCGTCGGCGAACGCGTCATCCGCGGCGTCATCAAGCCGCGGGAGGAGGCCCGGCAGATCTACGAAGATGCAAAAGCGGCCGGACACGTAGCCAGCCTGCTGGAGCAGGATCGGCCGAACATCTTCACGCAGTCCGTGGCAAACATCGAGCCGGGTGCCCGCGTGGAGATTCGCATCGCGTACGTGGAGACGCTGGACTGGGAGGACGGCACGTACACGTTTGACTTCCCGATGGTCGTCGGCCCGCGCTACATGCCGGGTGCGCCGACCGCGCCGCCGGTGAAGCTGCCGGAAGGGCTGCAACCGCTGCGCGGTGAGGTGCTCAAGTCGAGGCAGGTGGTGGAGTTCGTGCTGCAGAACGCAGTTGCCGACACCGGCCAGCGCGCCGCTCTGAGCGAAGAACAGGCCCGAGCCTGCCTGCTGCACGCCGCGCTTGTGCAGAAGCCGGAGAACTGGCAGTACGCGCCGTGGCACTCGTTCACCATCACGTACGCCGACGGCACGACGGAGGACGGGAGCTTCTACCTGGACGGCGAACTCGGCCGGATCGGCGATCGGTATTTCGCGTACGATCCGGCCGCTCCGATTCCGCGGGGCACGGGGTGGGCGATCGACACGGACCAGGTGCCGGATGCAAGCCGCATCAGTCCACCGGTGGTGCTGGCCGGGATGCGGGCCGGGCACGACATCTCGATGTCCGTGGACATTCTCGCCGGTTTCCCGCTGCTGGACCTGCAATCACTCCAGCATGCGGTGGACGTGGAGTACACGGACGCGGCCAAATCCCAGGCGATCATCAAGCTGCAGGACAAGAAAGCCATTCCGAACAAGGATTTCGTACTGAAGTACACGACAACCACCAAGGACATCGGCGACACGCTTTTGCCGTATCTCGACGCCCGCGGCGGGTTCTTCACGCTGATCCTCCAGCCGCCGCAGCAGGTTCCGCCGGAGTGGATCGTGCCGAAAGAGATGATCTTCGTCATCGACAAGAGCGGGTCGATGAGCGGGTTCCCCATCGACACCGCCAAAAAGACGATGACCCTGTGCATCGAGAACCTCAATTCGAATGACACGTTCAACCTTATGACGTTCGAAGGCGGCGTGGGGTTCTGCTTCCCCGGCCCGGTGCCCAACACGCCGGAGAACCGGGCCGAGGCGCAGGAATACCTGGCCAGTCTCCAGGGCAGCGGCGGCACGGAGATGATGAAGGCCATCGAGGCATGTTTGGCCGACCAGCACGACGCCCAGCGAGTGCGCATCGTCTGCTTCATGACGG